>JADMJD010000170.1:1279-1544 GCA_018780805.1 Rubrivivax sp. | reverse complement strand
AGTGAGCTGGCCGGCTCAGGCGTCAGCCAGCGCCTGCGCTTCGGCCAGATCCAGCGTGCCTTCGTAAATGGCGCGGCCAGTGATGGTGCCGATGACGCCATCGCCACGCACGCGCAGCAAGCCGCGAATGTCATCGAGATTGGTGACGCCGCCGGAGGCGATGATGGGCAGGCCGGAATCGCGCGCCAGCTTCGCGGTGGCTTCGACATTGACGCCCTGCATCATGCCGTCGCGGGCGATGTCGGTGTAGACAATGGCGCTGATG
>JADMJD010000170.1:0-1269 GCA_018780805.1 Rubrivivax sp. | reverse complement strand
CATCGGCCTTGAACTGGCGCGCCAGATCGACCGCTTGCACGCTCGACACTTCCGCCCAGCCATCGGTGGCGACCCAGCCATCTTTCGCATCAATGCCCACGATGACGCGGCCCGGAAACGCCTTGCAGGCCTCGCGCACGAAGCTCGGCTCCTTCACCGCCTTGGTGCCGAGAATCACGTACGCCACGCCGGCACGAACATAGGCCTCGATGGTCTCCAACGAGCGGATGCCGCCGCCGATCTGCACCGGCAGCCGTGGCCAGCGCGTAGCAATCGCCCGCACGATCTCGCCATTCACCGGCTCACCGGCGAAAGCGCCGTTGAGGTCGACCAGATGCAGACGGCGAGCGCCCTGCGCCACCCACTGTGCTGCCACGCCGATGGGGTCATCCGAAAATACGGTGTCGTCTTCCATGCGGCCTTGCTTGAGGCGAACGCAGGCACCGTCTTTCAGGTCGATGGCGGGGATGATCAGCATCAGGGTCTCCAGTTGAGAAAGTTGTGCAGCAGGCGCAGACCGTCTTTCGCGCTTTTTTCCGGGTGGAATTGCACGGCAAAGAGGTTGCCCTCGGCGATGGCGCAGGAGAACGGCAGACCGTACTCGCACTCGCCGGCGCTCAGCTCCGGGCGCTCAGGCACGCAGTAATAACTGTGCACGAAATAGAAACGCGAGCCGTCGGCAATGCCGTCCCAGAGTGCGTGCTGCTGCGACTGGCGGACATTGTTCCAGCCCATGTGCGGCACTTTCAGGCGCTGTTCGCGCACCGCCGGTACATCGTTGAAAAAGCGCACGCTGCCCGGATAGATGCCGAGGCCATCGACCCCTCCATTCTCATCCGAGCGACCGAGCAGCGCCTGCATACCGACACAGATGCCGAGCAGCGGCTTCTGCTGCACCAGCTCGCGCACCACGCTTTCGATGCCATGACGCTGCATCTCCGCCATGCAGTCGCGCATCGCGCCCTGACCGGGCAGTACGATGCGATCGGCCGCGCGAATCACCGCCGGATCATCCGTGACCGTGACGCGGGATGCGCCAACCTGCTCCAGCGCTTTCGCGACGGAGTGCAGGTTGCCCATGCCGTAATCGAGGACAGCGACTGAGGTCACAGCGCGCTCTTTATAACGAAGCGGCTCATAAAGAGCCCTTGGTGGACGGCATCTGGCCGGCCATGCGCGGATCAACTTCAACGGCCATACGCAGTGCACGACCGAAGGCCTTGAACAGCGTCTCGGCTTGATGGTGCGAGTTGCGCCCGCGCAGGTTGT
>JADMJD010000143.1 GCA_018780805.1 Rubrivivax sp. | reverse complement strand
GCGGCGCCGACCGCCACCATCGCGCGCCGTGCCCTGCCCGCACAGCCCTTGGCCGCCACTGCGCGGAGCCTGAGATGGCGAAGATCACGTCTGTCGAAGTACTGCAGGTCAACCTGCCACCCCCCGTGCCACGCAGCGACGCCATTCAGTCGTTCGTCGTGCAGGAGACGCCGTTTGTGCGCATCACCTGCGACGACGGCAGCCAGGGCACGGGCTACAGCTACACCATCGGCACCGGCGGCTCCTCCGTCATCGCACTGTTGCGCGACCACCTGGCGCCGCGTCTGATCGGACGCGACCCGGCGCTGATCGAGCAGCTCTGGCGCGAGCTGATGTTCGCCACGCATGCCACCACGGTCGGCGCCATCACCAGCCTGGCGCTGGCCGCCATAGACACCGCCCTCTGGGATTGGCGATGCCGGCGCGACGGGCAGCCGCTGTGGCGCGCCGCCGGCGGGGCCAAAGCCGGCACGCCGGTCTACACCACCGAGGGCGGCTGGCTGCACCTGCCCACCGACACGCTGGTCGCTGAAACCGTGGCCGCGCAGCAGGCGGGCTTTCGCGGCGCCAAGCTCAAGGTCGGCAAACCGCAGCTGAGCGAAGACGTGGCGCGACTGAAAGCCGTGCGCGACGCCGTGGGCGACGGCTTCGAGCTGATGGTGGACGCCAACCAGTGCTTCACGCTTTCCGAAGCCTTGCGCCGCGCGCCGCACTACGCGGCCCTGGGCATCGCCTGGTTCGAAGAGCCGCTGCCGGCCGACGACCTGAGCGGCCACATCCGCCTGGCCGCCCAGAGCGCCGTGCCCATCGCGGTGGGTGAATCGCTGTATTCCATCGGCCAGTTCGCCGACTACGTGCGCCAGGGCGCCGCGCACATCCTGCAGGTCGACGTGGCCCGCGTCGGCGGCATCACGCCATGGCTGAAGGTCGCCCACCTGGCCGAAGCGCACAACCTCGCCGTCTGCCCGCATTTCCTGATGGAGCTGCACGTGTCGCTGTGCGCGGCCGTGCCGTCGGCCGCGTGGGTGGAGTACATCCCGCAGCTCGACGCCATCGCCAGCAGCCGCCTGGCCGTGCAGGACGGCCTGGCCCTGGCCCCCCACACCCCCGGCCTGGGCATCACCTGGGACTGGGACGCGATCCAGCGGCGCGCCAGCGCCACCCACCACATCACACAAGGACAGACATGAGACTGCAAGGCAAAACCGCGTTCCTCACCGCCGCCGGCCAGGGCATCGGCCGTGCGGTGGCAGAAGCCTTCGTGCGCGAAGGCGCCCACGTCATCGCCACCGACCTGAACACCGAGCTGCTGGCCTCGCTGCAAGGCTGCACCACGGTGCGCCTGGACGCGCTGGACCCGGCTGCGATCAAAGCCGCCGCGGCGGCGCACGGCCCGGTGGACATCCTGTTCAACGGCGCCGGCTTCGTGCACGCCGGCACGGTGCTGGAATGCACCGAAGCCGACTGGGACTTTGCCTTCAACCTGAACGTGCGCTCGCAGTTCCGCTGCATCCAGGCCTTCCTGCCCGGCATGCTGCAAAAAGGCGGCGGCTCCATCATCAACATCGCCTCGGTGGCCGGCAGCCTGAAGGGTGCGCCCAACCGCTTTGTCTACGGCACCACCAAGGCCGCGGTCATCGGCCTCACCAAGGCCGTCGCGGCCGACTTCATCACCCAGGGCGTGCGCTGCAACGCCATCTGCCCGGGCACGGTGGAATCGCCCTCCTTGCGCGACCGCATTGCGGCCCAGGCCCAGGCCAGCGGCCAGACCCTGGCCCAGGTGGAAGCGAACTTCATCGCCCGCCAGCCCATGGGCCGGCTGGGGCGCGTGAGCGAGATCGCCGCACTCGCGGTCTACCTGGCCAGCGACGAATCGGCCTTCACCACCGGCACCGCGCAAGTCATCGACGGCGGCTGGTCCAACTGATCACCACTTGAAAGGAACAAGAACATGAAACTGCTGCGACACGGCCCCAAGGGCCAAGAGAAACCCGGCGTGCTGGACAGCCAGGGCCAGGTGCGTGACCTGTCGGCGCTGATGGCCGACATCACGCCCGCCACGCTCTCACCCGCTGGCCTCGCGGCCCTGCGCGCCATCGACATCAACGCCCTGCCCGTCGTGCCGCAGGGCCGGCTGGCCGTGCCCTGGAGCGGCCTGGGCAAGTTCGTGGCCATCGGCCTGAACTTTGCCGACCACGCGGCCGAGTCCAACCTGCCGATCCCCAAAGAGCCCATCGTCTTCATGAAGTCGCCCGACTGTGCCGTGGGTTGCCACCACCCCATCGTGCTGCCCCAGGGTTCGGTCAAGACCGACTGGGAGGTGGAACTGGGCGTGGTGATCGGCAGCACCGCACGTTATGTGTCGGAGGCCGATGCACTGAAGCACGTGGCGGGTTACTGCACGATCAACGACGTCTCCGAGCGTGAGTACCAGATCGAGCGCGGCGGCCAGTGGGACAAGGGCAAGGGCTGCGACACCTTCGGCCCCATCGGCCCATGGCTGGTGACGGCCGACGAGGTGGGCGACCCGCAGAACCTGGCCATGTGGCTGGAGGTCAACGGCCACCGCTACCAGAACGGCAGCACGCAGACCATGATCTTCGGCGTGGCCACCATCGTCAGCTACCTGAGCCGCTTCATGACGCTCAAACCCGGCGACGTGATCACCACCGGCACGCCGCCCGGCGTGGGCATGGGCGTGAAGCCTGCGCCGGTCTACCTGAAGGCCGGCGATGTGGTGCGCCTGGGCATCGAAAAACTCGGCGAGCAGCGGCAGACCGTGCACGCCTGGGACCCGGCTTTGATCGACGGTTGAAGCCGACAGGAGAGCCCCGCATGAACCCCTTCATCCGCATCCACCCCGCTGACAACGTCGTCATCGCCCGCCGGCAGCTGCTGGGCGGCACGGTGCTCGAAGGTGAAGGGGTCACCGTCGCCGGCCTGGTGCCGCCCGGGCACAAGGTGGCCACCACGGCCATCGCCGTGGGCCAGCCGGTGCGGCGCTACAACCAGGTCATCGGCGTGGCCACCGCGCCGATTGCACCGGGCCAGCACGTGCACACGCACAACCTGGCCTTCAGCGCTTTCGAGCGCGCGCACGAGGTGGGCGCGGGTGTGACGCCGACGGCGTTTGTCGATGCACCCGCCACCTTTGACGGCATCGTGCGGCCCGATGGCCGCATCGCCACACGCAACTACATCGGTGTGCTCACGAGTGTGAACTGCTCGGCCACCGCGGCGCGGGCCATCGCCGACCACTTCCGGCGCGACATCCGGCCGGAAGCGCTGGCCGACTACCCCAACGTCGACGGCATCGTGGCGCTCACGCATGGCATGGGCTGCGCCACCGCCAGCGATGGCGAAGAATTGCAGGTCTTGCGCCGCACGCTGGGCGGTTACGCGCGCCACCCGAACTTCGCCGCGGTGCTGGTGGTGGGCCTGGGCTGCGAGACCAACCAGATCCAGGGCCTGATCGCGCAGGAAGGCCTGAGCGAAGGCGCCAACCTCGCCACCTTCAGCATCCAGGACACCGGCGGCACGGCCAAGACCGTGGCGCATGGCGTCGAACTCATCAAGCGCATGCTGCCCGAGGCCAACCGCGTGCGGCGCCAGCCCGTGCCGGCCAGCCACCTCACCGTGGGCCTGCAGTGCGGCGGCAGCGACGGTTATTCCGGCATCAGCGCCAACCCGGCGCTGGGCGCCGCGGTGGACCGCCTGGTGCGCCACGGCGGCACCGCGATCCTGAGCGAAACACCCGAGATCTATGGCGGTGAACACCTGCTGACACGCCGCGCCGTGAGCCCGCAGATCGCCGACAAGCTGCTGGCCCGAATCCGCTGGTGGGAGGCCTACACCGCGCGCAACGGCATGCAGATGGACAACAACCCCTCGGCCGGCAACAAGGCCGGCGGGCTGACCACCATCCTGGAAAAGTCGCTCGGCGCCATCGCCAAGAGCGGCACCACCAACCTGGTGGACGTGGTGGAGTTCGCCCAGGCCGTGACGGCACGCGGTTTTGTCTACATGGACACGCCGGGTTATGACCCCGTCTCCGCCACCGGCCAGGTGGCGGGGGGTGCGAACCTGATCTGCTTCACCACCGGGCGCGGTTCGGCCTACGGCTGCGCACCGTCGCCGTCGCTGAAGTTCAGCACCAACACCGCGCTGTGGCGCAAGCAGGAAGACGACATCGACCTCGACTGCGGCGGCATCGTCGACGGCCTGGAGACGGTGGACGAAGCCGGCGAGCGCATCTTCCGCCTGATGCTGGCCACGGCCTCGGGCCACAGCACCAAGAGCGAACGGCATGGCTACGGCCAGAACGAGTTCGTGCCCTGGCAACTCGGGGCCGTGATGTGAAGATCACCAACGCCAAGGTCATCGTCTGCTGCCCCGGCCGCAACTTCGTCACGCTGAAAATCGAGACCGATGAAGGCCTCACCGGGCTGGGTGATGCGTCGCTGAACGGCCGTGAACTCGCGGTCGCGAGTTACCTGAACGACCATGTGCTGCCGATGCTGATCGGCCGCGACGCGCACCGCATCGAAGACACCTGGCAGCTGCTGTACCGCGGCGCCTATTGGCGGCGCGGGCCGGTGACCATGAGCGCCATCGCCGCGGTGGACACCGCGCTCTGGGACATCAAGGCCAAGGCTGCGAATCTGCCCCTTTACCAGCTGCTCGGCGGCGCCAGCCGCGAGCGTGTGCTGGTCTACGCGCACGCCAACGGCCGCGACATCGGCCACGCGGTGGAAGAAGTGCAGCGCAAGGTGGCGCTGGGTTACCGCGCCGTGCGCGTGCAAAGTGGTGTGCCGGGGCTGGAGAAGGTCTACGGCGTGGCGCGCGGCAACGGCCCGTATGAACCCGCCGACGGCGCGCTGCCGAGTGAAGAGGACTGGGACAGCGCCAAGTACCTGCGCCACGCGCCCAAGCTGTTTGATGCCGTGCGCCAGGCCGTGGGCGACGAGCTGCAGCTGCTGCACGACGTGCACCACCGCCTGACACCCATCGAAGCCGCGCGCCTGGGCCAGGACCTGGAGCCGCACCGCTTGTTCTGGATGGAAGACCCGACGCCGGCCGAGGCGCAGGAAGCGTTCCGCCTGATCCGCCGCCACACCACCACGCCGCTGGCGGTGGGCGAGATCTTCAACACGATCTGGGACTGCAAGACGCTGATCGAAGAACAGCTGATCGACTACATCCGCACGACGGTGGTGCACGCCGGTGGCATCACGCACTTGCGGCGCATTGCGGATCTGGCCGCGCTGCACCAGGTACGCACCGGCTGCCACGGCGCCACCGATCTGTCGCCCGTGTGCATGGGCGCGGCGCTGCACTTTGATCTGTCGGTGCCGAACTTCGGCATCCAGGAGCACATGCCGCACAACGCGCTGACGGACGAGGTCTTCCCGCACGCCTACAGCTTCCACGAGGGCTTCATGCACCCTGGCGAGGTGCCAGGCCATGGCGTGACGATCGACGAGGCCCTGGCCGCGAAGTACCCGTACCAGCGCGCCTACCTGCCGGTGAACCGGCTGCAACACGACGGCACGCTGTGGAACTGGTGAGGCTGTCCGACAGCACGCGGCCCGCCGGCGTGCGCAGCCCGCGTTACGCGCGCCAGGCGCTGCAGACCGGCATCGTGCACCTGGGCCTGGGTGCTTTCATGCGTGGCCACCTGGCCGTGGCCACCGAAGACGCGCTGGACAGCGGCGATTCTCTGCGCTGGGGCATCAGCGGTGTCTCGCTGCGCAGCCCCGACACCCGCGATGCGCTGGCGCCGCAGGACGGCCTGTACACGTTGGCGCTGCGTGATGCGGCGGGCGAACACCTGCGCCTCATCGGCTGTGTGCGTGAATGTCTGGTGGCGCCGGACGACCCCGCCGCCGTGGTGGCCCGCATCGCGGCCGAGGCCACGGCCATCGTCAGCCTCACCATCACCGAAAAGGGCTACACCACCACCGGCCCGGGCAGCGCGGTGGCCTTCATCGTCGAGGGCCTGGCCCAGCGCCGTGCGTTGGGTCACGGGCCGCTGACGCTGCTGTCGCTGGACAACCTGCCCGCCAACGGCCGTGTGCTGCAGGCCCAGGTGCTGGCGCTGGCCGACCGGCGCAGCCCGGACCTGGCACGCTGGATCGCCAGCCGCTGCACCTTTCCCTGCAGCATGGTGGACCGCATCGTGCCGCGCACCACCGACAGTGACCGCGCGCGCATAGCCGCCGCGCTGGGCGTGTCGGATGCCTGGCCCGTGGTGGGCGAGCCGTTTTTTGATTGGGCGGTGGAAGACCACTTCGCGGCCGGCCGGCCCGATTGGCCGGGCGTGTTGTTCGTGGCCGACGCCGGCCCCTTCGAGCGCCGCAAGCTGCGCATGGTCAACGGCGCGCACTCCACCATCGCCTACCTGGGCACGGCGGCGGGCTGGCCCACGGTGGACGTGGCGATGCAACAGCCCGCGCTGGTGCACCACCTGGATGCCCTGCTGCGCGACGAGGTGGAGCCCACGCTCACCGGCGTGGACCTGGACGGCTACCGCCAACGTCTGCTGACCCGCTTTGCCAACCCGGCGCTGGCGCACCGCTGCGCGCAGATCGCGATGGACGGCTCGCAGAAGCTGCCGCAGCGCATCCTGGACACGGTGCGTGCCCGCCTGGCCGCGGGCCAGCCCATCACGCGCCTGGCGCTCACCGTGGCCGCCTGGTGGTGGCACCAGCGCCAGCCGGGCGTGGACGATCCGATGGCCGCCGATCTGCATGCGCATTGGCTGCGCTCCGGCGGTGATGCCGACGCCCTCACCCGCTTTGCCCCCGTCTTTGGCGACCTGGCCGGCGCACCGGCGCTCGTCGCCGCCCTGCAACCGCTGCTGCGTTCGCTGGCCGAACGTGGGGTACCCGACACGCTCAAGACCCTGGAAAACTTGCCATGAGCCAACCCGTTGCCGCCAACAGCCTGTTGGTGCCCGCCGAGGCGCTGATCACCTGGGCCAGCGCCTGTTTGTGCGCCGTGCAGATGCCCGACGACGACGCTCGCGAATTGGCCACCGCGCTGGTGCAGACCAACCTCTGGGGCATCGATTCGCACGGCATCGCGCGCCTGACACATTACCTGGAGCGCATGCGCCGCGGCTCCATCCTGGCCCGGCCGGTGATGGAAGAACAGCGCACCGGCCCCTGCACCGCGCTGCTGCACGGCGGCCAGGGCCAGGGCCATGTGGTGGCCTTCCGCGCCAACCGGCTGGCGATGGCCATGGCACGCGAGTCCGGCATCGGCGCCGTGGGTGTCACCGACAGCTCGCATTGCGGCGCCATCGGCCTGTACACGCGCGAGGCGGCGCGTGCCGGCCTGGTGGGCATCGCCTTCACACATGCCGACAGCGTGGCCGTGCCGCACGGCGGGCTGCGGCCGTTTTTTGGCACCAACCCGATCGCCATCGCCTTCCCGCGGCAGGGTGCCGAGCCGGTGTGCCTGGACATGGCCACCACCTCGATCCCGATGAACCGCGTGATGAACGCCAAGCGCGAGGGCCACCCGCTGCCGCCCGACGTGGCGGTGGATGCGCAGGGCCAGGCCACCACCGACGCGCAGGCCGCCGTGGCCGTCACACCGCTGGGCGGTGCGCAGTACGGCCACAAGGGCTATGCGCTGGCCTTGATGGTGGACCTGCTCTGCGGCCCGCTGATGGGCAACGCCTACGGCCGGCAGCTGTCGTCGATGTACGGCGACCTGGACGCCCCACGCCGGCTGGGCGCGTTTTTCATCGTGATCGATCCGGCGCGTTTTGGCGGGCCCCTGCTGCCGGCCATCGTGGCGCAGATGGCAGCCGATCTGGTAGCCGAGCCAGGGTCACCGCGCATGCCGGGTGACCCGGAGCGGGACCATGAAACCGAGCGCCGCGCCAGCGGCATCCCGGTCGAACCCGAGTTGCTGGCCGAGATGCGGCGCTGGAGCGCGCAGCTGGGCGTGGCCGCGCCGGCCTGAACGCAGTGACCAGGGCGGCACGGCCCCTCTAGAATAGGTACGTTTTCGTATCCATTTTCTGGAAGGAGATCCACATGACCGCCACCGCCAAGGTCTTCACCACCGGCAACAGCCAGGCCGTGCGACTGCCCAAGGCGTTTCGGGTGGACGCGCGTGAGCTTTGGATCACCCGCAACGAACACACCGGCGAGATCACACTGAAACCCAAGCCCGACGCCAACGCGCTTCACAGCTTTCTGTTGGAGCTGCAGAGCCTGCCCCCTGGTGACGAGTTTGTGCCACCCCGCGACGACAGGCCGCGCGCCGACCCGCTGGCCGACTGGCAGCCATGAGCGCGCCGGGCCGCTCCCAAGTGCGAATTCCGGAGCACGCCGTGCGGAGGGTAGCCCTATGAGCTTGGTGTACCTGCTGGACACCAACATCGCCAGCTACTACCTGCGTCGCAGCTCGGCCGCTTTGGAGGCGCGCGTGAACCAGGGGCTGTTGCGGCAGACACTGGCGCTCTCCGTGCTGACCCGCGCTGAACTGCGCTTCGGCCAGGCCGGCATGGCCGACGACGACCGACGGCGCCGCCTGATCGACCACTTTCTGCGCCAGTTGCCCAGCCTGGCCTGGACAACGCAGGCGGCTGACCAATACGGCGCGCTGAAAGACGCCCACCGCCGCAGCGGCACGCCCATCGGCGAGTTGGACACCCAGATTGCCGCACACGCACTGGCCGAAGGCCTGACGCTGGTGACGCACAACACACGACACTTCGACCGCGTGCCTGGCCTGAAGCTGGAAGACTGGCTGGCCGAGCCCGCCGCCACCGCAAAGCCCAGACGCATAAAGACCTGAGCAAAAAAAAGGCGCTGCCGAAGCAGCGCCTTTTTTGCGGGGATGAAACCCGGTCAGTAGAAGCTGAAGTACGCCACGGCGTTTTCAGCGGCCGGCAGGCGCACCGTCAGGCGACGGCAGGTGCCGGCCCAGGCGGCCGTGGTGCCCCAGTTGGCCTGCACCAGATCGCCCTGGCGCTTGATGTTCACCGCGGCCACGGGCAGCGGCTTCTGGTTCAGCGTCTCCAGCGTGGTGCAGTCCACCGGCTGGCTGTCCATCAGCGGCAGGCCGGTCGTGCCCGACAAGCTGAACTTGACCGGCACCTTGG
Organism: Rubrivivax sp.; assembly: GCA_018780805.1. GTDB lineage: Bacteria > Pseudomonadota > Gammaproteobacteria > Burkholderiales > Burkholderiaceae_C > Rubrivivax. Next base: position 53,626 of record JADMJD010000143.1, on the reverse strand, counting down.
TGCCACCCTGGATGGGGTTCACCATCGGCGCGGGCCGCACCGGGGCCTTGAAGCCACCGAAGTTGGCCACCGTGCACTGCGCCGGCAGGTCAAAGGCCTCGACACCGTCGGTGCGGTCGTTCGAGCTGCCCTGGGTGGCGCTGAAACCCAGGCCGCGCTTGGCAAAGCCGCGCCAGATCTCGCACTGGTTGGTGCCATTGGTCAGCGCCACGTCGGCGGCCAGGATGGCGTTGCGGCCATCCACGAAGCCCGGCGAGCAGGGCTGGAACTTCATGCCGTCCATCACCAGCTGGAACGCCAGGTTGTTGCCGCCCGCCTGCCAGCCCTGGTAGAGGTTGGCCTTGTAGCCGTAGCGGTCCACCAGGTTCCAGTACATCTCCCACAGCATGGTGTTCCACACATAGCCGATGCCGTGCGGCTGGCTGATGTTGACGGTGTCGGCCACCGAGCGGTAGGTGGACGGGTTCACCGCCATGTCGGTGCTGTAAGGCGTCGGGCGGATGCCATTGCCCTGCGTCGACTGGAAGCTCACGTAGGTGCCGACCCCGCGTGCCGTCAGGCGCGTGTCCGTCGGGTGCGTGGTGAGCGTCATGCCGAACCAGTCGCTCCAGCCCTCGCCCATCTGCTCGGCGTTGGCCAGGCACGAGACGTTGGCCGGTCCGCCGGTGAGGCGGTTGGAGATGCCATGGCCGTACTCGTGCGCGATGATGCCGGCGTCGAGGTCGGAATCCCGGTCCGGGGCGCCGCCGGAGCCGTCGGCCACCACCACCGACAAGGGCAGGTTGGCCTTGAACAGGTTGCCATCGGCCAGGCTGATCATCACCGACGGGATGGTGATGCTGTTGTCGCTGCCACCCATCGCGGTGGGCGGGCCGTCGATGTTGTTGACGACGATGGCGATCGTTGCACCCGCGTTCTGCGCATTCTTCACCTTGACGGTGAAGTTGCAGTTGCCGCGGTCCATCATCGGGATCGAGCCTGCGGGCACCGAGTAGGGCTCACAACCGTCATTCACCGACACGCCGGCACCGTCGTTGATGTAGACCACCGGGCCACTCAACGGCCCCGGGGCCGTGGACAGCGCCGCGCCGAAACCGGCCTGCGGCGCCTGGTACACACCGGCAATCGGCGACGGCGCCTGCACCGTCACCGGGTTGGGCTGCGCGGTGCGCCACTCGAACATCTGCATGCGCGGGCGCAGTCCATCGGCGCTGGTGCCGAAGTTGGCGTTGTTCTTGCCGCTGCCGTCCTGCGCTTCGGCGCGCACATCGTCGTTGCCGAGGCCGCCCTTGCCGTAGTTGTTGACCTGGAAGTTGCCCGACAGCTCGTTGAAGCCGTAGACGTAGGTGACGTCGTGGACGATGTTGTTCCAGTAGAACAGGTTGGTCACGAACGCCGCCTGCGACACGATGGGCGCCTGGTCCAGCGCGAGCGGGAAATCAAAGACCAACGAGGCACCGCCCTCCGGGCTGGAGCCCGCGTCCGGCGAGTTGTTGGCGTCGCGGTCGGCGTAGGCGTGCACGTTGTTGCCACGCGTGATCGTGAACTCGGGGCCGGCCACGGCGTTGGTGTCGTGCCAGCCAAACGGCGACGCCAAGGGCAAGGCGGCGTTGTCCACCAGCACCCGGTCGCCGTCGGACGGGCTTTCCAGCGGCATCGGGAACACGCGGTAGGTGGCACCGTCGGTGGCGGGGAAGTTCACGATCGACGCCATCGTGGCCTTGGCGGCCGTCTTCGGGCGGCCGATGGCCTGCCCGATGGCATGCGCCGAATCTTCGATCACGCGGTTCTCTCGGCCCAGCGATGCGCCGGTCTCGGCGTCGACAAACGCCGTCCACCATTCAGAGCCGACAGCGGCCTCGATCTCCACCGCCCAGGCCAGGCGGATGGCGCCGTCCTTCTGCGGCAGCCACACCAGCTTGGCGTCGATGTCACGCGCAGCAATGCCGCCGCGCGACACGGTCTGGCGGTCGCTGGCACCGCCCTTGCGCGCCAGCACGGCCAGCGCACGCGGCACCGGCATGTTCAGGTGGCGGGCGGCGGCCTGCACGGCCTCCAGGGCGGTCTTGCGGGCCGCCTGGCCACGTGCCGCGGGCTCGACGTTGGCCTTGAAGCGGCTGCCGGCGCTCAGCACCTCGCCGCTGGGCAGCACGTTGAAGTTGGCGATGGCGCCCCAGACCTCGATGCCGCGGTGGAACTGCTGCAGGTAGACGTGCGTGACCCGGTTGTGTTCGCTGTAGACGGTGCTGCTGGCGGCGGCCTCGCGCAGATCGCCGGCGCTCAGGCCCAGCTGCTTCTGCATGCGCTGCAGGTGCTGCAGTGCCGATTGGGTGGCCGGTGCCTGGGCGCCGGCCGCAAAGGTGGCCAGTGCGCCGGCAATGGCGACGGCAAGGATGTGTTTTTGCATGGGGTGGTTCCTCCTGTGGGCGGCGTCAGACAGCAGAACGGCGGCGCAGCAGCGACACCGCAGCCAGGCCCAGGCCCAGCATCAGGGCGGTTCCAGGCTCAGGCACGGCGCTGATGTTGTAGCTGTACGGGCCTTCGTCCACGCTCAGGCTGCCACCGACGGCGACGGTGTAATAACCCGTCGTGGCCGCCACAAAGCTGCCGAACGGGTCACCCGCCGGGCCGGCCACGAAGGCCGGGTTCTCGTCGTCCAGGTAATCGATGTAAGCCAGGCCACCCCAATCACCGTAGCTCAGGAACTCGGACGTGTCGGCGGTGGTCACGCCGCTGAAGATCGACAGCGCGGGGTCGAAGTCACCGTCCAGCCGGTTCACCTGCAGCGTGATGGTGCTGCCCGCGGTGGCAAACAGGCGCCAGAACTGAATGCCCGCGCCATCGTCGAAGAACCAGCTGTAACCATCAGCGCTGCCGGTCTGCACGGCAGGGGTCAGGTCACCGGCATAGACCACATCGGCGGCACGGGCCGATGTCATGGCGCAGGCCATCAGCGCCACGGCGCTGCACAAGGTACTGAGCTTCAAGGGGAACTCCTGGAGACGGATGGGGGAATGCACGGGGTGTCACAGACCCCCGGCGATGTGTAACTGACGCTAGCAGGTTCCGCACCGGCTGCGCCAACAGGCACTCAGTTGAGGGGGTAGGACATGCCCCGACAAGCGGCCCCGCACCCCACGCGGCGGGCCGCGTGCGCATGTTCCAATCTGTGAGGGATGCCCGCACAGATGACCACTGAACGCCTGCAGATCGAAGCGGCCATCCGGGCGCTGGAACACCAGCGCCCGGCACTGGGCCCGGTGGTCGTGGACGCGATGCTCGCGGGGCTGCACGGCAAGCTGGCGGCGCTGGCCGCTGCGGACCGCCCGCCACCGCTGCAGGCGCTGAAGCAGGTGAGCATCGTGTTCCTGGACGTGGTGGGTTCCACCACGCTGGGCCAGCACCTGGACCCGGAAGCCATCGCCGCCGTGATGGACGATGCGCTGGTGCGCGGCACGGCCATCGTCGATGCACACGGCGGGCGCGTGCTGCAGTACGCCGGCGACAACATCCTGGCGGTGTTTGGCGCAGCCGAAGCGCGCGAGGACGATGCCGAACGTGCCGTGGCCTGCGGCCTGGCCCTGCTGGCCCTTGGCCGCACGCTGGGCGCCGAGGTGCTGGCCGCGCATGGCCACACCGGCTTCAACGTGCGCGTGGGCATCCACACCGGTGCTGTGCTGCTGGGTGGCGGGGTCGACGCCGAGCGCACGATCCGCGGCATCCCGGTCAGCATCGCCGCGCGCATGGAGCAGACGGCCCCGGCCGGCGCGCTGCGCATCAGCCAGGACACCTACGCGCAAGTGCGCGGCCTGTTCGAGGTCGAGGCCCAGCCGCCGCTGCAGGTCAAGGGCGTGGATGCACCGCTGCAGACCTGGCTGGTGCAGCGCGCCAAGCCGCGCCAGTTCCGCATCCGCACACGCGGCATCGAAGGTGTGGCCACCCGCATGGTTGGCCGCGACGCCGAACTGGCCACGCTGCAGGCCGCCTTTGCCCGGCTGTTCACCGAGCGCCGGCTGGCCGCCGTCACGGTGGTGGCCAATGCCGGCATTGGCAAGAGCCGGCTGCTGTACGAGTTCGAGGCCTGGAGCGAGACCCGGCCCGAGGCCTTCTGCCTGTTCCGCGGCCGCGCGACGCCGCAGACCGGCACCCAACCCTTCGGCCTGCTGCGCGACCTGCTCGCGTGGCGTTTGCAGATCAACGACGACGACAGCGTCGACACCGCGCGCCGGAAGATGGAAGACGGCATCGTGCCGCTGTTCCTGCACGACGACGGGCCGGACCTGGCCCAGAGCCACGCCCACCTGCTCGGCCACCTGATCGGCATCGAGTGGCGCGACAGCCGGCACATCCAGGGCATCCTCGACGACGCGCGGCAGATCCGCAACCGCGCCTTGCACGCCGCCGCGCAGCTGTTCCGGCGCGTCGGCGCGCGCGACGGCCACCCCGTGGTGCTGCAGCTCGAAGACCTGCACTGGGCCGACGACGAAAGCCTGGACTTCCTGCGCCACCTGGCCGACGTGAACCGCGACGTGCCGATGCTGGTGCTGGCCTTCACGCGGCCCACGCTCTTCGAGCGGCACGACGACGGCGGGCTGGACGGCGGCACGGGCGGGGAGCTGCACCAGCGCATCGACCTGCAACCGCTGGGCCTGCCCGACAGCCGGCGTCTCGCGGCCGAACTGCTGAAAAAACTGCCCGAGGTGCCCGACGCGCTGCAGGCGCTGCTGACCAGCCGCGCCGAGGGCAACCCGTTTTTCATGGAAGAGCTGGTGAAGATGCTGATCGACCAGGGCGCCATCACCACCCGTTCTGGCACCGGTGACAGCTGGCAGGTCGACGCCGGCCGGCTGCTGATCACCCAGGTGCCGGCCACGCTGACCGGCGTGATGCAGGCCCGGCTGGACGGCCTGCCGGCCCCGGAAAAACACGCCCTGCAGCAGGCCAGCATCGTGGGCGCCGTGTTCTGGGACCAGGCCCTGGCCGCCGTGGACGCCCAGGCCCCGGCCCAGTTGCCGGCGCTGGTTCAGCGCGAGCTTGCGCTGCCGCGCGCCGACGCGGCGCTCGCGGGCCTGCGCGAGTACAGCTTCCAACACCAGCTGCTGCACCAGGTGACGCTCGACACCGTGCTCAAGCGCGACCAGCGCGAGGGCCATGCCCGCGTGGCGCAGTGGTTGGCCGACTTGACCGCGCAAACCGCGCAGACCGCCCAGACCACGCACGGCAGCTTGCGCGCCGGCGATTGGCTGGGCCTGGCGGCACAGCACTTCGAGCTGGCGGGCGACACCACGCAGGCCGTGGCCTTCCACACCCGCGCGGCCGAGCAGGCCGGTGCGCGGTTCGGGCATGAGCGGGTGCTGGCCCATGTGGGCCGCGCACTCGCGCTGCTGGCGGAAAGCGCCGATGATGCCGCCACGCAGGCCGAGCTGCGCTGGCGGCTGTTGCGCACGCGCGAGCAGACCTACTTCCTGCTCGCGCAACGAGATGAACAGGGCCGTGACCAGCAGGCGCTGGCGCAACTGGCAGAAGAGATGGCCCAAGGCTCGCCCGACCCCCAGGCCGCCGACGGCCGGCGCGCCGAGGTGGCGCGGCGCCAGTCCATGCGCGCGCTGCGCATGGGCGACTGGGCCGCCACCGCCAGTGCGGCCCGCTACAGCATGGCCTGTGCCGCCAGCGGCGATGCTGAGCCGCGGCTGCAGGCGCAGCGGCTGCTGGCCGCGGCGCTGATGCACCAGGGCGACCCAACCGCCGGCCAGGCACTGGCACTGCAGGCGCTGGCCGAAGCGCGGGCGCTGCAGCTGCGGGGCGTGGAGGCACGCCTGCTGAACACGCTGGCCAACGCCACCGGCATGCTGGGCGACGAGCCCGGGGCGCTGGCGCTGAACCGGCAAAGTCTGCAGGCCTTCCGCGACGTGGGCGACCGTGTCAACGAGGCCATCTGCCAATACAACCTGGGCGGCGGCTGGATCAGCCTGGGCGCGCTGGGCGCGGCCCGGCAGGAGCTGGACGCCGCGCGCCAGCTGTTCCGCGCCACCGGCGACCGCACGCTGGAAGGTGCCGCCCTGGCCAGCCTGTCCACGCTGGCGCTGTGGCAGGGCGATGCGGCGCAGGCCCGTGCGCTGGCGCTGTCGGCGCAGGCGATTGCCGAATCCACCCAGGGCCGCTACCAGGCCGTGCTGGCCGGCCTGCGCCTGGGCGATGCCGAGCTGGCGCTGGGCCAGCTTGCCGCCGCGCGCGCAGCCTTTGCGCACGCGCTGGGTCTGGCGCAGACCATCGACACGCCGGAGCAACATGTGGCCAGCGCCGGCCTGGCCCGTGTGGCCCTGGCCGAGGGCGACGGCAGCGCGGCCTGGGCCGCGCTGCAAGCGGTGTTCGATCTCATCAAGACCGGCGGCACGCTGGACAGCACCGAAGACGGCCGCCGCATCGAGCTGACCTGCCACCAGGCCCTGGCCCACGCCGGCGACGCCCGCGCCGAGAGCTGGCTGGCACGCGCCCACACGGCCCTGATGACCCAGGCCGAGGCCATCGGCGACGCCGCGCTGCGGCAGGGTTTCCTGCACGACATCCCGCCGCACCGCGAGATCATCGTGGCCTGGGCCCAGCTGGCCGGCCAGGCCGGCCCGGGCAGCACCTGAAAAAACCGCACACACCCCGCACACACCCCGCACACGACCACCGCACCCGAACACCCCATGCACCCCATTGAATGCCCGCACTGCGGCAAAGCCTTCAAGATCGACGAAGCCGGTTACGCCGACATCCTGAAGCAGGTGCGCGACAGCGCCTTCGATCAACAGCTGCACGAGCGGCTGGCCCTGGCCGAGCAGGACAAACGCAGCGCCGTCGAGCTGGCCAAGGTGCAGGTGGCCAGCGCGCTGCAGCGAGAGACGGCTGCCAAGGACAGCGAGATCCAGGCCCTGAAGGCCAGGCTCGACGCCGGCGACGTGGCGCGCCAGCTGGCCGTGGCCGAGGCGCTGAACACCGTGCAGCAGGAGCGTGATGCCCTGGCCCACCAGCTGCAGCAGGCCCGGCGCGAGCAGCTGGCCGCCGCCCAGCTGGCCGAGGCCCTGCGCCAGAACGAGCTGCAGCAGGCCGCCGCCACGCAGGCCGCGCAGATCCAGGCGCTGAAGAGCGACCTGGAGCGCGCCGCGCTGGAAAAGCGGCTGGCCGAACAGGCACTGAAGGAACGCTTCGAGACGCAGATCAAGGACCGCGACGAGGCCATCGAGCGCCTGCGTGACATGAAAGCGCGCCTGTCCACCAAGATGGTGGGCGAGACCCTGGAGCAGCACTGCGAGACGGAGTTCAACCGCATCCGCGCCACCGCATTCCCACGCGCCTACTTCGAGAAGGACAACGACGCACGCAGCGGCAGCAAGGGCGACTACATCTTCCGCGACCAGGACGAAGCCGGCACCGAGATCGTCTCGATCATGTTCGAGATGAAAAACGAGAGCGACCGCACCGCGACGAAAAACCGCAACGAAGACTTCCTGAAGGAGCTGGACAAGGACCGCACCGAAAAGGGCTGCGAATACGCCGTGCTGGTGTCGCTGCTGGAGCCCGACAGCGAGCTCTACAACACCGGCATCGTCGACGTGTTCCACCGCTACCCGAAGATGTACGTGGTGCGGCCGCAGTTCTTCCTGCCCATCATCACGCTGCTGCGCAATGCGGCGATGAACTCGCTGAAGTACAAATCCGAGTTGGCCCTGGTGCGGGCGCAGAACATCGACATCACGAACTTCGAAAACGAGCTGGAGACCTTCAAGACCGCGTTCGCGAAAAACTACGACCTCGCTTCACGCCGTTTCCAGACCGCCATCGACGAGATCGACAAGTCCATCGACCACCTGCAAAAGACCAAGGAAGCGCTGCTTGGCACCGACCGCAACCTGCGCCTGGCCAACGACAAGGCGCAGGACGTGACGATCAAGAAACTCACGCGCGGCAACCCGACGATGGCGGCCAAGTTCAAGGAACTCCAGGACCCCGAGCCACCCACACCGGCCTGAGCCCGCCCATGCTGACCGACCCCTGGCTGCCCCTGCTGGACGCCGCCTTGCGCGGCGCGATGTTCGCCTGCCTGGGCCTGCTGGCCGCCAACCTGGCGCGGCTGCCGCAGCGGCGGCCGCTGGAGCAACTTGGCCTGGCCCTGGCACTGGGCCTGTGTGTGCAGGTGCTGGCCGCGTGGCCGCCGGTGGAGGCCACACCGCCCAGCTGGTGGCGCGCGCCGCTGGTGGGGGTGAGCATGGGCAACAGCGTGCTGTTCTGGCTGTGGGTGCGCAGCCTGTGCGACGACCATTTCCGCCCGGCCGTCCGCCACGGCGGGGCCTGGGCCGCAATGGTGGCGGCCGGGGTGCTGAACATCGGCTGGCTGCTGCCCTGGTGCGTAGGCGGCGCACCTGATTGGGCCTGGACGCTGAGCCAGATCATCTTTGCCCTGCCGATGTTGTTTGCGCTGCTGGCGGTGGCCGCCGCCCTGATGCACTGGCGGGACGACCTGGTGGAACGCCGGCGCTGGCTGCGCAGCTTCATCGTCGCCGCGGGCTGCGGCTACACGCTGCTGCAGGGCTGGCTGCGGCGGCTGCGGCCGGACAACCGCCTCGCCCCCGAAGCCGCCGCGCTGGACCTGGCCCTGCTGCTGTGCGTGGTGGCCGCCGCCTGCTGGCTGCTGCTGCGGGCCCACCGGGATGAGCTGACGGCTGGCCCGGCGCCCGCCGCCCTATTGCCCGCAGCCCCATTGCCGGTGGCCCCGTTGGCAGACGCCACGCCCGCAGCACAGGCCGAACCCCCCGCCGCCCTGCCCCCACCCGACGCCGCAGAAGAACGCCTGGCCGCCGCGCTGCACCACGCCATGGCCGAACAACGTGTCTACAAGGAGCCGGATCTGTCTGTCGCCGGCCTGGCGGCCCGGCTGCAGGTGCCCGAGTACCGCCTGCGCCGATTGATCAACCAGCGCCTGGGCCAGCGCAACTTCAGCGCCTACCTGAACCAGCACCGCCTGGCCGAGGCCCAGGCCGCACTGGCCGACCCCGCGCGCAGCCACCTGCCGGTGCTGACGCTGGCGCTGGAGGCCGGTTTTGGCTCCATCGGCCCCTTCAACCGCGCCTTCAAGGCCCACACCGGGCTCACGCCCACGGACTTTCGCCGACAAAAGCTGGCCGATTCCTGAAATCGGCCATGCGCGGATCTGAACCGGCGGGCTTCGGCCAGACAGGCCGGCCCGGCACGCCGAAGCTGTGGACCAGCGCGGGGCGGTTCCCGCTGCGAGGTGACCATGAAAGCTTTCCCCTCCCTCCTCCGCCGTGGTGGCCTGGCCCTGGCCGGGCTGTGTCTGGCCGCATCCACCGCCTGGGCGGCGCCCAGCATGGGCCTGCTGGAGCTGCCCGCCACGGCCGATCTGCGGCCCGTGACCGTGCACTACCCCAGCAGCAGCCCGCCGCAGCCGGTGCAACACGGCGCCACGCGGCGGCTGCTGGCCCCCAACGGCACACCGGTGCGCGGCAACGGCCGGCTGGTGGTGATCTCGCACGGCACGGGTGGTGCGCCCTGGGGGCATGCCGATCTGGCCCGGGCCCTGGTGCAGGCCGGCTACGTGGTGGCGCTGCCCGAACACCGGGGCGACACCTACCGGGACTACAGCGAATGGGGCACGTTTGAGAGCCCCAACCGCCGGCCGCAGGAGGTGAGCCGCACCATCGACGCCGTGGCCCGCGACCCCCGCCTGGCCCCGCTGCTGGACCTGCAGCAGGTGGGTGTGTACGGCATGAGCGCGGGTGGCTTCACGGCGCTGACGCTGGCCGGTGGGCGCTGGTCACCCCAGCAGTTTGTGCGGCACTGTGACGCTAACCTGGCCCAAGACTGGCACTTCTGCACCGGCCCCATCGTCGCGCTGAACGGCGGCTGGCTCGATGGCCTGAAGCTCTGGCTGGCGCGGCACGAGATCCACCGCCGCTTTGACGACGACACCGCCTGGCGCCAGCACACCGACCCGCGCGTGGCCGCCATCGTGGCCGCCGTGCCTGCGGCTGCCGCCTTCGACCTGCAGAGCCTGCGCCAGCCGCCGGTGCCGCTGGGCCTGGTGACCATGGGCGGCGACCGCTGGCTGCAGCCCCGCTTCCACTCCAGCGCCGTGCTGGCCGCCTGCGCCCCGCGCTGCGAAGAGGTGGCCCACCTGGCCGATGGCGGCCACGGCGCGATGCTGTCACCGCTGCCGCCCGGCCTGGACGGCGTGCTGGGCCAGATGCTGAACGACCCGCCCGGCTTTGACCGCGCGGCGCTGCCGGCGGTGGACCAGCGCATCGTGGCGTTTTTCAGCCGGCACCTGCGCACCGGCGCGCCCAACGAAGTGATTGCGAGTGCGCCAGAGCGCCGGGCTCAGAAGTAGCTCTGCGCCTTGGCCCAGGCCGCCAGCCCCACCTGGCGGCCGGCCTGCAGCCCGGCCATGTTGCCCTGGTGGAAGTGGATGCCGCCGAACAGGCGCGACTCACCCGCGCTGTAGGCCGCTTCGGCGAACGAGGCCCAGGTGATGCGGCGCGGCAGATCGGTCAGGTCCGGGTCGGCCACCAGCGGCTCGGTCACATCGTGGTGCAGCTCGAAGCGGTCGCTGCCCAGGTAGGCCTTCAGCACCGTGGCCGCCGCCATGCTGAAGGTGCTGTGGCCGGAGGTGTATTCCGAGAACGGCGGCGTCGGGAAGGTGTCGCGCTGGAAGGTGCGCCACTGGTCCCCACGCAGCCGCACGGTGCCGCGGCCAGGGCCGCCCCAGGCATCGATCATCGTGTTGCCGAACAGGAAGCGGATGGCCGTGATCGGGCGGCAGTAGTCGTAGAAGGTCTTGGATTCCCAGCACGAGATGCTGGCGTCCAGGATGGCGTTGGCCACGGCGAAGAACAGCTTCACGTCGTCGTCCGTGCCGTGGAAGCGCCGCTCCGACACCTGGCCCGCGATCTCGCACCAATGCCCCGGCGGCAGCCAGGAGCGCGGGCCATCGGCCCAGTACTCGGCGATCACCTTCTGCTCGCTGGTCAGCTGGGCCTGCACCTGCACCACGTGGCGGGCCTGGTCCACAAAGGCCTGGCTGTGCACCGGCTCTGGCGGCGGCGGGCGGAACTGGTCGGCGCTGAGCAGCGCAAAGGGTTTGACGTTCTTCCAGTGCGGGGCGATGAACTCCGGCGTCGCGGCACTGCCGGTGGCCGGGTTGGCGTAGGTCAGCGCCTGCCAGCGCGTCACGTCCACCACCGTGTCGCGCGGTGTGGGGGCGGCCACCAGGGCGGGCAGGTTCACCGGCGCGTAGCCGGTGGTGTCGGCATACGGCACGGGGATGCCCGGGGGCGAGCCAGGATCGGTGCCCGATGCGTTGGCGCCGTCGTTGGCGCGGTCGGCCAGCACGGCCTGCGCGGCGGCGTTGCCGATCTCGTCAGGGTCCGTGCCCACGGCATCGGTGGCCGTGAGGCTGAGGCCCAGTGCGCGCATCTGCGCATCCAGCAGCGCGCGGATGCGGGCATCGGGCATCAGCGCCAGCGCCGTGCGGTAGATGGCGTAGCTGATGGCGATGCGCTTGTTCTGCTCGGTGCGCTGCGCCAACGGCCGCCGCGGCGCCCCGCCCGCGATGGGCGCGGTGGCCGTGGCCGTGTACGGCGCCCAGGCCTGGAAGGCGGCGGTGTAGACCATGGCCACCAGGCGCGCCACCATGGGCGGCCCCAGGCGCAGGGCCGGTGTGCCGGTGGCGATCTCGAGCGCACGCAAGAGCGTGTCGTTCCATTCCTTGACAATGCTGACGGGGGGATTCATGGGGCATCCTGTGGCTGTGCCAAATGGCACTGAAGCGACATTAGTGACCCGAGGGCGCGGCGACATCCCACTGATGAGCGGTTGAGGAGTTTGATTCTGGGTGGGTGAGGATGGGGCTGGCCTGGGCCGCCGGCCCATCAGCCGTCCATCGCCTGAATCGATGCGGGCGAGCACCGCGTATTTCCACGAATGGGCCACGGCCATGCAAACAAACTCTTTTGGCGTCGGCATTCTCGGCACAGGCATCATGGGCCGCAGGATGATGGGGGCGCTGCAACAGCACCCGCGGTTTCGGGTGGTGGCGGCCTGGGACCCTGCCCCGAGCGCGCTGCAAACCGCGCTGCAAGCCGCGCTGGCGCGCGCGCCGGGTGCCCGCCCTGCGCCTGACGCCGACAGCCTGGTCCAGGACAAGGCCATCGACGTGGTCTACGTCGCCTCGCCGCCGGCCTGGCATGCCAGCGCGGTGCGCAGCGTGCTGCAGGCCGGCAAGGCCTGCTTCTGCGAGAAGCCCTTGACCCACGACATCGCCGAAGCCGAGGCGCTGCGTGACGCCGTGGCGCAGTCGCGCCTGCCGTTTGCTGTCAACTTCCCCTTTGCCCGCGGCACCGCCAGCCGGCGCATGCAGCAGATCGTGCACAGCGGCGATCTCGGTGCGGTCCGCTCGGCGACGGTGCGCCTGCGCTTTGCGCGCTGGCCGCGTGATTGGCAGGCCGGCGCCAGCACCTGGCTGGCCGGGCCAACGGAGGGCGGCTTCACGCGCGAGGTGCTGTCGCACTTCGCATTCCAGGCGCTGCGGCTGTTCGGCCCGTTCACGGTGGCCGACGTCGATCTGCAGCGCCAACCGGGGCAGGCCGAGACCGCGCTGCGCGCCCGCTGGATCCATCGCGACGTGCAAGTGATCGTGGACGCCGCCGTGGCGGGTGAGATCGCCGACGACAACCGCTTCGAGGTCATCGGCGAACGGGGCCGCGTGGCGCTGACCGGATGGTCGCGCCTTGAATATCAAGGCCAGACCTCCGAGCCGCTGGACAACACGGCGCAGACGCTGGACGGCCTGGCCGCGCTGCTGGCGGGCCAGGCGGATCACGGCCTGGCGACGGTGGACGAGGCTGCCTCCGTGGTGAGGTGCATCGAATCGATGCTGGCGCCTTGAAGCAGACAGCGCGCGTTGCCATCGTCGGCGGGGGCCTGGCCGGCCTGCTGGCGGCCTGGCGGCTGGTGCAGCACGGCGTGCGCGACGTGGTGCTGCTGGAGGCACGCACCACCCTGGGCGGCCGCATCCGCTCGGTCGACGCGGCCGGCCAGGATGTGGACACGGCGCAGTGGGCACCCGACCGCTTCGACCTCGGGCCCAGCTGGTTCTGGCCCGCGTTGCAGCCGCAGCTGGACCGGTTGATCACCGAACTGGGACTGCAGCGCTTTGCGCAGTTCGAAGACGGCAACCTGCTCGTCGAGCGCTCACGGCAGATGCCGCCGCTGCGCACCCCGGGCTTTGCCAGCGACCCGCCGTCGATGCGGCTGGTGGGAGGAACGGGCGCCCTCGTCGCCGCCTTGCACGCCCGGCTCGACCCGGCCATCGTCCGCACCGGGCAGACGGTGAGGCGCCTGCGTTGCGACGACACGCATGTCGAACTGCAGGTGGACGATTCAGACGGCCAACCGACGGTGTGGCACGTGGAGCAAGTGCTGCTGGCGTTGCCCCCGCGGCTGGCCGCGACCCGCCTGCAGTTCGAGCCCGTGCTGCCGGCCGAACTGGCGCGCCGCTGGCGGGCCACGCCGACCTGGATGGCACCGCACGCAAAGTATGTGGCGGTTTATGACCAGCCGTTCTGGCGTGATCAGGCGCTGTCTGGCAGTGCACGCAGCAGCATCGGCCCGATGGGCGAGATCCACGACGTGTCCATGCCCGGCGGCCATGCCGCGCTGTTTGGCTTTCTCGGTGTGCCGGCGCGGGTGCGTGGCCAGGTCACCCACGAGGACCTGCGCGCCCACTGCCGGGCGCAGCTTGTACGCCTGTTTGGCCAGCAAGCCGCTGCACCCGTGGGCGACACTTTGAAGGATTGGGCGGCCGACCCGCTGACGGCGACCCATGACGATCAGGATGCGACGGGTCAGCATGCGGTGGCCCCGGCCCGCAGTGCTGACGAGGGTGCATGGCAAGGCCGGCTCGTCGGCATCGGCAGCGAATGGTCACGGCCATTCCCAGGCTACCTCGCTGGGGCGGTCGATGCCGCCGAGGTCGGCGTGCAGCGGACCCTGGCCGCTCTGGCGCGCAAGGGGCTGCCGCAAAGTGAAGGCAGCGACTGACGGCTGTGTCGCCGCGGTCTGAGACACTGAACCCATGCCCAAACCCGTGCGAACCCGCGTCAAGGCGTGCGGGCTGTGCCAAGTGGTCAGCACCACGCTGTTCCGCGTGGTGCATGACGCCCCCAACCAATGGGTGCTGATCTGCGGTGCTTGCAGGGCGAAAGTGGAAACGCAGCCGCTGTACAGGTACGGCGGCACCTGGAAAGCTGACAAACGGCATTGAGCAACATCACGCCAAACAACGCGCCCGACACCACGGAAGAACTGCGGCGCGTCCACGCCCTGATGAAGCTGGAGCAGCAGGAAGACCAGGCGCAGTTCAAGCTGAAGAACGCCAAGGCCACCATCCAGGAGCGGCAGCGCCGCGGCTTGACCTGGTACCCCGTCACCCTCACCCACGAGGACATCGGCTTTGGCGGCAAGCTGGTGCTGGAACTGCAGCGCCCCGCCAGCCAGCAAGGCCTGCATCTTTTTCAGGTGGGCAGGAACGCGTCCCTGTTTGGCGCAGCGCCTGCCCACGCCGCAGATCCGCCGATGCTCCACGGTGTCGTGACCGGCGTGGCGCGCAACAAGCTGCTGCTGACCACGACCAAAGAAGAGCTGCCCGATTGGGTGCTGGAGGGCGGCCGGCTGGGCATCGACCTGACATTCGACGAGGTGAGCTACCGCGAGATGGACCAGGCCCTGAGCGACGTGATCAGCGCGCGCGGCAACCGCCTGGCCGAGCTGCGCGACGTGCTGCTGGGCGCGCGGCCGGCCCGCTTTGTGGCGCCTCAGGCCGGTGATCTGTTCTACCCCAGCCCGCTGAACGATTCACAGCTGGCGGCCGTGCGCCATGTGATCACGGCGCAGGACGCGGCCATCATCCACGGCCCGCCTGGGACGGGCAAGACCACCACGCTGGTGCAGGCCATCCTGGAAACCATCCGGCGCGAGCGGCGCGTGCTGGTGTGCGCCCCCTCGAACACCGCGGTGGACCTGCTGACCGAGAAGCTGGCCGAGCGCGGCGTCAAGGTCATCCGCATGGGCAACCCCAGCCGCGTGTCAGACCTTCTGCTGGCCCACACCCTGGACGCGCGGGTGATGGCACACCCCAGTTACAGCAAGATGCGCGCGCTGCGCCAGACCGCTGACCAGCACCGCGACCAGGCCAACCAACTCTCGCGCCAGACCGGCCGCCATCTTGGCTTCGAGGCACGACAGCAGCGCCAGCAGCTGCGGGACGAAGCCCGGCAGCTCTTCATGCAGGCCGACGACCTGGAGCGCTACATCACCGACGAGGTGCTGCAATCGGTGCAGGTCATCACCTGCACCCTGGTGGGCGCCAGCAACCGGAACATGCGGCACATGAGCTTCGACACCGTCTTCATCGACGAAGCAGCTCAAGCGCTGGAGCCGGCCTGCTGGATCCCGATCGCCAAGGGCCAGCGCGTCATCCTGGCGGGTGATCACCACCAGTTGCCACCCACCGTGAAGAGCGAGCAGGCCGCCCGCGAAGGCCTGCGCGAAACCCTGTTTGAAAAGTGCATCCAGCGGCAACCCGACACCGCCCGCATGCTGAACCTGCAATACCGGATGCACCAGCAGATCATGTCTTTCAGTTCCGAGCGCTTCTACGGCGGGCAACTGCAGGCGCACGCCAGCGTCCGCGACGCCGGCCTGGCGGCCTACCACCCGCGCTATGCCACCGACCTGCCCGTTGAGTTCCTCGACACGGCCGGTTTCGGCTTCCTCGAAATCACCGTGCCTGAAAGCCGCTCCACGGCCAACCCGGAAGAAGCGGATCTGCTGCTCCAGCGCCTGTCCCAGCTGCTGAGGCCCTCTGACCCCGCCGAGGATGACCCGCGCCCACTGAGCATCGGTGTGATCGCCCCCTACCGCGCCCAGATCAACTGCTTGAAGGACGCCATCGAAGGCAATCAACACCTGAACGGCCTGATGCAGCAGCGCTTGCTCAGCGTCGGCACCGTCGATGCGTTCCAGGGCCAGGAGCGGGACATCATTGCGATTTCACTGACGCGCAGCAACCGTGTGGGCGACATCGGCTTCCTGTCCGACATCCGCCGAATGAACGTGGGCATCACCCGCGCCCGCCGCAAACTGCTGATCGTCGGGGATTCGTCCACGCTCGGCGCGCATCCGTTTTTCAAGGAGTTGCTGGCGTTTATCGAGCGCATGGGGGGCTATCGGACGGGGTGGGAGATCGGGGAGTAGGACTGATCGTAGGCGTGGGTACCGGCCCTAGACTGGGCGCTGTCGGTCGATGTTCACTCCCGGCCGATCGACCCAGAGCAGCTATTCGCGGCCCGGATCAGATTGCCAGCAACCAGTCTCTCTGGCCGCGCGGTTGGGGCCAGGGTCAGTCGACGCATCAGGTTGCGCGCCAAACCCAGCCCGGCAAAGACTCCAGCTCTGCTTGCTGCTCCGCGCTCAACCGATCTCTTGTCGACCTTCTTGAATTGACCCATCTACCGAGCAAGAAGCCGTCGCTTGTCTTGAAGAGCTGAGGCACTCTTGTGTGGCCATTCTGGCGGGCAAAGTCCTTCAAGAGACCGATCCAGTCAGCCCATTCCAAAGATTCAGCGGCCCATTGCCAGCCGGGCACTGCCTCCAACCTTGCTGCGCGCTCTCTGGACATCCTTTCTTTCCAAGCTCGCTGATTCTGAACCCAGGATGCCAATCTATATCCATCGTCCGAAATAAAGCCTTGCTTGACTCCTGCATGCCCCTCGCGTTGAAAGAATTCCAAGAGATGACGGAATCCATTCTCCCAACGGTCAGATAGTGCATTCCAGGTCCATCCTGGGAGCGCTTCCAATCGGACCCTACGATCTTCAGACAGTCGCTCTATTTCGGATCGCTGAGTTTGAACCCATGCGCCAAGGCGGAATCCATCCGGCAATCTAAAGTCTTTGGCAACTCTCGCATGGCCTTTACGCTCTACATACTCAAGGAGCGATCGAAACGCGTTTTCCCAAAGAATTTCTGCCGGCATGCGGACTGTCCACTTCCAACTCGGAAGCTCTTCGAGCCTCTTCTTACGATCCGGTAGAACTCTGACCTGGGACTTTCTTTGCGACCTGACCCAGTCTCCAAGTTGGAATCCATCCAGTGTCTCGTAGTCCCTGGGTACCATCGCATGGCCTTCTCGGCTTGCAAACTCAGCTAGTTTGCTAAATGCGACCTCCCATTCAAGGTTCCCGTCAGGTCCGACCTCACCCTCCCAAGACCAAACGGGGATGACTTCAAGCCGTCTTGCTCGATCATGATCGAGTCTCCCGTCGGCATTCAATCGACGTTGCCGGTGGACCCATGCGCCCAGCCTGAAGCCACTGGTTGTTACATGGCTTCGCGGAATGTTTGAGTCCCCTCGGGTTGCAATATAGCCCTCCAGCGTTCGAAGCCCTTCCTCCCACGCTTCGTCCAAGACTTTCCATGACCAACCAGGCACAGAGTCGATTTTCGTGGCTCGTTCGGGACTGAGTTCATTTCTCAAAATCTTCCTGCGCGCAGTTGCCACCCATCTGCCCAGCCAAAATCCTTGCGACGTTGCGTGGTTGAGTGGGACTTTCGAGTGACCGTGAACCTTCACATACTCCAACAACTCCATGAACCCAATTTCCCACCTCTCTTGCTTCGGTGCCCAAGTCCATCCTGGAATTGATTCCAGCCGGGCCGTACGCTCACGGCTGACCTCGCCATCAAAAAGGGACTCTGTATGCCCGACTTCAGGCGAAGCGCTCCAGCGCCTTGGCGCAATGATCTCCTCATCCTGAGCCCTCCCCCTTTGTCTTCTCTGAGCCTGAACCCAATGTCCAAGCTGAAATCCATCCGAGGATACAAAGCCCGCTCGAACTCTTCCGTGCCCTTCACGGGCAGCAAACTCGACCAGATGCTGAAACCCATCTTCCCATCGATTCGATAGAACATCCCAAGTCCAACCGGGCAAATCCCCAAGCTGCGACCTGAAATTCGTCGGGAGTCGCTCTGCCTTCGAGCGCTGCTTCTGGACCCACCCACCCAACCGCACTCCGTCTCCCGTCTTGTAATCTACAGGAACCCTAGCATGACCCTCACGCTTAACGAACTGCCTCAGTTCTTGAAGCATACTCTCGCGAATTAGTTGCCTAGAATTTAGAATAGCCCATTGCCACCCCGGTAATTCCTCTAGTCTTTTCCTCCGGTAGTCTAAGAGGGTGTCTCTCGAACCTCTTTGGTAGTTGACCCAGGATCCAAGACGAAAACCATCAATGGCTTCATATCGCCGTGGCACCTTGACATGACCCTCGCGACTCACGAACTCAATCAGTCGACCGAACGCATCGTCCCACTCCAAAGTCTGTCGTTGGGCGATTTTCTTGCGCTCCCAAGACCACCCCGGAAGACTGTTCAGCCGCGCTGCCCGGTCTTGGTCAAGCTTGCGGTTCAACCACAATCCGCGTTGCCGATCAATCCAAGCACCGAGCTTGTAGCCGCTCAATGTAACGTGGCTCGTCGGCACGCAGGCATCCCCTCTTTCCGTAACATACTCAACCAACATACGGAACCCAAAGTCCCACGAGTCCTCGAGCATTTCCCATGTCCATCCCGCAAGCGACTCTAATCTGGTGATTCGTTCCGGACTAATTTTGTTCAGGGACCACTTTCGCCGTGCAGTAGATACCCATACACCGAGCTTGAAGCCTTGCGGCGTGACGTAGGCCATAGGCACTTTGGCATCTTCGTGCGCCTGAACATAGTCCCTCAGGGCCGCGAATCCGGCGTCCCATTTCTCCTTGTACGCATCCCAAACCCACCCCGGGAGCGACTCCAGGCGCTTGATGCGCTCCTCGCTGAGTTGCCCATTTAGCTTCGCATTGCGCTGCCCGTTGATCCACATGCCGAGCTTGTAGCCATCACGGGTGACATGCTTTGCAGAAACCCATGCAGTTCCGTGTTCTTGGACGTGGGCCTGGAGCAGTCCGAACCAGAAGTTCCACGATACGGTGACTTGCTCGACGAGATACGTGCGCAGCGCAGTGCCGAAGCTTTCATCGACGGTGGAAGGAAGGCTGATGCCAAGCTTTCCCAGGTCATCTGCGCTGACGCTGGTTCCCGGCGTCCTGCCCATCTCAGTTCTGATCTGATCCAGGTCCCAGGCGAGCACATCGTCGTGTGACTTCAGCGCGTCCAGCACTTCCCATATGGGCTTGAAGTTGCTGGCCTCTATCGCGCTGACCGCGTTCGCAGCTGACTTCAGGAAGACCGGCAGGATGATCGTCCCGGTTTTCTTCTCTGGGCTCAGGCGTATCGCGCGCCCGACCGCTTGCACGATGTCGACGTGGCTGCTGCGCGGGTCGATGAATGCCACGCCGTCAAGCGACGGAACATCTACTCCCTCGGCCAAGCAGCGCGCATTGCTCAACACTGCGCGCTCGTTGGCCCTCAGATCCTTGAGCCTGTCGAGCTTGACCTTGCGCTTGCCCGCCGGCATGTTGCCGGAGACGAAGTCGGCATGCAGATCGCCGCTCGGTCGATGCTCGTCGCTGATCCAGTCCAAGACCTTCTGGATTTCTGTGATGAAGCCTTCCGCGCGACTGACCCGGCTGTGGAAGCTGATGACGCGCCTCAGGTCATAGTCCTTCATCGCCTTGAGCAGGCCGATCTGGGCTGCGAGCGATTCGCTGTCCGTCTCCACGCCCGTTCCCGTGCTCACTAGCTTTCGCTGGTCGATCCACTGCGCGATGGTGGCGTCGTCTACGCCGATGATGACGACACGGTAGTCGGTGAGCAGCTTGCGCTCGATGGCTTTGCCGAATGGCAACGCGTACATCACGTCGCCGAACAAGGCCTTGTCGTCCATCCCGACGACTTCGACGCCACGAGCTTCCGCAGCGCTCTTCACGCCTCTGGAATAGATCCTTGGCGTGGCCGTCGCGAAAAGCCGCTTGGCGCTACGGATCTGTTCGTTGGCGAGGATGGCGCTGAAGTCACCGCCGACTTTGCCTGCACAGCGGTGTGCCTCGTCCGCGATGGCAAGGTCAAACGCAGGGACGTCGGGTTCGCTCTGCGCGGCGGCCACCACCAACGACGATTGGTAGGTCGAGAGGACAACGCGGTTGCCACCGCCGCAGAGAAACTGCCGCACTTCTGCCGCGTCGGAAGTGACACGAAAGGCGATGTCCATCACACTGTGAACGGCATCATCGCCAGACTTGCTGCCGACACTGTCGTCGGAACAGACGCAAAGCAGTTCGAAGGGGGCTGATGCCGCATGCGTCCACTCGCGAAGCAGCTGCGACAGTAGGCTCAAGGATGGAACGAGGACCAGCGTGCGCTGTGCGTTGAGCGCTTCCTTGACCCACAGGGTGACGTAGGTCTTGCCTGTGCCGCACGCCATGATGAGCTGCCCCCGGTCGGCAGTTCGTAGTCCGCTCGCGATGGCGGCTATGGCTTCGTTCTGATGGTCCCGCGGTTCAGGGGGTGGCCTCCGCAGCGATTGGTGAAGATGCGCGAAGTCGGAGGGGTAGTCCAACAACGAGTCGTTGAAGTCGGACAGCCGGAAGAGAACAACAGGCTTCTCCTGGGCCTCGCAGACTCGCATGGCATTCGTGCCTATGCGGTCGGTCGTGGTGACCAGAAGACGGCGATGGATCAGTGAGCGATTAGATTCACTCAGGAATCGATCTACATCATGCTTGGTGACGGTGTAGTCAGGTGAGTAGCACTTGGCCTGAACTGCCCAGAGCTCGCCGTTCTTGTGTCGGAAGATGAGGTCGATCCCGCAGTCGGCGCCCCAACGCTCGGGCCAATCATTCCAAAGCCATACCTCATCGACCTGGGTCGCCCATGCAGGGTCGTGCTTTAGAAACCATTTGACGAAGCGCTCAAACTGATTGCCGCGCTCTTCAGGTCGAGAATCGAGGCTGCCATAGAGAGCTGCAAACGAGCCAGGGATGTCTGCCGCTGGAGCACAAGTCGTCATGTTCCTTCCCTTGACGTACGCCCGGTGCGTTGGTTCGCGCTTGCTCGGGATTGCATCATCGGTCGGCTGACGACATCAAGATGTGGCGGTCAGTTTGCGATTGATCGGCACCGTGATTGTCTCGAGACAAGTTCGGCTCTCACGGCGCCAGCACCTGCAGCGTCGGAAAGTAGGTTTTGAAGCGGCTGGCATCACGGGTGAGCAAGGGCCAACCCTCGACAGCCGCATGCGCGCCAATGAAGAAGTCGGGCAGCACCTGCGCCTTGCTGCCGCCACGCCGGCGGTACTGGGCAAACGCCTTGGCGGCCAAGAACAGGGCCGGCCGCGGGATCTCGCGCAGCGCCAGGTCCATCGTCTGCACCACGTCGTCCAGGGCTTCGAGGGTTGAAAACGACAGCGACATCTCGGCGTAGATCACCGGGTTGATGGCCAGGCCTTGCAGTTGGGCCTGCGCGCGCAGTTGGGCGATGGACCAATCGGCCCACTGCGGGTCGTTCTGCAACACGTCCACCAGGACGTTGGTGTCGACCAGCACCATCAATCGTCGGCGCGCAGCAGCTTCATCAGGTCGTCGGTCCGCCAGCGCACGTCGGCCCTGCCGCGCACCGCGTCGAACCGGTCACGCGCCGGCGCGCGCTTGCCTGGAACAGCCTTGGGCGGACGAAGAACCACCTCGCCGGCCGCGTTGACAGAGAACTCCACCGCCGCGCCGGGCAAGAGACGCATCGCGTCCCGGATGCGCTTGGGGATGGTGACCTGGCCTTTGCTGGTGAGCGTTGTCGCCATGGGAGTCTCCAAAAGTGTTACCGATCTGGAGGATGGTAATACATCGGCTGTCGCATCAGTGTTCCGGCCTACAGCCCCGCCACGCGCCTTCGATGATCCGCCTCGTTGTCACCCTGAATCCTCGACGCCCTCGTCCCCCGCACCTCATCTACCTTGTGGTCCCCCTCCTCCCCCTTCAGCGCCAACACCTCCACCTTCGTCTCCCGCTCGAACGCATGTGATTGGTTCGTGTTGCGGTAATGCTGGTGCACCACCCAATAGAAGCCGACCGCGGAAGCGGGGCCCAGGGCCAGCAGGAAGAGGATGGCATCACCGTCCATGTCACCTCACCTCGATATGAACCACAAGGCCAACGCCTCCACCACCGTGCCGATGGCCAGCGCGGCCATCACCAGCTTCCAGGGCTGCACCGGCACGCTGCCCATGGTTTCGCCGGTGCGGCCGTTCACGGCGATGTAGTGGCGCAGGCCGCCGTTGCGGCCTGGCTGGTGGTGGGCGTACAGCCACACGGGCAGGTACATGGCCACCCAGCGGGTGCCCTGCAGGTCGATGCGCTCGCGCTCCCAGCGCACGCCGCGGTCGTAGCCCTGCACGCTGCGCTGCAGCTGCGCGCGGGCGATGGAGAGCATCTGGTCCTGCAGCCGCGGCATCAGGTGCTGCACGTCGCGGTCGCGCTTTTCTGAGGTGTAGCCCACCAGGTAAGCCGCGTTCCAGGCCACCGCATTCTGGGTGTCGAAGGGCAGGATGGTGTTGATGACGTTGTGCGTGTTGGCCTTGGTGTCCAGGTTGCCGCGCTGGGCGCTGGATTCCAGCGGCAAGTCGTCCACGGTGAAGTCCAGTTGGCGCTGCACGCGCCAGACGTCGGCGTCGTAGTACGTCACCTTCTGCTTGCCCTCAGTGCGCGTGTAGCTTCGGGTCTCGATCTCGCCGGTGCCCGCCACATCGGCCTGGCCGCGTGCGTCCACCACCATGTAGGGCAGGTACACGCCCACCACGTTCTCTGGCTTGAACTCATCCTTGAAGGCCTGCAGCGCAAACAGCCGGCGCTTGGCGACGAATTCGGTGATGCGCATCACCGCATCGCCCTTCTTGATCTGGAACGGCAGCACCGCATCGGGCACGGCGCCGTCGTCGATCTGCTCGTTCACGGCCAGCACATGGCGGCACCAGTGGCAGCGCGCGGTCATCGCGGTGTCGGTGTTGACCACCACCTCGGCGCCGCAGCCGCCGCACCGGTAGCTGCGCAGCGGGCTGGCGCCGGCCGCGATGTCGCGCGCGCCGGTGGCGATGTGCGTGCCCTGCAGATCGGCAATGCCCTCGCCCAGGCCGAAGGTCTCTTCCACGCGGGCTGATGCCCATTCGTGGCGGCAGAACAGGCAGACCAGCCGGTCCGTGCCCGCGCGCTGCCGCACCTCGGTCGATCCGCACTTGGGGCACGGGTTCAGGCCGTCGCGCAGGGCCTTGTCGGCGGTGTTGATGTGCTTGGGCTCGGGCGCCATGCGCTGCGCCCGCCTCTACAGGCCCAGCACCTTGGCCTTCAAGCTGTCGTAATCGGTGGGCGTGATGAGGCCGGCGTCCAGCATCTGCTTGGCGCGCGTCAGCCGGGCGATGGGGTCCTCTGCGGCGGTTACGGGCGGTGCGGCGGGTGCGGCTGCCGGCGCGGGCGCCGGGGCCACCGGCTGCTGCAGCCCGGCCAGGCCGCCCAGGCCACCGGTGGCGATGCCCATGCCCACCAGGCCGCCCACACCGGCGTTCTGGCCCGCAGCCTGCACACCGGCGGCCACGGACGCTTGCAGGTTGGCGTTGCCACGTGCGCCCTGCAGCGCATCGGCGCGCTGCACGGTCTTCAGGATCTCGCGCGTGTTGGCGTCGTACTCGATGGCGACGATGGCGGTCTTGACGATCACCAGGCCGCGGCTGCTCTTCCACTGGTAGGCCTGCTCCACGGCGGCCGAGAGGCTGCTGGCAAAACCCACCGCGTCCTGCTGGATGCGGGTGATGCGGTTGCCCTTGGCCGGGTCATTGGTGTACAGGCTGAAAGCCGGCGCCAGCGAGCCCACCACCTCGTTGAACAGCTGGCTGGCGGCGGCGTTGTCCAGGTCGGTGAAGTCGAACACTTGGCCGGGCTGCAGGTAGGCGGCGGGCACAAAACTCTTCACGAAGCGGATCGGGTCCACGATCTGCAGCGTGTAGCTGCCGCGTGTGATGGCGCCCACCTGCGCGTTCAGGTAGGCATCGTCCCAGTAGATCTCCGATTGCGTGCCGAAGCGGTTGTCCGGCAGCTCCTTCATCGAGACAAAAAACGCCGCCTGCTGCGCGCCCGGCTGGCCGCCGAACTTGAAGCGCTCCCAGCTCTGGCGCACCAGGGCATCGAACAAACCGCCGCCGCTGAAGATGGACTTGGACTGCACGTCGTCCGATTGCCACACGTAGGCGCCGGCCTCGGCCACGAAGGCGGTGACGGCACCGTCCTGCATCAGCAACAGGCCATACCCTTCCGGCACCACGATGCGCGAGCCGTTGCTGATGATGTGGCTGGAGCCGCGGGTGTTGGAGCCGCGGCCCGCGTTGGTGCCGCGCGGCACGGCGGCAAACAGCGCGGCCGTGGCCGGCAGGCCGTCGGGCACGGTGTAGAAGTCTTGCCACTGGTCGGCCAATGCGCCGCCGATCGAACCTGCCGCTGCTTGAATCAGACCCATGATGCCCTCCCCTTTGCGCTTGCTGCGCGTGCGTGACCTGGCGGGCAGCATAGCCCAGCGGTCGAGGCAAGCGCTACTTGCGCGGCTTGGTTGCCTTGGCGGACCACACCTTGAGACGGCAATGCTTCGCCGCGTGCACGAAATCTTGATCTGTGCTCAGAAGAACAAGGTCATGCCGGATGCAGAGCTGCGCGATCAAGGCATCCACTGTTCCGATCTGCACACCCGACCTGCGGCATGTGTTTCTCACGCCTGCCGCAGCCACATGGTCTTCGCGGTCGGGTTGGATCAGTGCCAGCGCAGAGAACCGCTCAACGATCTGCTCGCTGGCCTTGGCACCGGCGAAGCCTTGCAGAAGTTCCTGCAGCACTAGACCGGTCGTGACGACGATGTCCGCGCCGGCAAGCGCTTCCTTGAGCGCCTGCACTTCGGGCTCTTCAACCTCAACGTCGCGGCGCAGGGCGAGCGACCAGACGCTCGTGTCCACCAAGAGCGTCACTTTCGGGAGCGCTCCGCCTTGTAGTCATACGACGTGTCCCAGTCGAGCTTGCCCATCAAGTCGAGGACATGCTTCTGCTGGCGTCGCGCGATGAACTCTTGAAGCGCCATCGTGACCGCAGCCTTCTTCGTGCGCTCACCGCTGACTTCCAAGGCCCGATCCAGCAGGTCGGGGTCAATTGCAAGGTTGGTGGCCATGTGCGTCTCCGTGTGTGAGAGTCTACACACACCTGGCGTCTCCTGGCACCGATGCCGTTGAGGACCGCTAGGTGGGGGCCTGTGACGCCTAACGTGGCACGGCGACCGGCATTGACAACAAAAGTCGTCAAGCCTACGCTTGGCGCCATGCTGGACATCCAGGTCATCGAAGATCCCGCCGCCGCCACCGTGGCGCTGGAGCCCGTGCGCAGCCGCCTGCTGGCGGAGCTGGCCGAGCCAGCGTCGGCCGCCGCGCTGGCGCTGCGCGTGGGTCTGGCGCGGCAGAAGGTCAACTACCACCTGAACGCGCTGGAGGCGCATGGCCTGGTGCGGCTGGCGCAAGAGCGGCGCTGGGGCGGGCTGACCGAGCGGCTGCTGGTGGCCAGCGCGGCCAGCTACGTGGTCTCGCCAGGCGCGCTGGGCCCTATCGCTGCCGACCCGGCGCGCGGCCGGGACCGTTTGTCCGCGGGTTACCTGATCGCGCTGGGCGCACGTGTGGTGCGCGAGGTGGCGCAGCTGGCGCGCGGCGCGCAGGACACCGGCAAACGCCTGGCCACGCTGGCCGTGGATGCCGAAGTGCGCTTCCGCTCGGCGGCAGAGCGCGCCGCCTTCAGCCAGGAACTCTCCGGGGCCATCGCGCAGCTGGTCTCGAAGTACCACGACCCCACCGTCCCCGGCGGCCGTGCCCACCGCCTGGTGGTCGTGGCCCACCCGCTGCCGTCCCCACCCGTTCCCAAGGAGCCCACATGAGCGTGAAAAAAGAAGCCTCCGGCCGCCGGTCCGTGCAGGTCGAAGTCGAGGTGCCCGGCACGCCGGAAGAGGTGTGGCAGGCCATCGCCACCGGGCCTGGCATCACGTCGTGGTTCGTGCCGGCCACGTTCGAAGAACACGACGGTCAGCCCGCGGCGCTGACGCTGGATTTCGGCCCGGGCATGTTGTCCACGTCCACCGTCACGGCCTGGCAGCCGCCGCTGAAATGGGCCACACAATCCGACGGCTGGCTCCCGGGCTCGCCACCCATCGCCAACGAGTGGACGGTCGAGGCGCGCGCAGGCGGTACGTGCACCGTGCGCATCGTGCACAGCCTGTTCGCCAGCACCGACGATTGGGACGGCCAACTGGAGGGCACCGAATCCGGCTGGCCCGCCTTCCTGCGCACGCTGCGGCTGTACCTCACGCACTTCCGCGGCCTGCAGCCGGCCATCATGAAATGGATGGTGCCGGTGGCGGGCACAGAGGACGAGGCCTGGACATCGCTGAGCGAAGCGATGGCGGGGCTGAAGGACCTGCGCGTCGGCCAGCGCTGGACGGCGCCCGCCGGTGCGCCGCCGCTCAGCGGCGTGGTGGAGTACGTCAGCGCAGCGCCTTACGACGTGCTGCTGCGGCTGGACCACCCGGGCCCGGGCGTGGCCGCGTTCGGTGCCGTCAACTTCGGCGGCCAGAGCCTGGTGGCGCTGAACGTCTACCTCTACGGCGCGCCGGCGCTCGATACCGCGGCGCAGCAGATTCCGATGTGGGAGTCGTGGTTCCAGGTGCACTTTCCGGCGCCGCCGGCGGATGCGCCCAAGCAGACGCCATGACCTCAGCGACTTGATACTCTCGCGCCATGCAGATAGGCCAGTCCAAGATCACCTCCCAAGGCCAGGTTTCGGTGCCGGCAGCCGTGCGCAACTTCCTGCGGCTGACACCGGGCTCCACGCTGGTGTGGCTGCAGGAAGGCAACCGCGTCGTCGTCGAGCGGTCAACACGGCACAGCACGGCCGAGGTGCACCACGCCTTGTTCTGCGCAGCGCCGGCTGTGGACCAAGTGGCCAAGGCATTGGACGAACTGAAACAAGGCATCCGCCAGCGCATGCAACGCCGCCAACCAGGCGGTTGACACGAAGGCGCTCGGATGCCTGGCAGGCGCCCTGCGGCTGTGACTTGAGCCGGCGCCAGCCCCAACCTCCCCCGTCTAACCAGGAGCCCCCATGAACCTCGACCCCCAAGGCCTGGCCACCCGCCGCACCGTGCTCGGCGATGCCTATGTCGACCAGGCCATCGGCAAAGCCACTGAATTTTCCGCACCGCTGCAGGAGTTGGTGACACAACACGCCTGGGGCAACACCTGGCAGCGCCCGGGGCTGGACCTGCGCACACGCAGCATCGTCACCGTCTCGATGCTGATCGCGCTGGGCAAGACGCACGAGCTGAAGCTGCACCTGCGCGGCGCGCTGAACAACGGTGTCACAGAGACCGAGCTGCAGGAAATCCTGCTGCACGCCAGCGTGTACTGCGGCTTCCCGGCGGCGGTGGATGCCTTCCGCACGGCGGCCGAGGTGATCGATTCGCCGCCGCTCGACGCGGCAATCAAGCCAGCGGCTTGACGGCCGTGACCTCGATCTCCACCTTGGCCCGGTCCTCGATCAGCCCGGCCACCTGCACCGCCGTCATCGCCACGCCGTACTCGCGGCCCAGCACCTCGCGGTAGACGGCGCCGATCTCGCGGCCGCGGGCCAGGTACTCGCGTTTGTCCAGCAGGTACCAGGTCATGCGCACCATGTGCTGCGGGCCGCAGCCGGCCTCGGCCAGCAGGGCCTTCACGTTGGCCAGCGCCTGGCCAACCTGGGCCACCAGGTCGTCGCTCTCGAACTGGCAAGCGGCGTTCCAGCCGATCTGGCCGGCCAGCACCACCCACTCGCCCTGTGCGGCCACACCGTTGGCATAACCCTTGGGCGGGGCCCAGCCGGCGGGTTGCAGGATCTTCATGTGGGTGTCTCCGTTTTGAGTTTGAAGCGCTGCAGCTTGCCCGTCTCGGTGCGCGGCAGCTGCGCGCGGAACTCGATGGCACGTGGGTATTTGTAGGGCGCCACCGTCTGTTTGACAAAATCCTGCAGCGTCTTGACCATGGCCGCATCGGCCGCATGCCCGGGCCGCAGCACCACGAAGGCCTTGACGATCTGGCCGCGCTCGGCATCGGGCTCGCCGATCACGCCGCACTCGGCGACCGCGGGGTGCAGCAGCAGCGCACCTTCCACCTCGGGCCCGGCGATGTTGTAGCCGCCGGAGATGATCATGTCGTCGGTGCGCGCCTGGTACACGTAGTGGCCGTCGGCATCCACCAGGTAGGCGTCACCGGTGTAGTTCCAGCCGTGGCGCACATAGGTGGTCTGGCGTTGATCGGCCAGGTACTTGCAGCCGGTGGGGCCTTTCACCGCGAGTTTGCCCACGGTGCCAGGTGGCACCGGCTGGCCGTCGTCGTCCAGCACCGCGGCCACGTAGCCGGGCACCGGCACGCCGGTGGCGCCGGGGCGGGCGTGCTCTTCGTCGGCCGAGATGAAGATGTGCAGCATCTCGGTGGAGCCGATGCCGTCGATGATGCGGATGCCGGTGGCCTCTTGCCACAGCCCCCGGGTGGCGGCGGGCAGCGCCTCACCGGCCGAGACACATTTGCGCAGGCTCTTCAGATCGTGCTCGCCCACATGCGCCGCCATCGCGCGGTAGCTGGTGGGCGCGGTGAAACACACCGTGGCGCGGTACTGGGCGATGGCCTGCAGCAGCACGTCGGGCGTGGCTTTTTCGATCAGCACCGTGCTGGCACCCACGCTCATCGGGAACAGCAACAAGCCGCCCAGCCCGAAAGTGAAGGCCAGCGGCGGGCTGCCGATGAAGACATCGTCGGCCACCGGCCGCAGCACGTGCGGCGGCCAGCAGGCGCAGGCGGCCATCACGTCGCGGTGGAAGTGCATCGTGCCCTTGGGCACACCGGTGGTGCCCGAGGTGAAGGCGATCAGCACCGTGTCGTCGGCCGCGGTGGGCACGTCGGTGAATTGATCGGACTTGCCGGCCATCGCGGCTTCCAGCGTGCCGCCGACGAAGCTGAGCGTGTGCCGCAGCGTGGGGCACTGCGGCGCGGCCAGGTTCATCTCGTCCATCAGCCGGCTGTCGCACAGCGCGTGCGTGACCTGCGCCTTCTCGATGATGGGCACCAGCTCACGCGCCCGCAGCAGCGGCATCGTGCCCACCGCGATGCCACCGGCCTTGACGACGCCGAACCAGCAGGCCGCCATCATCGGCGAGTTGGCGCCGCGCAGCAGCACGCGGTTGCCAGGCACCAGGCCCAGGTCCTGCACCAGCACGTGCGCGATGCGGTTGGCCTGTTGCTGCAGGTCGTTGTAGGTCCAACGGATGCCTTCCCCTTGGATGCACAGGCGCTCGCCATCCCCGGCCGCGATGCGGCGGTCCAGCAGCGCGGTGGCGCAGTTCAGCTGCGCCGGGAACTGCAGGCCGGGGCCGTCGAACAACATCTCCGGCAGCAGCTCGGGCGGCGGCAGGCGGTCGCGGGCAAAGGTGTCGACGTGGGCGGTCATGCGTGGGGCCTCCCCGGGGATCGGATGCCGGTCATTCTTTGGCCGAATACTTTAGTTGTCAAGTAATTCCAGGGCCGATACGATGCGCCCATGACCATGCTCTGGGACATCTCTCCGCCGGTGCACGCGGGCTCGCCCGTGTTCCCCGGCGATGCACCCTTCGACCGCCGTTGGACCTGGACGATGGGCCCGGAATGCCCCGTGAACGTGAGCACGCTGACGCTCTCGCCCCACACCGGTGCCCATGCCGACGCCCCGCTGCACTACGACCCCGAAGGCGCGCCCATCGGTGTGGTGGACCTGGCGCCCTACCTCGGCCCTTGCCGCGTGATCCACGCCGTGGCGCGGGGCCCGCTGGTGCTGTGGGAGCACATCGCCCATGCGCTGCAAGACCTGCCACCACGCGTGCTGGTCCGCACCTACGCGCAGGCGCCGGTGGACCGCTGGGACCCGGACCTCGCCGCCTACCACCCCGACACCGTGGAGCGCCTGGCGGACATGGGCGTGCTGCTGATCGGCATCGACACCGCCAGCATCGACCCGGCCGACAGCAAGGCGCTGAGCAGCCACCAGGTCATCCGCCGCCGCGGCCTGCGTGTGCTGGAGAACCTGGTGCTCGATGCGGTGCCCGAGGGCGATTACGAACTGATCGCCCTGCCCCTGAAACTGACCACGGCCGACGCCAGCCCGGTGCGCGCCATCCTGCGGGAGCTTTGATGCGCTCAAGAGAAGAAGCCCAGGCGCTCGACGCCCAAGACACGCTGGCGCCGCTGCGTGCGTTGTTCAGCCTGCCCGAAGGCGTGATCTACCTGGACGGCAACTCGCTGGGTGTGCTGCCCCGCGCCACCGCCGCGCGTGTGCAGCAGGTGGTGACCGACGAATGGGGCACTGGCCTGATCCGCAGCTGGAACAGCGCCGGCTGGATCACGCTGCCACAGCGCATCGGCGACAAGATCGCGCGCCTGGTGGGCGTGGGCGCGGGTGAGCTGGTGGTGGCCGATTCCACGTCGGTCAACCTGTTCAAGGTGCTGAGCGCCGCACTCGCCATCGCGAAGGCCGACGACCCGAAGCGCACGGTGATCCTGTCGGAGCGCAGCAACTTCCCGACCGATTTGTACATCGCCGAATCCCTGGCCCGGCAGCATGGCTGCACGCTGGTGCTGGCCGAGCCGGACGAGTTGCCCGGCCTGCTGAACGCGCAGCTGGCCGTGCTGATGCTGACGCACGTGAACTACCGCACCGGCCGCATGCACGACATGGCCGCGTTGACCGCCGCCGCCCACCGCGCCGGCGCGCTGACGGTGTGGGACCTGGCGCACAGCGCCGGCGCGGTGCCCGTGGACCTGGCCGGCGCGGGCGCCGACTTTGCCATCGGCTGCGGCTACAAGTACCTGAACGGCGGGCCAGGCGCACCGGCCTTTGTGTGGGCGAACCCCAGGCATGCAGACCGTTTCTGGCAGCCGCTGAGCGGCTGGATGGGCCATGCGGCGCCGTTTCAGTTCACGCCCGACTACAAACCCGCGCCCGGCATCGCGCGTTACCTCTGCGGCACCCCCGCGCTGCTGTCGATGGCTGCGCTGGAGTGCGGCGTGGACACGGTGCTGGCCGCGGAACCGCTGGGCGGCATGGCCGCGCTGCGCACCAAGTCGCTGGCGCTGACACGGGCCTTTGCGCAGATCGTGCAGGCGCGCTGCCCGGAGCTGAGCCTGGCCTCCCCCGCCGACGACGCCCTGCGTGGCAGCCAGGTCTGTTTTGCGCACCCGACGATGGGCTACCCGGTGATGCAGGCGCTGATCGCGCGCGGTGTGATCGGCGATTTCAGAGGGGGTGACAAATCGCACCCTGCGGGCGCGATGGACATCCTGCGCTTCGGCTTCACGCCGCTGTACCTGCGCTTTGTGGACGTGTGGGATGCGGCCGAACACCTGCGCCAGGTGCTGCAAAGCGGCGAGTGGCGCGAAGAACGTTTCAACCAGCGTGCGGCGGTGACATGAACGAACCCTCCGGCTGCCCGATGGGGCATGGTGCCGCGCAACCAGCACCGCCAGCGCAACTGGTGCAGGCTGCGCAACCGGCGCAACACCACGGCGCACAACTCGACTTCAGCGCCGACATGGCCTATGGCGACTACCTGCACCTGGACCAGGTGCTGGAAGCGCAGCACCCGCTCTCGCCCGCGCACGACGAGATGTTGTTCATCGTGCAGCACCAGACCAGCGAGCTGTGGATGAAGCTGATGCTGCACGAGCTGCACGCGGCCATCGCGCACATCGCCCGCGACGAGCTGCCCGCCGCCTTCAAGATGCTGGCGCGGGTGAGCAAGATCATGGAGCAGCTGGTGCACGCCTGGGACGTGCTGGCCACGATGACACCGCCGGAGTACAGCGCCATCCGCCCCTGGCTGGCGCAGAGCAGCGGCTTCCAGAGCTGGCAGTACCGTTGCATCGAGTTCAGCATGGGCAACAAACATGCCGCGATGCTGCAGCCGCACCGCCACGCCCCCAACCGCCTGGCGCAGGTGGAAGCGGCCTGGCGCGCGCCCTCGCTGTACGACGAAGCGCTGCGCCTGATGGCGCGCCGCGGGCTGCCGGTGCCCGCCAGCCACACCGAACGCGACTGGACGCAAGCCTACAGCGCCAGCCCCGAGGTCGAGGCCGCCTGGCTGGTGGCCTACCGCGAGCCGCAGAAACACTGGGACCTGTACCAGCTGGGCGAAGAGCTCACCGACATCGAAGACGCCTTCCGGCTCTGGCGCTTCCGCCACGTGACCACGGTGGAACGTGTGATCGGCTTCAAGCGCGGCACCGGCGGCACACACGGTGTGAGCTATTTGCGCAAGATGCTGGACGTGGTGCTGTTCCCCGAGATCTGGTCGCTGCGCACGGCGCTGTAGAAGCAACTCCGTCAGAGCAGCAGAAACGCCGCCGCCGCCACGGCCGTGGGGCCCAGCGCCCCCAGCAGCAGGCCGCCGGCGCCGATGGACTCGTCGGCAAAACCGCGTTTGAGCAGGGCCACGCCGGCCGGGTTGGGCGCGTTGGCGATCACTGTCAGGCCGCCGCCAGCCACCGCGCCGGCCACCAGCATGTACTTGGATTCGTCGCCGATGCCGGCGATCAGCGAGCCCAGGTAGGTGAGCGCCGCGTTGTCGGTGACGGCCGTCAGCCCCAGCGCGCCGAAGAACAGCGCCAGTGGCTCCAGGCCGGAGACGATGGGCTGCAGCCACCAGGCCTGCTGACCGCCCAGCACCACCAGGCCGGCCAGGAAAAACGCCACCAGCAGGGCCTCCTTGATGATCAACGGGCTCTGGTGGCGCTGGTAGGCCTGCGTGAAGCCCAGGAACATCAGGAACAGCGCCAGAAAGGCCACCGGGTGGTGCGCCAGCAGCACCACGGCGGCCAGCAGGCCCAGGTGCACCACCACCACCGGCAGCGGCACGGGGGCTTCCGGCGCCGCACCATCCGCAGCCGGCGCCTGCAGGTGCCGGCGCAGCACCAGCGTGGCCACGGTGGCGTTCAGCAGCACCGCGAGCGTGGCCTTCCAGCCGAAGGCCCAGAACATGAAGGCACTTTCCCATTGCCAGGTGGCGGCCACCATCAGCACCGGCGGGGCGGCGTAGGACGTCAGCGTGCCGCCGATGGAGATGTTGACGAACAACACCCCCAGGGCCAGGTACTTGGCCGGCTCGGGCACCTGCGGCCGGAAGATCTGCGGCGCCAGCATCAGCGCGGCAATGGTCATGGCCGCGGGCTCGGTGATCAACGAGCCCAGCAGCGGCACCGCCGCCAGGCCCAGCCAGGCGCTGGCCACCGGCGTGGGCAGCGGCACGGCGCGCGCGATCTGGTCCACGGCCGCGACCACGGTGCGCAGCACCGGCCGTGAAGCCGCCACCACCATCACCACAAACACAAACAGCGGCTCGGTGTAGTTGCGTGATTCCGCGTAGGCCAGCGCCGAGCTGCCGCCCTGCATCAAGGCCATCACGACGATGAGCACGATGGCCCAGAAGCCGAAAACCACCTCGATCTCACCCAGCAGGTGGAACAGCCCGGCGTGGCGCGGAAACCGGTGCGAGAGGCGCTCGAACTGCTTGGCCGCGAAGGTGTGGGCCAACGCCAGCACAAAGATGGCCAGCGCGATGGTTTGCAGGGTGGTGTCGGTCGGGGGCATGGGCGTCGGCATGGGCGTGATCACTCCGCGTGGCGGCCCGACCAGCGCATACAACCTGCCTCGCCGCCCATCGGCCAAGCACCCGACGCCAGTGTAACGACCGCCGCGGCTGCCCAGCCGAAGGCCCGCCGCCGGCTCGGCATTTCAACCGATGCCAAGCGATGCCCCTGCCCCTACAGTGCACGGCACAGCCCCAGGAGCAGCCCCATGTTCATCGTCACCAACCGCGAAGTCGACGAAACCCAGACCGCGCCCGACAAGGCCTTTGGCGCCCGCCCCAACCCGTTGGGACCCAACGAGTTGCGCATGGCCTGGGCCGAACGCCAGGGCAAGAAGTGGCACGTGCAGGTGCTGCCCGATCAGATCACCGATGCGATGGCGGCCGAGGTCGGCCTGCCTCTGCCCAGCGTCAGCGGCGAAAAGGTGTTTGCCAGCCGCTACCTGTCGCGCAAGCTGCAGCGCATGGTGAACCCGGCGTCGCAAGGGGCCCAGGGCACGGGCCGCAACGTGCTGTTCTTTGTGCACGGCTTCAACAACGACGTGCCGGCGGTGCTGGACCGCGCCGAACAACTGGCGCAAACCTACGGCGTGGAGGTGGTGCCCTTTTCCTGGCCGGCCAACGGCGGCGGCGTGAAGGGCGTGGCCAGCTACAAGAGCGACAAACGCGACGCCATGGCCTCCATCGGCGCACTGGACCGTGCGGTGGCGAAGTTGGAGGAACTGCTGCAGGCGCTGCACAAGGACCACGTGGCCCGCATCGAGGCCGAGGCCTTCAAGCGCCACGGCAACGACGCCGAGAAGTGGGACCGCTTCTTCAGCGCCCAGGCCCACAAGTGGTGCCCGTTCACGGTGAACATGATGCTGCACAGCATGGGCAACTACGTGTTCAAGCACCTGCTGCAATCCACCTCCTACCGCGGCGATGCACTGGTGTTCGACAACGTGGTGCTGGTGGCGGCCGACACCAACAACGCAGGCCATGCGGCCTGGGTCGACCGCATCCAGTGCCGCGGCCGCGTCTTCATCACCATCAACGAACGTGACAGCGCGCTGGCCGCATCCCGCATGAAGTTGGGCGAGCAGCAGCAGGCGCGGCTGGGCCACGCACCCTACGGGCTGGACTCGCGCAAGGCGGTGTACGTGGACTTCACCGACCAGGCCTACGTGGGCGATTCCCACGCGTATTTCGAGGGCCAGCCGCTGCGCAATGCCAAGGTCAAAGCCTTCTTCCACAAGGCCTTGAACGGCGAGTTTGCCGACACCGCCCTGCCCTTCGACAGTGGGCGCAACATGTACAAGCTGGGGTAACCATCACCGGGCCGGGCTCTGCCGCCGTGCAGGCCCTGCCGCCCCTGCGGCTGCTGACGGCTGGGCTCAGGAGATCGGCTGGGTGGTCCGGTGCAAACGAGCAGTCGTTCACAGGCGGAAGGTTTGACCTGCGTCAAGAAAATAAAGTCACTACAGACGCATTAGTGACCGCCGAAAAGCAGCTCTGTGCAGCACGGCGCGGGGCCGTGACCTGCGGCCACCACCGGATGCCCATTGTGAAATCTGTTCGAACGCAGTTGAAGTTGCTCGTGTGCGCTGGCGTGACCGCCTGCCTGGCCTTGGGCGCCATGTCCACTTATGTCGCATCGCATTCCAAGGCAGCCGTGGCGCAAGCCTTGGCGGCCAAGGACGTGACCGCTGACATCTTGCCGCCGCCCATGTACCTGGTGGAGCTGCGCCTCGTGCTGGCTCTGGCGATGGACGGCAGCCTGCCGCTGCCGCAGGCCGAGACCGAAAGAGCCCGCCTGGAACAGGAGTACCTGGACCGCGTCGCGCACTGGAAGGCCAACCCGCCGTACGGGCTCGAGGCCCAACTGCTCGGGCAGCAGCACGACACGGCGCAGCAGTTGCTGCAGTCTTCCCAATCGGTTCTGCAGGCCCTGGCGGCCAAGGACAAGGTTGCGGCCGGGACCGCATTGACACAGGCCCACATCCACTACCTGGCCCACAGAGCGGCGGTTGTCGACACGGTCCAGGCGGCAACGGTGTTTGCCGGCGAGTCACTGGCCCAAGTGACGCAGACTGAACAGTGGGCGCTGTGGGGCGGCCTCGGCACCTTGCTGCTGGCCACCGCGCTGCTGACACTGTTCGGTGTGCGGGTCAGACGCAACATCTGGCTCGCCACCGGCGGCGAGCCCGCACAAACCGCCGCCATTGCCAACGCCGTTGCCCAAGGTGACCTGACCATTCATGTGCCCCTGGCACCCGGCGACACCACGAGTGCGATGGCCGCCATGCACCGCATGTGCGCGAGCCTCACCCGCATGGTGAACACCATCAGGTCCAGCAGCGACATGATCGCGACCGGCGCCCAGCAGATCGCCTCCGGCAACCTGGACCTGAGCGAACGCACCGAGCGCCAGGCCGGCAACCTGCAGCAGACGGCGTCGGCCATGGAGGAGTTCAGCGGCACCGTCAAACACACGGCGGAAGCCGCCACGCAGGCCACACGACTCGCCCAGCAAGCCAGCGACATGGCCAGGCGTGGCGAGGGTGCCGTCCAGGGCATGGTGACGACGATGGCGGCCATCACCAGCAGTTCGAACAGGATCGCCGAGATCACTTCCGTGATCGACGGCATTGCCTTCCAGACCAACATCCTGGCGCTCAATGCCGCGGTGGAGGCGGCCCGCGCTGGTGAACAAGGCCGCGGCTTTGCCGTCGTGGCCGGCGAGGTGCGCAGCCTGGCGCAGCGCTCGGCCGCCGCCGCCAAGGAGATCAACGCGCTCATTGCCACCAGCGTGGAGAAGGTCGACGCGGGCGCCCGCCAGGCCATCGAGGCGGGCTCGACCATGGGGGAGATCGTGTCCCAGGTGGGCCGCGTGACCAGTCTCATCTGTGAAATCGACACCGCCACCACCGAACAGACCAGTGGCATCGGGATGGTCAGCAGTGCTGTCAGCGAGTTGGATGCCGCCACGCAGCAGAACACGGCGCTGGTTGAAGAGTCAGCCGCTGCCGCCGCCAACCTGAAGTCCCAGGCCGACCAACTGGTGCGCGCCCTGAGCACGTTCAGCGTGGCGCCAAGCACCGTGGCGGCGTGAGGGTCTGGCGAAATGAACTCAACGGAACCCTGCACCGACAGCGTTGACGTCGACTGGGTGTTGCAAAGCGCCCGCAGCACGCCAGCCCAGGCGCTCGCCCGCATCGGCGCCCTGTGTCAGGGCATCCCCGATCTCTTCGCGGCCATGTTCGCCGTGCTGGCCACGCACCAGGGTGTGTCCAAGGAGATCCTCGCGCTGGCGATCAAGCAGTTCCGGCCCGACACCACGGACCTGAGTCGCGACGATGTCGCCGGGCTGCTGACAAGCATCTCCAACGGCGGCAAGCAGGGCTTCGATGCCGTGCTGCGGTCACGCCGGCGGGGATCGGAGCGCGGCGCGGCCTCGATGCCCTGGCTCAAGGACTGAACGCCAACCGGATCTGCGGCCAGGCGGCGGACCAGGCGATGGGGCTGCACCGACAATCGCTGCATGCCTGTAGCCCGGAGATCCGTTTGAAGACCTACGACATCGAAGTGCAGCGCCTGAAGTCCATCAAACACGACAAGGGCCAGCTGGCGCTGAGCATCGACGCCCTGGTGATGGCCCGCCCGGCGCGCGACGAGTCCGATGCGCCCACCTGTTTGCTGCTGCCGGTGGAACACGCACGCACGCTGTTGATCCTGCTGAAGCAGCAGATCGCCGAGCTGGACAAGACCCAGCCGCGCAGCCGGCGCTCAGGGCGCTGCTGAGCCACGGCCCCGGCACGGTGACGACGCACCAGGTCTTCGGGGCCGATGGGCACCGGGTGCCGCCGCCCTTCCGCGCGTTTGCGGTGCGCAGCGACGAGGCCCGCCACGCCGGCCTGGCGCGTGCGCCCTGGGGCCAGGTGCATGTGCTGCGCACCACGTTCCTGGACCCGGCCTCGTGTGCAGCGCTGGCGGCCCACGGACAGGCGGACGCACCGGTGCAGGGGTTTTCAGACGTCAACTACGCCCGCACCACCTGGGCCGCCCTGGCCACCGCCGCACCAGCCGTGCAGGACCTGCCCCGCCACATTGCAGCGGCCCTGCAGCACACCGGGGTGCTGGGCACCACCCCCGGGCGCTACCGGCGCAGCGTGCTCGGTCGCATCGACTACCTCAGCGCCCGCGGCGCGGGCTTCCACAACGACGTGGCCCGCCACTGGCCGCGCTGCCTGTTCTGGCTGCTGGCACTGGTGGTGGACGACGTGGCCTTTGTGATGCCCCACGCCGGCCTGCAGGTGCTGCTGCGGCCCGGCGACCTGCTGGTCTTCGACCAGACCATGGCGCACGGCCTGTGCCGGCCGGCCGATGGTGGCCAGGCCCTGGCGGCATCCTTCGAGGGTGAACGTGCCACCCCGCAGGTCTTTCTGACCGGCGAGCTGCGGCTCAGCGATGTGCAGTGGGCGGCGCTGGGCGCACCCTGGCTGCCGCTAGAAGAACACCGCGGCGCGCTGGACCTGCGGCTGGCGCTGTTCGACGAACGCACGGGTGCGATCCAGCGGTTGGGGGCGCTGCAGGGCGGCATGCAGCGGGGATGATCAACAGGCTTGATCAGCCGCCAGCGTCCGCCGCCGGCTCGGCCCGCAGGGCCTTGAAGCGCCGCTCCAGCTCCACCCGCATCTCCTTGCGCACCAACGCTGCGGCATGGCGGCGGCGCTCTTCGGGCGTGGCCGGCAGCAGCGGTGGCACGGCCGCCGGCTGGCGATCATCGTCCACCGCCACCATCGTGAAAAAACAGCTGTTCACGTGGCGCACGCTCTGGCTGCGGATGTCCTCGGCGATCACCTTGATGCCGACCTCCATCGAGGTGCGACCGGTGTGGTTGACGGACGCCAGCAGCGTGACCAGCTCACCCACGTGCACCGGCTGGCGGAAGGTGACCTGGTCGACGCTGAGCGTGACCACGTAGCGCCCGGCGTAGCGGCTGGCACAGGCGTAGGCGGCCTGGTCCAGCAGCTTCAGCAGCGTGCCGCCGTGCACGTTGCCAGAGAAGTTGGCGGTGTCGGGGGTCATCAGCACGGTCATCGACAGCTGGTGCAGCGGGCCTTGCATGGTGTTCTCCGGTGAGGCGGGCGGATCAGATTGGGCTGCGGAACTGCACCACGTTGCCTTCCGGGTCCCAGCCGTCCAGCACGCTGCGGCCGCGGATGGTCCACGCGGCCTCGGCGGGTTTCAGGAAGCCGCCGGTGGCCTGGGCCGCGACACGCGCCGCGTCAAGGTCGGGCACGTCGAACGCGGGTTTCAGCGGCGTGTCTTCACGCACCGCGGGGGGCTTGGTGATGGTGATGTCCGCGGCGTGACGGCGCGGGATGCTGTGGATCACCAGCTCGATGCCCGGGCCTTCCAGCAGGTCGTGCCCACTGTCCGAGGCCGTCACCACCAGGCCCAGCGTACGCTGGTAGAAGGCCGAGACGCGCTTCTTGTTCTTGGCAAAGATGACCAGGGCGTGCATGGCGGGTTCCTCCGGGTTCAGCCGCCCATCGGGGTGCAGAGTTCGATCAGCGTGCCGTCGGGCGCACGCAGCCACGACACCGTCTGGCCCCAGGGTTTGCTGCTGGGCGCCGCCAGTTCGCTGGCGCCGGCGGCCAGCGCGCGGGCATGGGCGGCGGGCACGTCGTCGGTCACCAGGCCGAGCTCCATGCCCAGCGGCTGCGGCGAGCTGTGCGCGGCCACGTGGCCGCCAGCGAAGTTGCCGTCGCCCAGTTCATGAGCGGCAAACGACAGCGTGGTCGTGCCGGTGTCCAGCTCGCCATAGGTGCCGGACTCGTGCAGGAACCGCCGAGGCAGCCCAAAGGCCCGTTCGAAGAAGGCCAGCGACGCGGCGACGTCGGGCACGTAGACGATGGTGTAGCCGAGCTTCAAACGTGCACCTGTGCAAAACGGGGTTGGGTGATGCCGGCGATGGTGACGGTCTCGCGGAACATCTCGTAGGGCCGCACCCACAGACCGCTGTTGTTGTAGAGCGGGCGGTAGAGCACCAGCGGCGCCAATGTCTCGCTGTGGCGGGCCACGCCGATCACCTCGTACTCGCCGCCCTTGTAGTGGCGGTAGCGGCCCAGCGGCAGGCTGGGCAGCGGCGGCAGCGGATCGCCGGCCCCATGTTCAGCCCGATGTTCAGCCACGGCGGGCCTGCTCCACGGCCTCGGTCAGCCGCGCCACGGTGCGGTCCAGGTGCTGCCATTTGTCGATGCCGAACAGGCCCACGCGGAAGGTCTTGAAGTCCGGCCCTTCGTCGCAGGCCAGCGGCACACCGGCGGCCACCTGCAGGCCCAGCGCGCGGAAGGCGGCGGTGTTCTGCCAGTCGGCCCGCTCGGTGTAGCTGACGACCACGCCTGGGGCCTCGAAGCCCGGCGCCGCCACGCTGGGGATGCCGCGTTCGGCCAGCATCGCACGCACCCGGCGGCCAAGCTGGAACTGCGCGTCACGTGCCTTCGCAAAACCGAAGGCCCGCAGCTCGTTCATCGCGTCGCGCAGGTGCACCAGGCCGTCGGTGGGCAGGGTGGCGTGGTAGGCGTGGGCACCCCCTTCGTAGGTCTCCATGATCGAGAGCCACTTTTTCAGGTCCAGCGAG
The DNA here is from genome assembly GCA_018780805.1 of Rubrivivax sp. Taxonomy (GTDB): domain Bacteria; phylum Pseudomonadota; class Gammaproteobacteria; order Burkholderiales; family Burkholderiaceae_C; genus Rubrivivax. The sequence goes on along the minus strand of JADMJD010000143.1, from coordinate 13,239 downwards.
AAGCTGCTGCTGGTGGTGGCGTCGATGCGCGCGCGGGCCGTGTCGGACAGCATCACCAGGCCGGCGCAGGGCGTGCTGCTCCAGCCCTTTTGCGGTGCGCTGAGCAGCACGTCCACCCCGGTGGCGCGCATGTCCACCCAGGCCGCGCCGCTGGCAATGCAGTCCAGCACCAGCAGGCCGCCGTGCGCGTGCACGGCGTCGGCCAGGGCCTTCAGGTAGTCGTCCGGCAGCATCAGGCCGGCGGAGGTTTCCACATGCGGCGCGAACACCAGTGCGGGCTGGTGTTCGTGGATGGCGGCCACCACCTCGGCTATGGGCGCAGGGGCAAAGGCGGCGGTGGCGCCAGGACCGGTGCGCCGGGCCTTCATCACCACCGGGTCGGGCGCGATGCCGCTCATCTCCAGGATCTGCGTCCAGCGGTAGCTGAACCAGCCGTTGCGCACGATCAGGCAGCGCTGGCCGCCGGCGAACTGGCGCGCCACGGCCTCCATGCCGGTGCTGCCGCTGCCCGGCACGATGATGGCCGAACGTGCGCTGTAGACCTCCTTCAGCGTCGCGCTCACCTCGCGCATCACCTGCTGGAAGCGCTGCGACATGTGGTTGAGCGAGCGGTCGGTGTAGACCACCGAATATTCCAGCAGGCCGTCGGGGTCGACGTCGGGGCGCAGTCCGGGCATGGGTGTCTCCAGATGTTGTGGCCAGCAGCTTAGCAGCGGGGCTGCGCTATCGTGCCGGCATGGCATCACCCTCTGCACTTCCGGGCCGTTGGCGGCTGGCCCTGGTGAATGCCGGGCTGCCGCTGGTGGCCGTGGTGCTGGTGGCCGCGGCCGCGCTGCTGTGGGGCGCCTGGCGGCTGCTGGACCCCACGCCCGACAAACACCTGGTCATCGCCACCGGCCCGGCCCAAGGGGCCTACGAGGCCTTTGCGCAGCGTTACCTGCCGCTGCTGCAGGCCCAGGGCCTGACGGTGACGCTGCGGCCCACGCAGGGCGCGGCGGACAACCTGGCCTTGCTGCGCGACCCGGCGTCGGGTGTGCAGGCGGCCTTTGTGCAAGGGGGCGTCGACGGCACCGCCGCCGAGAACTCAACGCTGGTGTCCCTGGGCAGCGTGGCACTGGAGCCACTGTGGCTGTTCTACCGCGAAGACAGCCTGCCGCGGCTGGGCCTGAAAGCGCCGCCCGACAAGCTGGCACAACTGGCCGGCTGGCGCATCGACACCGGCCCTGTGGGCGGCGGCTCGGGCCCGCTGTTCGGCCAGCTGGCCGCCGCCAGCGGCCTGCCCGCGGCCGGGCTGGTGGCGGGCGAATCATTGGCCGTCAACCGCGTGGTCGCGCTGGTGCAGGGCCGCGTCGATGCGTTGGCGCTGGTGTCGGCACCCGAAGCGCCGCTGGTGCAGTACCTGCTGCAGACACCGGGCGTGCGCCTGTTCAGCTTTGCGCAGGCCCCCGCCTACGCGCGGCGCTTCGCCTTCTTGCAGCCCTTGGTGCTGCCGCGCGGCGTGGTGGACCTGGCCGCCGACCAGCCGCCGCAGGACCTGCAGCTGGTGGCCGCCACCGCGTCGCTGCTGGTGCAGCCCGACCTGCACCCGGCGCTGATGCAGCTGCTGTTGCAGGCCGCGGCACAGGCCCATGCGCCGCCCGGCTGGTTCCACCGCCGCGGGGAGTTCCCCAACCCACGCGCCGACGAATGGCCGCTGGCCGACACCGCCGAGCGTTACCTGCGCAACGGCCCACCCTGGCTGCAGCGTTACCTGCCGTTCTGGCTGGCCAACTTCATCGACCGCATGTGGATCGTGCTGCTGCCGCTGCTGGCGGCGCTGCTGCCGCTGTCGCGCATCGTGCCACCACTCGTGACGCTGCGGCTGCGCTCACGCGTCTACCGCTGGTACGCCAACTTGCGCGCCATCGAACAGGCGCTGGAAGCACCCGGCGCCGACCTGGCCGCGCTGCGCGAGGAGATCGAACGGCTGGACGCGCAGACCGAGCAGATCGGTGTGCCGCTGTCCTTCACCAACGAGTTGTACGACCTGCGCGCCCACATCCACCTGGTGCGCAAGCGCATCCTGGCGCGCAGCGGCAGCGTTCAGCCCGCGGCGTCGTAGGCGGCGCGCAGCCAGCGCTGCAGGTCGGCGTCCACCTCGGCCGCGCTGCCCAGGCGCACGGTGTACTGGCACATGCCGCCGGCAGGCATCACCTTGAGCCGCGGGTGGGCCGGCAGGTCCTTGTGGTTCAGGCCCAACTCCAGCAGGTCTTTGGTGGCGGGGCCGATCAAGGCAAACTGCTTCTTGCGGCGCAGGCTCACGTTGGCCTTCTTCGGCGCTTTCTCGTACGGGCCGAAGCTGTCCACCACGGCCGTCAGCTGCTCGTGCAAGGCGCGCAGAGCGGCCTTGTTGCCTGCGTAGATGCCGTCCAGCGGGTCAGCCTCGGCCGCCGCAGGCGCCTGTTTGGCCAGCGTCACCACGGTGTTGGCATCCCCGTAGCCGAGCGCCAGCTTGTCCATCAGCCAGCTGCGGATCTCGCCATGTTTGGTCAGCCCGCTGGTGGCGATCAGCGCGCGCATGTGGGCCAGGCTCTGGCCGGTGCGGATTTCGATGTTCTTCAGCTGGGTGGCCAGCGCGGCCTGTGGGTCCGCCATCGCCTTCTCCTGGGCTGCACATGGTGGCGCCATGGTTCCCCGGGGTGGGCGTGGCGTCAAGCGGGTCCACCCTCCTAGAATCGTGGGCTGCAGCAGCAAGGAACACCGACATGGACACCCGCCTCACCGACCAACGACTGCGCGTCCAGCGCGTGCAGGATGAACTGGTGGCCCGGGGCTGGCATGCCCTGCTCGTGCCCTCGGCCGACCCCCACCTCAGCGAGTACCTGCCGCAGCGCTGGCAGGCGCGTGAATGGCTGTCGGGTTTCACCGGCTCGATGGGCACCCTGGTGATCACGGTGGACGGCGCCCATGTCTTTGCCGACAGCCGCTACTGGGTGCAGGCCGAAGCCGAGCTGGCCGGCAGCGGCATCGCGCTGGTGAAGATCAACACCGGCGCCGCCACCGCCCACATCGACTGGCTGGCCGCGCACACACCCCCGGGCGGCACCGTGGCCGTGGACGGCCAGGTGCTGGCCCTGGCCGCGGCGCAGCAGCTGCGCGCCGCGCTGCAGGCCGCGGGCGCCCGGCTGCACACCGCCGACGACCTGGTCAACACCATCTGGCCCGACCGCCCTGGCCTGCCGGCCGAGCGCATCTACGAACACACGGCGCCGCACGCACCGGTGCCGCGCAGCGACAAGCTGCTGCAGCTGCGCGCCGCGATGCACGACCGCGGCGCCACGCACCACTTTGTCTCCACCGTCGACGACATCGCCTGGATCACCAACCTGCGCGGCAGCGATGTGTCCTACAACCCGGTGTTCCTGGCGCACCTGCTGATCGCACCCGAGACGGCCACGCTGTTCGTCGGCAGCGGCAAGATCAGCGACAAGCTGGCCGACAAGCTGGCGGCCGACGGCATCCTGCTGGCGCCCTATGCCGCGGCCGGGGATGCGCTGGCCGCGCTGGGCGCCGGTCTGGTGCTGCTGGTGGACCCCAAACGCATCACGCTGGGCCTGCGTGAGCGGGTGGGCGGCGCACGCGTGGTGGAAGCCATCAACCCCAGCACGCTGTTCAAGAGCCGCAAGAACGGCGCCGAGGCGGCCCACATCCGCGAGGCCATGGCCGAAGACGGCGCGGCCATGTGCGAGTTCTACGCCTGGTTCGAAGCCGCGATGGCACGTGGTGAACACATCACCGAGCTGACGGTGGACGAACACCTCTCGGCCGCCCGCAGCCGCCGCGCCGGTTTCATCGGCCTGAGCTTCCCGGTGATTGCCGGCTTCAACGCCAACGGCGCCATGCCGCATTACCGCGCCACGCCGGCCTCGCACGCCGTGATCAAGGGCGACGGCCTGTTGCTCATCGACAGCGGCGGCCAGTACCTGGGCGGCACCACGGACATCACGCGCGTCTGGCCCATCGGCCAGGTGAGCGCGGCGATGAAACGCGACTACACCCTGGTGCTCAAGGGCACGCTGAACCTGTCGCGCGCCACCTTCCCGCAGGGCACGCTGAGCCCGATGCTGGATGCGCTGGCGCGTGTGCCGCTGTGGGAGCACGGCCTGGACTTCGGCCATGGCACCGGCCACGGCGTGGGTTATTTCCTGAACGTGCACGAAGGCCCGCAGAGCATCAGCAAGACCATTCCTGACGCGAACATGGCCATGCAGCCCGGCATGATCACCTCGGTGGAACCCGGCCTGTACCGCCCCGGCCAATGGGGCGTGCGCATCGAGAACCTGGTGCTCAACGTGCCGGCCGTCACGCCTGAGGGCAACAGCTTCGGCGATTTCCTGGCCTTCGAGACGCTCACGCTCTGCCCCATCGACACCCGCTGCATTGATCCGTCGTTGCTGCGCGCCGACGAGGTGGCCTGGCTCAATGCCTACCACGCCACCGTGCGCGAGCGCCTGGCGCCGCGCGTGAGCGGTGACGCGCTGCAGTGGCTGCAGACACGCACCGAGCCGATCTGACGGACTGAACGCCGATGGCGCTGGCTTTGGGTGTCGACCTCGGCGGCACCAAGACCGAAGCCGCGGTGCTGGCCGCCGATGGCCAGGTGCTGTGGCGTGAACGGGTGCCCACCCCGGCCGGTGACTACCGCGCCACGCTGATGGCCGTGGCCGGCCTGGTGCAGCGTGCCGAGGCCGCGCTGCTGCAGCCTGTCACCGTGGGGGTGGGCCACCCGGGCAGCCTGACGGGTGCCGGGCGCATCAAGAACGCCAACTCCACCTGCCTGAACGGCCAGCCGCTGCAGGCAGACCTGCAGGCGCTGCTGGGCCGCCCGGTGCGGCTGGCCAACGACGCCAACTGCCTGGCCTTGTCCGAGGCCACCGACGGCGCCGCCGCGGGCGCGGCGACGGTCTTCGCGGTGATCCTGGGCACCGGCACGGGCGCCGGCATCGTGGTCAACGGCCAGGTGCTGGCGGGCGCCAACGGCCTGGCCGGTGAGTGGGGCCACAACCCGCTGCCCTGGGCCGACGCGGCAGAACTCACGGCCGCACCCAGCTGTTACTGCGGCCAGCGCGGCTGCGTGGAAACCTGGGTCAGCGGCCCGGCCCTGGCGCAGGACGATGCGCGCCACGGCGGCGGCGGGCGCAGCGGCGAGGCCATCGTTGCCGGCGCGCAGGCCGGCGATGCCACCGCCCAGGCCACACTGGACCGCCACGCCCACCGCCTGGCGCGTGCGCTGGCCGGCATCGTCAACCTGCTGGACCCGGACGTCATCGTGCTGGGCGGTGGGCTGTCGCGGCTTGCGCACCTGTACGCAGCGGTGCCCGCGCTGTGGGCACGCTGGGTGTTTTCCGCCGGCAGCGACGAGCCGCTGCACACCCGGCTGCTGCCGGCGATGCATGGCGACAGTTCCGGCGTGCGCGGTGCGGCGTGGTTGTGGCGCTGAGCCCGGGTTTCGTCGCACGCCGGGCCGGTTTCATCGCAGCCTTGCGCGGGCCGGACGGCGGCCACTAAGCTGCCGCCCATGTCTTCGCCCCCGTTGGCCCTGCCCCTCGACGAAGCCCTGCCGCGGGAGCTGAGCGGCAGCGACCATGGCTGGCTCACGCACTACCGGCGCTACCCGGTCTTCAGCCGCCCGTGGGTGCGCGGGCGCTGGCGGCTGGCCGGGCTGATCCTGCTGCTGATGCTGTCGCTGCTGGCGGTGGGTGTGTGGTCGGCGCCTACTGCGGCGGTGCCCGTGGCGTCGATCCCGGCGCTGCTGCTGCAATGGGGATCGCCGCTGGTGCTGGGCCCGCTGGCCGGGGCCTGGGTGCGGCGCCAGGGCTGGGCATCGGAGCATGAACAACGTGGGCTCTGGGCTGCGATGCTGGCCCTGGTGCTGCTGCTGGCCGCCTTTGGCGAATGGGGTGCCGAACCGCTGAAACAGGCCACGGCCGAGGTGCTGGGCACCGTGGGGCCGGACGGCAAACGTCAGCGGGTGGTGATGGCCGTCGGGGTGACCCTGACTTCTGAGGACGGCGACGACAGCCCTCCGCGCCTGGACAGCGGTCTGGGCCCGGCCCAGCGCGCCATCAACGCCGTCTTTGGTGCCTTCTGCAGCTTTGCGCTGGGCGGCGGTTTTGCCGTGTTGCGCTGGCGGCGTGAACGTGAGCTGCTGATCGCACTGGCCCGCGACCGGGCGCTCGCCCAGGCCCAGGCCCAGCGCCGCGAGGCCGAGCTGCGGCTGTCGGTGCTGGCGGCGCAGGTGGAGCCGCACTTTTTGTTCAACACCCTGGCCGGCGTGCGCAGCGCCATCGCCACCGACCCCGCACGCGCCAGCGACATGGTGGACCGCCTGGTGGCCTACCTGCGCGCCGCCATCCCACGGCTGCGTAGCGACGGCGCCGCCCACACCACGCTGGCGCAGCAGGCCGAAACGGTGCGCGCCTACCTGGCCCTGATGCAATCGCGCATGCCACGCCTGCGGTTCGAGCTGCAGATCCCGCCCGCCTTGGCGACCCTGCCCTTCCCGCCGCTGATGCTGATCAGCCTGGCGGAAAACGCCGTCAAACACGGCGTGGAGCCCAAGATCGGCCCGGCACTCGTCAGCTTGCAGGCCGAGCGCGATGACCAGGGCCGCCTGGCCGTGACCGTGGCCGACGACGGCATCGGTTTTGGCGGTGCCAGTGCCCAGGGCAGCGGCGCCGGCAGCGGCCTGGGCCTGGTGAACCTGCGCGAGCGTCTGCAGCAGCTCTACGGCGGCCGCGCCGAACTGCAGCTGAAGGCCCGCCCCGGCGGCGGTGTGGCCGCCACCATCGCCGTGCCGCTGGACGAAGGATCGCACCCATGAACGCCACCGCCTTGCTGGCCGACGACGAAGACCTGCCGCGCGCCGAACTGCTGCGCATGCTGGCCGCGGCCTGGCCTGCCCTGCAGGTGGTGGCCGAGTGTGAACATGGCCCGGCCGCGGTGGAGGCGCTGGACGAACACCACCCCGACATCGCCTTCCTCGACATCCGCATGCCCGGCCTGAGCGGGCTGGACGTGGCCCGCGCCGCCAGCGGACGCTGCCACGTGGTTTTCACCACCGCCTACGACAGCCACGCGATCGAGGCCTTCGAAGCCGGCGCGGTGGACTACCTGCTCAAACCCGTGACGACCACACGGTTGCAGCAGGCGGTGCAGCGCCTGCAGGAGCGGCTGGCCACGCGCCAGCCGGCGGCCGACCTGGACCGCCTGGTGCAGCGGCTCTCGGCCCGCCTGCAGACCACCGACCCCGAGACCCCGCGCCTGCGCTGGATCAGCGCCAGCGTGGGCGACACGATCAAGATGTTCAGCATCGACGAGGTGCTGTTCTTCCAGAGCGACGAGAAATACACCCGCGTGGTCACCACCGATGACGAAGCGCATGTGCTCAAGCCGCTGAAGGAAATCAGCGCCGGGCTGGACCCGGAGCAGTTCTGGCAGGTGCACCGTGGCGCCTTGGTGCGCGCCGACCGCATCGCCCGCGCCGTGCGAGACGACCTGGGCCGCATCACGCTGCACCTGCGCGGGCATGGCGAGACGCTGGCTGTGAGCCAGGCCTACGCCTGGCGATTCAAACCGATGTGAACCCCACCATGCTGCAACGCCGCCACTTTTGCCTGCTGCTCGCCACCGCCTGGGCGCTGCCCGCACTGGGCGAAGCCCCATCGGGCCGGCTGGGCTTTGCCGTCAATGTCGAGGTCGAGGGCCCGTTCTGGAAGCCGGTGCTGCAGTCGGCCCGCGTGACGAAGGTGAACCCGGGCAGCGCCGCCGAGGCCGGCGGGCTGAAGGTGGACGACATGGTCCTGACACTCGACGGCCGCGCCGTGGCGGGTGCGCCGGCGCGCGAACTGGCGGCCACGATGTCGGCGGTGCGGGCGGGCCAGACACTGCAGCTGCGTGTGCGGCGAGGCAGCGAGGAGCTGCCGCTGAGCCTGGTGGCGCGCGCCGCGCCCTGATCAACACGCGGTGCAGCTGAAGCGGCACCCGGCCCATTGGCGCGCAGGCGCCGCGAAAGCGCACAACCTCACCCCTGTTTGCGCGCCAGCAATGCCCACAGGAAGGGCTGGCCGAAGAGCGCGCCACCGGCCGGCTGCGGCCGCATGGGGCGCAGCGTGTGCACCTGCAAGGCCGTGCCCCAGTGGCTGCGCAGCTGCGCCTCGGTGTAGCCCAGGCCCCCGCCCAGGCTGTGCTGGGCCAGCACCTGCTCGTCGGTGAGCCCGCTGCCGCCCTCAGGCCGGAAACACACCATGCTGAACCAGCCGCCGGGCTTGAGCGCCGCGGCCACACGCTGGACATAAGGCCCGCGCCGGTGCGGCGGCAGGTGGTGGAAACAGCCGGAATCGATCACCAGGTCCAGGCTCGCAGGCGCCACAGGGTGCTGCCACAGCGACACATGGTGCAGGCGCACGTTGACGCCGGCTGCCTGGCAGCGCTCGCGCGCCCAGGCGCAGGCCGTGGCCGACTGGTCGACCGCGTCCACACTGAACCCCTGCTGCGCCAGGTAGACGGCGTTGCGGCCGTTGCCGCAGCCCAGGTCCAGTGCCGCGCCGGGCGCCACCAGGTCGGCGCCCACCCATTCCACCAGGCACTCGTCGGGCGCGCTGCCAAAAAACGGCACCGGCTTGTGGCGGTCGGCGTAGAAGCGGTCCCACCAGTCGCCGCCGCTGCGGTCGGCGTACAGGGCGTCCAGGGCCTGCAGTGCGGGGTCGTCGTCAGGCGGCAGCATGGGTGGCCCAGTCCAACTGCGCGGTCGGCACGGCGGCATTGCGGCGGCCGGGGTACTGCAGCCAGGTCATCGTGGCGTTGAGGTCGTTCACCACGGCTTCGGCCGGCACGTGCTGGCCATCGGGGCCGGTCATGTCGCCGGTGGTGTGGGCGTCGGCCACCAGCGTGAGGTCGTAGCCCCGTTCCAGCGCCGCGTAGGCGGTGGCACGGATGCAGAAGTTCGTCGCCGCGCCGGCCAGCACCAGGTGCGTGGCGCCCAGATCCGCCAGGTGTTTTTCCAGCGCGGTCTGCTCAAACGACGAGTTGAAGCGTTTGTGCACCCGTTGCTCACCAGCCGCCGGCACCAGCGCCGGCACCCATTGCCAGGCCGGGCTGTGGGTGATCAGGTCCTCGTCGTCGGCATGCTGCACCCAAAACACGGGCACGCCCTGCGCACGGGCCTGCTCGACCACGTGGGCCACATTGGCGACCACGGGTTCCGGCCGCCAGGCCCCGGCCATCACACCCACCTGCACATCCACCACCAGCAACACGGCCTTTCGGCCTGCACGCACGATTGCCATGAACGCCTCCGCTGACCCGTGACAGCCACTGTGCCACAGCGCAGACAATCGGTTGACCACCGCGACACCGCACGAACTTGGACTGGTTTTCCTCGGCACAACTCATCGGCTACCTGGCGTTCGGGCTGGGCGTCGGCTCCTTCCTGCAGACCGACGACCGCCGCTTCAAGCTCTTCATGGCCGGCGAGTGCCTGGCCTACATGGCGCACTTTGCGCTGCTGGGCAACCCGACGGCGGTGGCCAGCTCGGGCCTGTCGCTGCTGCGCTCGCTGCTGGCGCTGCGCACACGCAGCCCCTGGGTGGCTGTGGCCGTGGTGGCGGCCAACATCGCCTTCGGCCTGGGGCTCGCACAGCAGCCCAGCGACTGGCTGCCGCTGGGCGCCTCGTGCATCGGCACGCTGGCGTTGTTCCTGCTGCAGGGCGTGGCGATGCGGCTCGTGATGCTGCTGGGCACGGGCCTGTGGATCGCCAACAACCTGATCGTCGGCTCGATCGGCGGCACGGCACTGGAGCTGGTGGTGGCGGCCGTGAACATCAGCACCATCGTGCGGCTGCTGCGGCGGCGCGTGGCCTGACCGGTCCCGTCAGCCCGGGATCTCGGGCTCCACCAGCAGCGCCAGCTGCGCCAGCGACTCCTGCCAGCCCAGGTAACACATCTCCAGCGGGATGGACGCGGGGATGCCGCTCTGGCTGACGCGCAACTCGGTGCCGCAGATCACCGGGGTCAGGTCCACCGCCACGTGCATGACACCGGGCAGTGCCGGGTCGTCGAAGACATCGGTGTAGCGCAGGCGTTCCCCGGGCACCAGCTCCAGGTACTCACCGCCGAAAGAGTGGCTGTTGCCACTGCCGAAGTGCTGGAACGACATGCGGAATGTGCCGCCCACCTTCGGCTCCATGTGGTGCACCTGGCAGCAGAAACCATAGGGCGGGAGCCAACGCGCCATCGCCAGCGGCTCGATGAACGCGCGGTAGACCCTGGCCGGCGGCGCGCGCAGCACGCGGTGCAGGTGGACGGTGTGGTCGGACATGGTGTTCTCCTGGAGGTTGTGCTGCACGACGAGCCGGGCCACGCCGGATCGACAAAATCGCAGCCGACTTCCGCAGCCTACATCGGCGGCCTACATCTGCCGGAACACGTGCAGGTAACTGCGGCTCACCGGCAGCACCTCGGGCCGGCCGCGCAGGTGCACGTCGGCGGTTTCATTCGCGCCGCGCTGCACCTGGGCCACGTGGCGCAGGTTGACGATGCTGGAGCGGTGGATCTGCACGAAGCGCGCCGGGTCCAGCTCGTCGGCCAGCTCGCGGATGGTCTTGCGGATCAGCGCCTCGCCGCCGGGCCAGACCACCAGCGTGTACTTCTCGTCGCTGCGCAGGTAGACCACCTCGTCCACCGGGATCAGGCGCACGCTCTGCCCCACCGAGGCCTTGATCCACTGCAGGTAGGCGGGCGCGGGGGCCCGTTTGCGCAGCTCGTCGGCCAGGCGATCGAGCACCGGGTCCAGGCTGGTGTCGTGCCCCGGCGGGTGTGCGGCGCCGGCACGGCGCGCCTGCAGGCGCTGCACGGTGTCGGCCAGGCGGGCCGGGTCAAAGGGTTTGACCAGGTAGTCCAGCGCACCTTGCTCAAACGCCTGCACGGCGTATTGTTCGTAGGCGGTGACAAACACCAGATCGGCCCGGCGGGCGATGCCCCGTGCGGTCTCGATGCCGTTCAGGCCCGGCATGTGCACGTCCAGGAAGACGATGTCGGGCGTCAGTTCGTCGAACAGCTCCAGCGCCTCGCGCCCGTTGCGCGCCTGGGCCACGATCTGCAGCGCCGGCCAGGCGCGGGCCAGGTGCGCGGCCAGGTGATCGCGCAGCAGGGGTTCGTCGTCGGCGATCAACGCGGTCGGTGCGGTCGGTGCGTTCATGGCGTGGCAGCGGCTTCGGGGGGCAACACGATCTCGGCGCGCAGGCCCTGCGGTTGCACCTCGTGCAGTTCCAGCGCCGCCGCGCCGCCGTAAAACGCGGCCAGCCGGTCGCGCAGGTTGGCCAGGCCGGTGCCCGGCGCGGTGTGGGGGCTCAGGCCGACGCCGGTGTCGGCCACCCACAGGCGCAGGCCGCCGCCGGGTTCAGCGCGTGCGCCCACCTCGATGTGCCCGCCGTCTTCGGCCGGGTCGATGCCGTGGCGCACGGCGTTTTCCACCAGGGTCAGCAGCGCCATCGGCGGGAAGCGCCGCAGCGCCAGTGCTTCGGGCAGGCTCACCCGCACCTGCAGCCGGTCGGGCATGCGCATCTGCATCAGCGCCAGGTAGGCCTGCACCAGCGCCGCTTCGTTGCCCAGCGTCTGGCCGCCGCCGTGCAGCTGCGGCATGGCGGCACGCAGGTAGGCGATCAGGCTGGCCAGCACCGGCGCGGCGCGCGGCGAGTTGTTCTCCACCAGGGCCTGCACATTGGCCAGCGTGTTGAACAGGAAGTGCGGCTCGATCTGCGCCTGCAGCAGGTTCAGCCGCGCGTCCAGCACCTGGCGCTCCAGCGTGCTGCGCTCCAGCGCAAACTGCAGGGCCTGGGCATGCTCCTGGCTCTCACGCTCGCGCAGCAGGGCGCCGGTGGTGAGCACCAGGCCGAGGATCAGGCCCACGCTGGCGATCCACAGGAAACCCAGCATGCGGCCGGAGTGGTCCAGGAACATCGCCAGGTCCCCGCCGGCGGCCACCAGCGAGCTGCCGAAGGCCGCCAGCGGCGCCGCCACCGCCACCGCCACGGCCTGCAGCGTCTGGCGCAACCAGCGGGGCACACGCGCCGGCAGCAGGCGCTCGAACAACCAGCCCGCCACGACGTAGACCAGCAGCAGCGCCAGCGCCAGGAACACCGTGCGCCCCAGCAGCACCGGGAACGGGGTGATGAAGATCGGGTTCAGCGCGGCCGCGACGGCCACACCCAGCGCCAGCGCCAGCGCCACGCTTTTGACGTTCAAGGCGGCCCAGGGGGAGGGTCGTGCGGGCTGCAAGGGCTGCGTGGGGGAAGGAGAAACCAGGTCCATGGCCACCAGCCTAACGCCGGCCCGGTGGCTTTGGCCAGCCAAGGTGGCCGGTCAGGCGACGAACGGCGGGAAAGCAGGCATGGCCGACGGCGGCCGGCGGCGCATCAGCCTTCGTCCGGCAGCGGCGCGAAGACCGCGTCGCCGCGGAACCAGCGCGCCTCGGCGCCGGGGTCGGCCAGTGCCACGCGCAGGGCCTGGCCCAGCTCGTGCACGGCGTTGGGCAGCTTGGCGCGGCCGTAACCCTTGTGCGCGCCGTAGGTGATGGCGGCGGCCTGCAGGAACATCGTGCGGTCTTCCACCGCGCCTTGTTCGGGTGCCGCGCAGGCGGCCACGCTGCTGGACATCAGCTTGCGGCACATGAAGGGTCGCGCCGCGTAGGCGCTGCAGCGCTCGTCGTCACCCAGCAGCGGGCAGCGCAGGCGATGCTGGTGCATCGCCAGGCCGGCGGCGCGGGCCGCGTGGGCGTCCAGCCGCGCCTGCAGCGCGCTGCGCTCGGCCTCGGGCCATTTTTGCACCTGGCGCGCGAGCAGGAAGACCTCGGGCGCCATCGCCTCCACGCGCAGGTGGCAGCAGTGGCTGCAGCCCGCCCGGCAGGCGATGGCCGTACCGGGCTGGCGCCGCACCTGGTCCGCGAGGGCGTCGATGCGCTCGTGCACCCGCTGGATCGCGTGCACCGCGAACACCGGCGTGCGCTGCGCGATCAGCGCCTTGCGCAGCGCCTTTTCCTGCTGTTCGACCAGCGCATCCAGCGCCGGCCGTTCGGCGGGGGTCGGGCCCTGCATCGCGCCGGGTCCGGCCTTCAGCGGATGGGCTTGAAGCGCAGCCGGTGCGGGCGCGCGCCTTCTTCACCCAGGCGCTTCTTCTTGTCGGCTTCGTACTCCTGGTAGTTGC
>JADMJD010000051.1 GCA_018780805.1 Rubrivivax sp. | reverse complement strand
GCATGGCGCCGATGGAGCCCATGCCGCGGTAGCTCTTGTAGCTGCGGCCCTGGTAGAGGATGGTTTCGCCCGGGGCTTCTTCGGTGCCGGCGAAGGCGCCGCCCATCATCACCGTGTCGGCGCCGGCGGCGATGGCCTTGGCCAGGTCGCCGGAGTACCGCACGCCGCCATCGGCGATCAGCGGCACGCCGCTGCCCTTGAGCGCCTTGGCCACCTCGTCGATGGCGTAGATCTGCGGCACGCCCACGCCGGTGACGATGCGTGTGGTGCAGATGCTGCCCGGGCCGATGCCGACCTTCACCGCATCGGCACCGGCTTCGGCCAGCGCCAGCGCGGCGCTGCCGGTGGCGATGTTGCCGCCGATCACGTCCACCTGCGGGTAGTGGCGCTTGACCCAGCGCACACGCTCGATCACGCCCTGGCTGTGGCCGTGCGCGGTGTCCACCACCAGCACATCCACACCGGCCTTCACGAGCATCTCGACGCGTTCTTCGGTGCCCTCGCCCACGCCCACCGCGGCGCCCACACGCAACTTGCCTTGCGCGTCGCGCGCGGCGTTGGGGAAATCGGTCTGTTTGGTGATGTCCTTCACCGTCATCAGGCCGCGCAGCTCAAAGGCCTCGTTGACCACCAGCACACGCTCCAGACGGTGGCGGTGCATCAAGGCCTTGGCTTCATCGAGCGAAGCGCCTTCGCGCACCGACACCAGGCGTTCGCGCGGTGTCATCACCTCGCGCACCGGGGCGTCGAGTCGGGTTTCGAAGCGCAGGTCACGGTTGGTGACGATGCCCACCACACGCTGGCCTTCCAGCACCGGGAAACCCGAGAAACCTCGCGACTTCTGCAGGCTCAGCACCTCGCGCACCGGGGTGTCGGGCGTGACGGTGATGGGGTCCAGCAGCACGCCGGACTCATAGCGCTTGACCCGCGCCACCTCGGCCGCCTGCTGGGCGGGGGTGAGGTTCTTGTGCACGATGCCGATGCCACCCTCTTGTGCGATGGCGATCGCGAGACGGGCTTCGGTCACGGTGTCCATCGCGGCCGAGACCAGGGGCAGGTTCAGCGTGATGTTGCGGCTCAGCCGGGTGGCGAGGCTGGTGTCGCGGGGTAACACCTGGGAGAAGGCCGGCACCAACAACACATCGTCGAAGGTGAGGGCTTTGCCTAGAAGGCGCATGAGGAAAGCTCCAAACGCAAAAAGCGATTATACGGACCCTCACGAAGCGTTACCGCGACACGGGCCCCGCGTGACCGATTGCACAGCCAGCCGACCCGCACCGCCGCATACACTGCCCGGATGATTGCCAGCCGCCCCCTGTTTGCCACGCTGCTGTGCGGCGCCCTCGTCGCCGGCCTCAGCGCGCCGGCCTCAGCGCAATGGAAGTGGCGCGACAAGGACGGCCGCATCACCGTGAGCGACCTGCCGCCGCCGCGCGACGTGCAGACCAAGGACATCCTGCAGCGGCCCGAAGCACCGGCGCCGCGCGCCCCCGCTGCCGCGGCCGCCGCCTCGGCAGCCTCGGCTGTGGCCGCCCGCCCGGCGGTGGACCCGGAACTGCAAGCGCGCAAAAAGGCTGCCGAGCAGGAACAGGCCAGCCGCGTCAAGGCCGATGCCGACAAGCTGGCCGGTCAGAAGGCCGAGAACTGCCGCGCCGCACGCGCCCACCTGGCGGCGCTGGACAGTGGCCAGCGCATTGCGCGCTACAAGGACAACGGCGAACGCGAGATCCTGGACGACCAGCAGCGCGCGGCCGAGACACGCCGCGCGCGCGACGTCATCGCGTCGGATTGCCGCTGAGCACGCGGGCGGGCTTGTCCCGCTTGCGGTAGCGCAGGCGCCGTGCCTCCTTGGGGTCGACGGTGAGCGGGCGGTAGAGCTCGACCCGGTCCTTGTCGCGCAGCACGGTGTCGACGGGCACGAGCTTGAACCACACACCCGCCTCCTGCCCTGCCGAGGCCAGCCCGTGGCGACCCAGCACACCACTGGCCTGCAGCGCGTCGGCCACGGTGCTGCCGTCGGCCAGTTGCAGCGGCGTCAGGTCCACCTGACCCGGCGCCGGACAATAGACCACCTCAACGTGGACCATGCACCTGCTCGGCCCGTTTGACGAAACAATCGACGAAGGTATTGGCCACGCGGTCGAACACCGGGCTCACCACGGCTTCAAGTGCCACGCTGGCAAACGCATAACGCAGGTCGAACTCGATCTTGCAGGCCTCGGCCTCGCTGCCGGGCCGGCCCAGCGGGTGGAACAGCCAGGTGCCGTCGAGCAGCGAAAACGGGCCGTCCACCAGCTGAACCACCACCGACTGCCCATCCACATGTTCGTTGCGGGTGGTGAAGGCATGGCGCACACCCATGTAGTGCAGGCCCAGGCGCGCCGTGACGCCGCTGTCGTGGCGCTCCAGCACCTCGGCGCGGTCGCACCAGGGCAGGAACTGCGGGTACTGATCGATGCCGGTGACCAGCTCGTACATCTCCTGCGGTGTGTACCAGAGCAGGACCGACTTCTTGACGTGCTTCACAATGCTGGAATTGTAGGGGCCTGCCCCCATCTCCCCTGCCCATGCCGAACATCGCCGAAAACCGCCGCGCCCGCCACGAGTACCACATCGAGGAGCGGTACGAGGCCGGCCTGGTGCTGCAGGGCTGGGAGGTCAAGGCCATCCGCGCCGGACAGGTGCAGCTGACCGACGGCTACGTGGTCATCCGCGATGGCGAGCTGCACCTGATCGGCCTGCGCATCAACGCGCTGCGCGCCGCGTCAACCCATGTGCTGCCCGAGCCCGACCGCACCAAAAAGCTGCTGATGCGCAAGGAAGAGATCAAGCGCCTGATCGGCAAGATCGAGCAGAAGGGCTTCACCCTGGTGCCGCTGGACCTGCACTTCAAGGGCGGTCTGGTGAAGGCCGAAATTGCGCTCGCCAAGGGCAAGGCCCAGCACGACAAACGCGAAAACGAAAAGGCCAAGGACTGGGAACGCGAGAAGGGCCGCCTGATGCGGCACAAGATCTCGTCAAAACACTGAGCTCACAGCACGGCCAGTGCCTGCGCCAGATCGGCCTGCAGGTCGGCCACGTGTTCCAGCCCGATGGAAAAACGCACCAGCGTGCCGGCATAGGGCGCCGGGCTGCGCATGCTGGGCAGGTCGTAGGGCACGACCAGGCTGACCGGACCGCCCCAGGAATAACCGATGCGAAACAGCTTCAGCGCATCGACGAAGGCATCCACCTTCGCCGCGCTGTGACGCGCATCCACCATCACTGAAAACAGCCCCGCAGCGGCGCTGCAGGTGTTTTGCCAATGTTCGTGGCCAGGTGAACCGGGCAGCGCCGGGTGCAGCACCCGCGAGATGGGCGCCTGGGTCTGCAGCCACAGCGCCAGTGTGCGTGCTGCCTGGTCGTGTGCGTGGTAGCGCAGCGCCATGCTGGGCAGCGAACGCAGCACCAGTTCGGCGTCGTTGGCGGCCACGCCCAGGCCCAGCCGCATGTGTGCGAGCTTGAAACGTTCGTGCAGCGCGGGGTCGCGTGTGGTCACAGAACCCATCAGTACATCGCCACCGCCAGACGGGAACTTGGTCAGCGCCTGCATCACGATGTCGCAGCCCAGCGCAAAACCGTCGAAGGCCAGGCCGGCGCCCCAGGTGTTGTCGAGCGCGGTGGTCACGCCCCGTGCACGCGCGGCGGCGACCAGGCCCCGCAGATCCGGGAACTCCATGGTCACCGAGCCGGGCGCTTCCAGCCAGACCAGTTTGGTGGCTGGCGCGATCATCGAGGCCAGCGCCGCGGCGTCCATCGGGTCGTACAGCCGGTGCGTGATGCCGAAGCGGGCCAACTGCTGGACCGCGAAGTCCTTGCCAGGGCCGTACGCGTTCACCGGGATCAGGACCTCATCGCCCTGCTGCAGCAGCGCCAGGTCCACCAGCGAAATCGCCGCCAGCCCGCTGGGCGCCAACACACATTGCAGCCCGCCTTCCAGGTGCGCGATGCGCTCCTCCAGCGTGAACGTGGTGGGCGTGCCGTGCAGGCCATAGGTGTAGCCGTTTTTGTAGCGCCAGTCGCGCGCGCGCATCGCGGCGGTGTTGGCGAAAATCACGGTCGAAGCCTTGTGCACCCCCACCTGCGGCGCCTCAAACCCGGCCGGCGGCGTGTAGGGGTGGTGGATCAGGCCGGTGGTGCCCGGGTCCTGCGTGGTTTCGCTCAATCGTCGCTCCTCAGATCGGCACGGCGACCAGGTCGTGGCCTTCGGCGGCCACGACGCGGGCGCGGGTGAACTCACCCACCTTCAGCGTTTTCGAGGCCTTTTCCGGCGGCAGCAGCCGCACCACGCCATCGATTTCGGGCGCATCGGCATAACTGCGGCCCACGCCTCCCTTGCGGCCCAGCGCCGGCGCGTGGTCCACCAGCACCTGCATCGTGGCGCCGACACGCTGCTGTAGCTTGGCGGCCGACACCGCCTCGGCCACTGCCATGAAACGCGCCTGGCGGGCCTCGCGTTCGGCCTGCGGCAGCAGGCCGGGGATGTCATTCGCCGCGGCGCCGTCCACCGGCGAGTAGGCAAAACAGCCGGCGCGGTCGATCTGCGCTTCGCGCAGGAAGTCGAGCAGGTAGTCAAACTCTGCTTCGGTCTCGCCAGGGAAACCGGCGATGAAGGTGGAACGCACGACGATCTCCGGGCAGATCTCGCGCCAGCGCGCCAGGCGCTCCAGGTTGCGCTCGCCACTGGCCGGGCGTTTCATGCGCTTGAGCACGTCGGGGTGTGCGTGCTGGAAGGGCACATCCAGGTACGGCAGGATGCGGCCCTGCGCCATCAGCGGCAGCACATGGTCCACCGTCGGGTAGGGGTAGACGTAATGCAGGCGCACCCAGGCGCCGTAGCCCTCGGCCAGCGTGCCCAGCTGCTCGCACAACTCCAGCATGCGGGTCTTGACGGGTTGGCCATCCCAGAAGCCAGTGCGGTACTGGATGTCCACGCCGTAGGCGCTGGTGTCCTGGCTGATCACCAGCAGCTCCTTCACCCCGGATTCGAACAGCGCCCGCGCTTCGTTCAGCACATCGCCGATCGGGCGCGAGACCAAGTCTCCGCGCATGCTGGGGATGATGCAGAAGCTGCAGCGGTGGTTGCAGCCTTCGCTGATCTTGAGGTACGCGTAGTGCCGCGGCGTGAGCTTGATGCCGGCCACGCCGCGGAAATCAGCGCGGGCCTCCGGCACCAGGTCGACAAACGGGTCGTGCGGCTTGGGCACGTGCCGGTGCACCGCGTCCATCACCTCCTGCGTGGCGTGCGGTCCGGTGACGGCCAGCACCTTGGGGTGCACCTGTCGCACCAGGTTGGCGCCGCCCTCCCCCGTGTCCTTGCCACCCTTGGCCCCCAGACAGCCGGTGACGATGACACGGCCGTTGGCGGCCAGCGCCTCGCCGATGGTGTCCAGGCTTTCCTTGACGGCGTCGTCGATGAAGCCGCAGGTGTTGACGATGACGAGGTCGGCGCCCTCGAAGGTCTTGGAGGTGGTGTAACCCTCGGCGCGCAGTTGGGTGAGGATCAGCTCGGAGTCGGTCAGCGCCTTGGGGCAGCCGAGCGACACGAAGCCCACGGTGGGTGCAGTTTGTGACATCGCCGGATTTTCACCCATTGCGCCCAACGGCGGCGCCGGGGCAGCGAGCCCGTAGCGTCAGCGCTTGGGCGGGAAGCCGGGGAAGATGGCGCCGGCCTGCACCATCTGCTCTTGCATCTTCTCGAACATGCTGCGCGATTGTTCGAGGTAGCTGCCCATCAGGTTCTGCATCAGCGGCGCCTGGCCGCTGACCAGCTGCGCCTGCACCTCTGCAAAGGCCTGCAAGTTGCGCTCTAGCATGTTGCCCATGGCGCCCTGCATGGAGTGGCCGTAGAAGCGGATGATGTTGGCCAGCATCGTGGACGAGAACATCGGCACGCCGCCGGACTCTTCTTCCAGGATGATCTGCAGCAGGATACTGCGCGTGAGGTCTTCCCCGGTCTTGGCGTCGCGCACCTCGAAGGCCTCGCCGCCCAGCACCATCTGCTTCACGTCGGCCAGCGTGATGTAGCAGCTGTGCAGGGTGTCGTACAAACGGCGGTTGGGGTACTTCTTGAGTGTCCTGCACGCGGGGGTGGCGGCGTCGACCCCGGGTTCGGGGTTACGGCGTGCGGACGGCATGCAGCAGACTCCTTGAATGTATTGCGCTCATTCTAGGAGCCGCTTTGCGCCGGCCCGGCGGGGAATTACCCGCTGCGCCCTGCGCGGCATCGTGCGCGGCCGACGACCACCGCCAAGCCCGCCAGAAACAAGGCCATGGCCGCCGGTTCCGGCACTGCGCTCAGCACCACCGAATCGAGACCCGAAACCTCGACGCCCTGGCCAAAATCGCCATTGATGCGGAGCGCCAGCAGATCCGACAGCACCGCTTGCATGTCCGCGGCCGAGGCTGCGCTGCCGTTGACCGATCCCAGTTTCCAGTCGCCGTCCGCGACCAGGGACACGGAAAACCGCGTCCAGTCCAGCGCTGGTGGCACATCACCTTGCAGCGCCAGCAGCACACCGTTGGCACCCAAGAGTTGCACGCTGGCGTGTGGTGCCGTGATCTCCGGGGGCGACCAGTTGCTGCGCATCGAAAACGACAGCGTGCCCCCATAGGCCGCGGCCTTGTTGCCCAGGAACGAAGCTGGCGCCGAGAAGAACCACAAACTGGAGGGCTCCGGAATCTCGAGCGCCCGGATGTAGCCGCCAGGGTCACCCCCCGTGGCCAGCCACAGGAAGTTGCCGGCGCCGTTTTGCACGCTCCAGCTCTCGTCGCCTTGCTTGAAGCCCGAGGCGGCCAAGACCTGCGCACCGGCCACCGCACTCACGCACCCGAGCACCAGAGCGACGGCGCAATGACGGATTCTCATGACAAACCCCCAGGTTCACAGGGCCGGATCGCAGCCCTGCGCGTGACCAGACTCAACAGAATTCTCCCCCGCGGCCGAGGCCTGTCAAGCGCAGCACCGGCGTCAGGGCGCCGTCTTGACCGGCACGCGGAAGGAAATCGTGCGTTGCATGTTGCGCTCTCGGTACTGCTGCAGCACCGGCACCGGGCTCGCGGGGTTGTTGCCCGGCAGTTCCATGCGCGGGTTGTCGTAGTTGCTGATGCCGTCCGAAGGCGGGTGCAGCAACAGGTGTGTCTTGGCCCAGCTGCTGCCGCCGTTCGTGCTCTGGAACACGACGGCGCTGCTCTTGTCGTTGCCCACCAGCATCAGGGTGCTGCCGGAGGTCAGGATCTGCACGTAGGCGGCGCGAACGGGTGCGGTCAGGAACTTGCGGGTCCAGGTCTGGGCGCCGGCCGCCAACCGCAGGTACAACATCTGGCCACCGTCGACCATGGCCATGTGCACATTGTTCTGGTCGTCCACGGTCACGCTGAAGTGGCTGCCGTACGGGTCGTTGTCGACGCCCTGGTCGGCGTAAGCTTGCGAGCGTGACCAGGCCTGCGTCACCGGCCAGCTGTTCTGGCGCTTGGCCCAGAAAACGTTCTGGCGGACGGTGTAGACCAGTCCCACACCCCCGGCAACCGTGACCACACGGGCACCGCGCTCGGTATTGTCCATGGACAGGTTGTCGGTCGGACCGAAGACAAAGCCCGTGTCGACCCAACCTGGGGCGGCCGGTGACCGCAGCACCATTTTGATGTTGGCGTTGTTGTCTGCGTCCTGGGTGGTGAACGCTGCCCAATGCCGGCCCTGCGCATCCCGAGCCACCGTGGGGTTGCTCGCCTTGAGGGTGTCGGACTGGAACGCGATCTCGGTCGCGCCCAGGGTCCACGTGGTGGTGGCGGGGTCGTAACGCAGCTGCGAGAAGGCCACGCCACCGGCCGTGGTCGAGTAGGTCACAAACAGGTTGTTGCCCTGCAGGAAACCGTCGGACGTGGAGGTGAAGTCGGTCACGGGCAACTCGACGCTGCCGACCCAGCTGACCCCGTTGTCCAACGAGGTGTGCAGGCGAAGACTGGTGCCGTTGGGCTGGTTGCCCACGTTGACCAGCGCGTGGGTCAACCCATCAGCCGTCTGCCACATGTGGTTCTGGTTGCGGTAGGAAATCATCCGCTCAACCGTGCCGGAGATGTTGCTCGGTGTCGAAGGGATCACGGTGACAACCTGAGCGAGCGTAGCGGACGACAGCCCCATGACCAGTACAGCGAGGCTCAGCCTGCGGACATGGTCGCGAAGTGGGTTCAACAGCAGGTTCATACACATTCTCCAGCAGGGCTTGCGCGGATGCCCGCAGCACCGCTCTATTCTCGCCGATGGAACCGGCATGCGCACCAAGCCCCCAGGCCATAGTGCACGCCGCGAGGATGCCCGTGCCCACCGAGATCGGGTGGCGCATCGGCCTGCCACTGCGCCACCCCCTTGGATGCAGGGGGTACGAATTGATCTGACCTTGCCGTGTCAAGAACGCTTGGTTACCCTTTGGAGATTGCGGAGCTTGGTGTCGCACAGACGTCGAGCATTTTTTCGCCGCGAACAGGCCTCAAACTTGCGTTGGTCACCGTGCCGTGGCGATGAGACGCAGCAGGCACGAGGAGGCCCCATGCAACATTCAGAGGACGATTTTCAGAGGACGATGGGCGGAGGACGACTGGCAGAGAACGATTGGCAGAAGCGGCCGAACACGCACAAGCCCCTGCCTCCGGTTTTTTGTGCTGGTCGACGCAGGTCACCGCGGCGTTGTCCGGTGGGCACGCGCCCGCGCACACCGTCACCAGACATTCGATCTTCGGTCTGCTCTTGTCGCGGCACCTCCGTCACCGGAGTGCCGAATGGGCATGCACGACTGATTCCATGAACCAACGGAAATGGGACACCGGCTCACGGTGTCCAAATGGAGGGTAAACGTCTTGGACAACACAATTCTTTCTGCGCAGATGGCCAAGTGCCGTCGGCTGTCCGCTTGCGCGGTCGTCGCGACGCTTTTTGCAGTGCCGACGTCCTGGGCGCAGTTCACGCCGAACGAATCGCTTGTCACGCAGCAGCCCGACCTGGTGGACCCCGAGTTCAACCAGGCGCGTGGACAGGTCGTGTGGGCCGACAGGCGTGGCAAGCTCTGGCTGGCGAATGTCAACCGCACGACCGGGTTGTTCGAGCCGCGGAACGGCAAGGGCCTGTTGGTAGACGGGGACGCTTTCACTTCCGCCGATGTGCCAACCCTCCTGACAAATGGTGCGGAGTGGGTCTCCACCGCAGCGGGGGATCACATCGTCTACACGAAGTTCCCGCAGGGCATGCCCCATACCTTGGAGAACGCCCGCTTGGCGCTCGCGACGGAGGGCAAGACAGGCGCCTGGTCCAACTGGATCCTCTCCCCGGAGTCACCGCGCAACACACCCTATGCGAGCCATGACCCTGGTGACCCGACCCCCCGAATCGGCTATATCGATGCGGTTGGCAACCATTACTGGCGAAACCTGCTCGACGCCTCCAGCGAGACGCTGGTGAGCGAGTTTCTCCCGTCGCAAGGCCCCTTGCGCTTTGTACAAGGCTCAAGGGCGGCCGTCTTCCGGGCACCCGTCAACGGCGTGCCACAGGTGATGCTCCACACGCTCGACACCGGCACGACCCAGCAGATCACCGACATCGCAGGCGTGGCGATCGGCGGGGCTGGCCCGTGGATGTGGCAAGCCCCGGAATTCAACAACGCCAACGTCTTCTTCGTCGTCGTCAATGACGTTGAGTTGCAGGTGTATCGCCAACCCCCCGCGTCGGCTGACGGCCAGGGTCCGTGGGAACTCATTCGCACGATCCGCACGCCTCTGGGCGGCATCATCGGCTCGCCTGAGCCGTTCACGCACAACGGCAAGTCGTACGTGTACTTCCAAGCCACCACGCCGCCGAATGTCATTCCCAGCGTTCTGTTCATGGCGAACATTGACCCGTCAAGGCCCATGCTGCGGCAGTTGACGCCCGACACACCGCGCCGTGGGCGCATCGACGCGGAGGTATTCGTGACGGATGACGGTCCCTATGTCTACTTCCACCGGCTGCAAGTGGGGGACTGCAGTCCATGTTCCGACGGGATCTATCGCGCTTACACAGGTCTCCCGCCGGCGCAGTGAACCTTCGCAGGTGGGGCGGCAACGGACAACTCAACGCGCACCGCAGCAACGGGCCGTCGCCCCATCCGAGTCGGCAGACGACACTGATACCCGACTGCACTGCCCACAGGAATGCCCATGTCCAAGACCTGCCGCGTACTCATTGCATGTTGCTTCAGCTTGGTGTGCGGAAGCGCTTCATCCGCCAGCGACCCGCGGGTCCAGTTGATGGGAGACAATTTTGTCGCCGCGCTCCCGGCCGACTGGCGACTGGAGCCCGGCACTTGGTCGTACCTGGACATCATCGACTGCTTCACCAACGGCAGCACCTGCTACGGATCCAACCCTTCCAGTCCCTACGGATACCCGGATTTCGGTGGCGCCATGAGCACCAAGCTGGACCCGAGCGACGCCGTGGTGGTGTTCATGCGCACCCCGCCAGAAGTACGCTACTTCGGGTTCACGCAGTACCTGTATGACCGCGCTATCAGCAGCAAGCCGTTTGTGTTTGCCAGCCTGAGCGACACACTGAACCACTTGAAGTTTTCCACCCTGCAGGCGGCCAGGCCAGGGACAGCACCCTTCGACCAGTACGCCGTGCTGGTGTGGGCCGCCGACATGAACACATTGGCCAGCGTCCAGGTGCTGCTGGCCCAGCAAGGGATCCCCGAGTCAAAGGTCAATTTCATTCCGTTGCCGGTGGGATTGCCGCTTTTCATGGGCGACGGGGAAATGGCCGACACCTTCACGCTGTTGATGCGGATGGCACTGCCCACCGTGCCGGCCGATTTCAGCATGTACATGGCAGACAAGCCGTTCTACGTCGTCAAGGTACGCCCAGCCAACCCGCCCTTGGTCGCACCTGCGCCCATCATCGGCTATGCGAGCGAGACGACGGGCGTGTCTGAAGACACAGCACTCGCGGCGGCGCTGGACACGCTGGTGGCCAACATCAAGGCCAACCATGCCAGTTCCTTCACCTTCAAGGACCAACTGGTGGCGTACTCGAAGCGGCTCGGTTGGGAGTGTCTGGCCGATGACGTGGATTGCATCGGTGGCGACAACCACGATGCGCTCTACTCCCAGGATCTGAGCCGGGATCTGACCGTCGGCAACCTGAAGGACATCGTCATCATCGCTGGTGTCAACCACCAGAAGACAGGCAAGGCCGTGTACACCAACCATTCGGTGGTGGACCCGGTCAAGACAACCGGGATCGTCTCCATCGAAGACCCGCAGATGACGTCCAGGAGCGCGCTGTACCACGCTGGGGTGAAACAACCCAACGATCCGCGCGTGAAGCAATTCAGCAAGCTCTATGCGTACGCCGTCTCGTACGACTGCAACGGCCTGAAATACTGCATCAACATCCCGGCACCCACAGCGGACAATCCCGTCGGGCTACCGCCGGGTGCCGCATTTACGCTTTGGGGCCGCAGCTATGTCGAGCCCCGCACAGGGGTGAGACCTGCGTTGAACGAGGTCGTCCGCCACCAAGTGATGGTGGGCAAACGACGCTGATCAGTTGCCGGTCGCGCCCGAGCCTGGACAGGTCGGGGGGGCACCGATGGCGTCGGCGACCAAACCCCACAGCTGCGTGATGTTGTCCCGCATCACACTGCCGCCCGGCAACTGCCTGTAGGCAAAAAAGACGGCAGCGATGCCGTGCTGGTAGTTCACCCAGGGTGAGGTCCCAAAGATCCCGGTGCTGGAAATTTCGATGGCAACCCCGTTGCAATCAACGGCATTGCGCCATTCGCCGTAGCCGTAACCAAAGGCTTCCGGGTAAGGGTCTGCGTCTGGAATGGCGGGGGCTCCGAGCGTCTGGTCAAGCTGCATCTCGGCGATGCTCTCCGGGCTCAGGTACTGCTTGCCCCTGAACATGCCCTTCTGCAGCACCATCTGGACGACGTTGGCATAGTCCATCATCGTCGAGCGTGCACCGCCGGCAATGATCGGGTTCGCGAACGGCGTGCCGTTTTTGTTCAGGCCGAAGTCTGTGCGGCCCAGCGCCAAAGGGCCGGTCAGTTCAGCTGCCACCAATTGCGCCCACGTCATGCCGGTTGCACGCTGTGCCATGGCCCCAGCGACCTGCATCGAGCCCTCGCCATAGGCGAACTGCGTGCCCGGCTGCCAGCTCAACTGCTTGCTGAGGATGGTCTTGGCACAGTCGTCCAGCGCCATGTCCTTGTACAGCGGCGTGAGGCAGGTGGGGACCTCGACGCTCATGCCGGCGGTGTGGCTGAACATCTGGCCCAGCGTGATCCTGCCCTTCATCGGCGTTGCGTTCGGGTAGTCGGTGCCGTAGTAGTCAGAGATGGTGTCGGTCCAACGCATCTTGCCGGCCTCCACCAGACGCTGCAGCACCAGGGCCGACAACCACTTGCTGGCCGAAGCGATCGGCACCTGGGGTGCGATGCGCTCATAACTGCCAAAGCTCTTCTTGTAGATGGCCTGACCGTTCTGGATCACGATCATCGACGCGCCTTCCAGCAAGTCTTCGGCGTCAGCCCCGACAAAGGTGTTGATGTGTTGGCTGACAGGCCGGAAATCATAGGGCTGGGCCTGTGAGAGCCCAGGCAGGACCGTCAACAGTGCGAGAACAGGCAACAAGCGACGCATGGCAAAGATCTCAGTGGAAAAGCAGTTGTTCCATGGGCACCGGGTCTGCCGCAGCAGCGGCGATGCGGTGAGCGGCTTGAAGACCATGCCGCTCACCGCCGTCATCGTCGCGCTGGGGCCGCAGGGGCCATTTGCGCTTGAGGCACCCCGAGCCCGGTGTCGATGCGGAAGACCCCTTCACTGACGGCTTGGCCGTCGGCACGCGGCACATAACGGTTGTAGTAGATGTAAGGGCCGTTGGCGGTGATGAAGTGCTCAGGATCGCGCCGCGCCCGGGTTTGCCCTTCGGCATCAGCGGTCAGCACACGCACCTCCGATTCACCGGGAACGATGCCGGTGATCGCCACCTGACTGGCGGCCGAGATGTTGTGCCCGCCGCGCTTAGGCGACACGGTGAAGTAGATCCAGGACTTGCCGTTGTAGACCATGGGCTCAGGCGACACGATGAACGGGTTGTCTTTCGGCATGGAGATCTTGTTGATGACCGTCCAGGCAAAGGTGCCATCGTCCTGCTTCAATCGACGGTAAATGTGGAGCTCCCGGCCACCGACCATCACGAAGAACAGGTATTCGTTGTTGTACTCGGGGGCCTGCCACATGAAGGCCCAGTACTTGTTCTCGGGATCAAAGGTCAGTTGCTCAAGGGTGTCGGTGTTCGGGGAGTACAGGAAGACCTGGCGGAAGACCCGCTGCGGACCGGTATCGGACTCCGGCGACTCCACTTGGAAGGTCATGATGATCTTGTGCGTGCCAGGTACCCAACGGCGTGTGACACCCGGCTGGCTGCTGCCGATGTCGATCTTGAACTGCGCCGTGTCCTGGGCCATCACACGGTAATAGGTGTCGGTCTTTCGCGTCGAAAAATTCTGGTAGTTGATCATCGGCACGCTGTCGTCGAGGTTCAGCGAACCGACGGGCAGCACGTAGCCCTTGCTGTCGGGGATCGACCCGGCGATCCATCCCCCGGCGCCCATGTAGGCGTGGCCCAATGAGATGTTGTTGAAGGTCTGGGGCCGCTTGTCCGTCCAGCGGGTGTAGACCAGTTCCGAGCCGCGCTGAGAGACCATCCACTCCGGCCCGTTGCCGATCTTCTGTGCCGTCACACTCTTCGTGTCAACCAGCACGGCTTGCCCGTCTGTCGGGTAGAAGTAACCGTTGGTGGGATCGATGTACCCAACCCAGACCTGGCCGAATTCGTCAGTGAACGCCAGGCGCGAGTTGCCTGCCCCGTAGTTGCAAGCCGGGCAATGCACGCCATCACGACCCCAGTCGAACTCAAAATCGATGATGGTCCTGGTGCCGACCTGGACTTCTCTGGGCAACCCCTGCGCAGATGCGGAAGAAGACATCACTGCCCCCAACAACGCAGCCTGCACCAGTGCAATGGTGGCAAGTCCTTTGGCAATTACGTTCAGCACATCGGCCCCCTGTATGGCTTGGTGATCCGTCAGATGCCGCAACACCACCACTCGCCAGCGCGCTGCATGAACGCGGTGTCGGAACCTGGGCTCATCACCGCGAGAGGGCCAGCTGTTCCGGGCGGGCTGTAGTGGGTACGGCCCATGAATTGAATGAGCGTAGCAGAACAGCGCGTTGATCGGCAACCTCCACTCTCGTGGGTTGAAGCATCTGCGGGACCCCTTGCATCAGCCCTGACAGCTCAGAACCGAGGTGGTGCATCGAGCCCTGAATCCTGTGCCCAGGCGCCCCCCTAGAACTTCATTGCGGGCCGCGCTGAACAGCGATGCCGGGTGGTCTTCCAGCATGTTCGGCACCACGCTTGTGCAGCGGACCATTCAGGCAGGCGCGGCAGGGTCATGTGGCGTGAATCATGCGTGCTAGGCTCAGGCCGCACCTTTGACGGAGAACACCCCATGACACTGCCAGGCTTCACCCGCTCACCTGCCCTGCTGCTGGTGCTGCTGGCTGCGCTGACGCAATCCGCTTGCTCACAGTCTGAGCGACGCTTTGGCGATCGACAGGCCTCATCCGATGGCTATGCCGACGAGAGTGCCGACGCCTGTGCCGACCAGCACCGCAAGGTCACCCGCATGATGGAACGCTTCGGTGACCGCGCGTCGGGTCCCGCGCCCGACCGCAAGGACATCGCCTACGGCAGCCACGCACGGCAGAAGCTGGATGTCTTCCTGCCCAGCAAGACGGCGGGCAGCGCCCTGGCGCCCGTGATCGTGATGGTGCATGGCGGCGGCTGGTGTGTCGGTGACAAGACGCTGAAGTCGGTCACGACGAACAAGGTCAAACATTGGGTGCCCCGCGGCTTCATGCTGGTCTCCGTGAACTACCCGATGCTGACCGACGGGCGCAATGCAGCAGGCCAGGCCGAGGAGGTGGCCCGGGCCATCGCCTATGTGCAGCAGAACGCGCGCAGTTGGGGCGGCGATGAGCGCCGCATCGTGCTGATGGGGCACTCGGCCGGCGCGCACTTGGTGTCGCTGGTCAATGCCGATGCCCAGTTGCGGGCGCGCGCCGGCGTCAAGCCCGTGCTCGGCACCATTTCCATCGACAGCGGCGCGACCAACACGGTGGTGCAAATGCAGGGGCTGAAGGCCCCCAAGATCAAGGAACGTTATGTCGAGGCCTTCGGCAGCACCGAAGAGGGCTGGAAGCAGGTCTCGCCCTGGCACCAGCTGGACAAGACCGCCTCGCCCTGGCTGGGCATCTGCTCGAGCAAGCGCGCGGACGACCCGTGCTCGCAGGCGCGTGCCTATGCCGACAAGAGCCTGTCGCTGGGCGTTCGTGCCGTTGTATTGCCGTTCAACAAGAGCCATGGCGCCTTGAACGGCGAGCTCGGCGAACAAGGCAGCTACACGGCGGGCGTGGACGAATTCATCGGCACACTGGAGCCGTCGCTGCGCAACCTGTTGGCCGGCCGCTGAGGGCACGTCGCTGAGGGCCTGCCGCGAACACGCGGCTCGCGCCACGCCCTGAGTGGCGGATGCGGCACAGCTGCGCCGTGGGTCTACAGCAGCCCCAGGCCTTGCACGAAGTCGTCCACCGCCGCCGTGTACGGCCCGTCCTCGCCCAGATCCGCGTTGAGTTCGCGGTGTGACAGATCGACGGCAATCACCTGCACCGCGCCCCCGAACGAACGCGCCCGGGCGGCGAACTGTTGCGCCTGCCGATAGACGCGCGGCCGCAGGGCAGAGCAGACCAGCAGCATCGGTGCATCGGGCCGGCCCTGCAGCCGGTGGATCGGCGAGCCTGCACGCCAGACCGCCGGGTCGTCACCCCAGGCCTGGTCGTGCAAAGGCAGGTGCGGTCCTTCCATCAATGCCACCAGGTCGAAAGCCGCGGTGTCGAGCGCGACCACGCCCCGGCCCGGCCGCGCACCGGCGCCTGCGCCTATGGCCGGATCGGCCGCCAGCAAGGTGAGCAGGTGCGCGCCAGCGGAATGGCCCATCAGCAGGCAGGCTGCAGGGTCGGCGCCCCAGCCCGGCGCGGCACGCTGGACCCAGGCCAGCGCGCGCGCGACATCCTCCACCTGTTCCAGTGGCTGGGCCTGCGGCAGCAGCCGGTAGTTCACCGAGACCACGACGTAGCCTCGGGCCGTCCAATGGGCCACCTTTTGCCCCACGACAGCAGCCGCGGCCTTGTCCCCACGCGCCCAGCCTCCGCCGTGCACAAAAAACAGCAATGGCGCTTTGTCAACCCTGCCGGGGCGGTAGACGTCCAGGCACTGCGCCGGATCGGGACCATAGGCCAGATCGGTGTCCCGCTGAACGTCCGCGGGGATGCGGCTCATGGCAGGCCCGGCGGGCTCAATCGTCAGACGGGTGGCGGCCGAGGAAGACCTCGCAGCCGCCGCGCGGGTTCACGACGTATTCGTCGCCGGTCAGCGGCATGATCTTCGGCCCCCACGGGTTGGCCGTGCCGATGAACAGCCCATGCGGTGTCGATTGCAGCGTGCGCAGGCCCATGTTGTAAGGCGTGCCCATGCCGTTGGTGGTGACCGGCACCCAGTTCACACCATCGAAGCTGCGGTAGAGGTCGAAGCCCGACTGGTTCTCCAGGATGGTCTGCGGCCCGACATGCGCCAGCACATTGGCAAACGTCTGCGGGAACTTGCTCCGGTTGACGTAACCGAGCACCGAACTCCACTCGAACGTGCCCATGTAGAGCCAGCCGTCGTGCTCGCACATGCGCCAGAAGTAGCCGTTGAAGAAGTTGTCGAAACCCGGGTAGCGGCCGGACAGCGCATCCTTGAAGCCCTCTGGCGTGTCGCGGGGCTGACCCACGATCAGGTCCCAGCTCAGATCGGGGTGCAGGCGGATGATCTCGGCGCCTGCCGGGCCGATCTTGTTCTCGCGGTCGACACCGCCGCCCTGGATGCCGGTGCCGATGTAGAGCGCACCTTTGAACGGGTACATGCTCAGCACGCCCTGGTTCAGCGGGCCGCGCCAGGCGCCCTGCTCCATCACCATTTCCCACTCGTAGGGGCGCTCGCCCTCGCAGCGGCTGCGCCACAGCTGGAAGCCGCTGTGGTTGAGGGTACCGGCATACAGGTGGTCGCCCCAGGCAACCAGTTCGTGCAGAGACTTGTTGCCGACATCGCCAAAACCAAACTCGTTGATCGGCTCCCAGCCACCGTTTTCCGGGTCCCGGCTTTCGTAGATGACCGCGTGGCCCGAGATGTTGGTGTTGCCCCCGCGCGAACCTGCCGGCGTTGTGTAGAGCTTGCCCTTGAAAGGCACCATCGAGCGGATGGTGGTCACGGGCAAGCCGACCAGGCCCGGCTCGCAGGTGGTCTTGAACTCGCGGCCGTCTTCGGTGACCATGATCACCGGACCCGGGCCGCGCGCCGGCGACCAGGTGCTGATGAAGAGCTTGGGCTCTTCTTCCGGGGTGCGCCGGTACAAGGCGATGCTGCGGTAGCTGATGTCCCGCGGGATGCGCTTGCCGTGGCTGCCGATGATCCACGGCGCCTTGAAGACCCGCTCCCAGGCATCGGTGTGCGGGTCGTAGGCCCAGATCTCCGCCCGCAGATCGAGCTCGAAGGGGTCTGTCGGGCACTCGATGGGCCAGACGTCCAGGCCCAGCGACAGCCGGGACCGCATCAGCGCGAAGTTGTCGCGCATCGTGGCCACGTACAGCCGGTTCTTGAACCAGGCCATCGAGTGGGTGTAGGAGTTGTGCCCATCGCCGAAGCCGCGCTTGGCGATCAACCTGAAGTGCTCCTGGCTCAGGCCGGGCGAGATGCCCAGGCGGTTCGGCTTCACCATGCGGGGTCAGGCCGCGACGTCAAAGCCGGCGATGTAGCGGGCCAGCGCGTCGTGCGCCTCGTCAGGAGATTGAAACGGACCGACGCGCTTGTCCTCGCGGGTCGTGTAATGCCAGGAGCCATCGGATGCAAACACACGGTCACTGCGGAAATGCCGGCGCAGCTGCTCGCCGGAGCGAACCACCGGGCGGCGGGTATAGGCACCACTCCAGAAGCGTTCGCACTCCACCATCACGTCCCCCGGTCGGGAGGTGGGGAAGAAGTGCCCGGCATCCCGGATGCGGCGGAATTCGGCATGGGGCCACACGTCCAGCAACTCACCGCCGGTGAGCCGAGCCTGGGAATGGTCGCCGTACAGCGCCAGCACCGGAAACAGCAGCCGGCGCAAGGCTTCAAGAGACAGGCCATCGTCGCCCATGAACTCGTGCTCGGCCAGGGTCTCGCCCATCAGCTTCACCCACTGCGCCGCCGTGCGGTTGCCCTGACGGCCGATGGTCGGCCCGACCAGGGCGAGCAGGTCCTGCGGCACCGCTTCCTGGCGCAACTGGAGGTGGGCCACATGGGTGAGCAGCCGGTAGCCGAAGTAAGGGTCGTGCGTGTCGAGATCGATCCCGTGCCGGTCGAGCAGGACCTGCAAGTGCGCGCGGTTGCCCCACTCACGCGGCGTGCTGATGTGGCGCACGGCACTGATGTGCGTGTCGGCCAGCACCAGACTCTGGACCCGCGAGGCATTCATGCAGGCCAGGTTCAACGCAACAACACCACCGAAGCTGTGGGCCACGATGTGCGCCCGCGCGATGCCCAGGTGGTCCATCAGGCCCATCATGTCGCGCGCCAAATTGTCCGGCGTGTAGCCGGACGGCGTCATCTCGGAGCGCCCTAGCCCCCGCAGGTCGAACAACGTGACCCGGAAGCGCTTGGCAAAGACCGGCACGTACGGCAGGTACCAGAACGCCAGGTTGGTCGCCAGACCATGAACCATGATCAGGTCTTCGCGCGGCCAGGCCCCACCCTCGTCCACCTGGACGTAGTGCAATCGGGCCCCGTTGACGGTCGCGAAGGGCAAAGTGCTTACTCCATGTAGCCCAGCATCTGCAACTGTTCCATGATCTTCTGCTTTTCTTCGTCGCTCATGGCATCGGTCTGGACATCACCGGTACCGGTGAGGGTGGGCGCGCCGATCTCGATCAGATGCGCGGCCTTGTGCTCGCCGGTGAACATGGTGGGTGGCACCACGCCTTCCAGGTCCGACGGCACCTGCAGACCCAGGCTGTACAGCAGGGTCGACGCCACGTCGACGATGTTGCGCTTGCCGAGCAGCTTGCCGGCTTCGATGCCCGGGCCGCAGGCCAGGAACACGCCGTCCGGGTGGTGCGTGCCAATCGGGTAGTTGCGCTTCTCGACCACCGGGTGGATGTTCTTCACCGACACGAAACCGAAGTCGCGCAGCACCAGTTGCAGGTCCGGGGCTTCGCTCATCGCGGCGCCGGGGAACACGTCCTCGCGCTTGTGGATCTCGGTGATGATGCGCTCGCCTGTTGTTTCGTCCTTCAGGTCTTCCAGATCGCGGATGAGGCGGTTGCGCACGGCTTCGTACTCGGAAGGCGCGATGCCGGTGTCACCCGGGTTCTGCGCCACCCGGATGGTGATGCCGTTGCAGGAAGGCGTGCGGCAGTACGCCACCGTCTTCGTCCAGTCGAGGTAGGCAAAGTAGCTGTTGTCACGGCGCTGGCCGGCATCACCCGGGGGCAACTCGCGGAAGTGAACGTAGCCCTTCTGTTCGAGGTAGGCGTTGATGCGCACGATCTCGGTGGATGCCGTGAAACCGTGGTCAGACGACAGGAACACCTGCGCGTCCGGGCCGGCTGCGGTGACGAGCTCCTCGATGAAACCATCGAGTTGCTTGAAGTAACCCAGCGACAGCGCGCGCATGCGGTGGTGGAACTCGCTCAGCTCGCCTTCCTGCATCGCCGGATCGACGTAGGGCCAAGCCTGGTGCTGGAGTTTGTCGACACCATCAAAGAGCACCGCCATCAGGTCGGGAGACTCCTCGCGCATCAGGAATTCGGCCACCTTGAACCACTGCTTCTCGCGCGGCAGGTGGTAGCTGACCCACTCCTCGCGGTCCTTGTCGCTCAACTCGTTGCCGGACTGCTTCTCCTGCTCAAAGTCCCAGGCCAGTTCCTGTGCATTGAAGTCGGGGATGGTCTTCAGACGGTCGTACAGACCCTCGGGGTACGAGTTGCGGCGCAGGTGACGCCACGGCACGAAGCCCGGCACCATGACGCCGTTCAGGTCCTTGGGCGGCGGCGCAGTGAACGGAAAGTTCAGCACCGCGACCTTCTTGCCTTGTCGGCTGGCGATGGACCAGATGGTTTCGACACGGCAGTCGCGTGAGTCGGACAGCGTGAAAAACACGTCGTCGGCGCGCTCTTCGGCCCGGATGAAGTCGTAGACGCCGTGGTGGCCCGGGTTGCGGCCGGTCATCATCGACACCCAGGCCGGCGGGGTCAGTGGGTTGGGCGTGGAGCGCAGCTTGGCGCGCGCGCCATTGGCGAAGATACGGGCCAGGAAGGGCATCACCGGACCGCCCTCGCCTGGTTTCACCAGGTCGTTCAGGACAGTGAAGGTGGCCCCATCGAGACCGATGAAGAGCGTGCGTACGGTCACTGTGTCACTCCCTGGCTGGCAAGCTTGATATCGATGAAGGCCGCAAACTGGCCAAGGGCGAGGTCGCCCACGTAACTACCGTCTTTCATCAGCAGATCCTGGAAACCCAGGCGCCGCCCGTAAATCTGTTCGAGTGCCACGCAGAGCTGGATGATGTCCACCGACGCAAACTGCAGATCGCTGGCGAGCATGGTGCTCGGCCCCACGGGCGCCGACAAATCCAGGCCCCAATCCTGTGTCAAATCCTCTACAACCGCGACCACGGTCTCGGTCGGCGTCGCCTTCAACAGTTCACTCATCCATAACCTCTAGGTCGGTCGCCTCTTGTGTGGCAACAGCAATTATTGTGCCCTCATGGTGTCGAATCCATGTCTCGACAGCGCCCCATGCACTGTCGACGAGCAACTTTTCGCACTTGGCGTCGACGGAGACCACCACAAAGGCCTCCGGCTGGCCCTGCAGCCCCGTGCCGAGGCACTTGGCGGCCGCTTCTTTGGCGCACCACAAGCGGATCACACGCTCCGTTCGGGCTGCACCGTCCAGCCCTTCGAGCCAGGAACGCTCTTCTGGTGCAAAGGAGTCCGCCACCAGATCGGGGCGGCGTACCTGCGCCGGATCTTCCAGATCAACACCAACCGCTTGCCCGGGGGCGGCCACAGCCGCCAGGCACACCTCACCATTGTGGGACAGAGACACCTGCGGCGCATCGATCAGCCGGCCGCGCCAGTCGCCATCAACATAGGGGGCACCCAGCTCATCGTGGCCGACTTCGATGTCGGTCATGTAGAGCCATTCACCGGTCTGCGCGTGGATCCAGTAGCGCACCGACTCCTTCAGCGCAGCACGGCCAAACAGCCATTCGCGGCGATGCCGCAACGGCCCCGCCAGGGCCTGCCACTCGGCACGCTCTGCCGGTGCCAGGATCACCTGCGACATGATGCGCAGGCAGATGCCCCCGGACTGCGTGCAGAGCTCGTCTGGCAGCATCGGCACCTGCCACAGCGTGACACCCGCAGCAGCCGTGTCCGTGGCTGCGGTCGTGGGCATCACCGGCCCACCCAGCCACCCACCCAGCGGGTGCGTGCGGCTGGCGTGGTACGAGGGTGTGACCAGGAAGAACAGGTTCACCAGGCCATCGCAGCGCAGCACGGTGCGCCCTTGTCCATCCACACAATCGAAGGCCCACTTGCGTGGCGCCGAGATGTGCGTGGCCGCCGGGTCGTCAGGCCGCTGCCTGGCACGCATGCGCAGGCCGGGCCGATCTGCAGCACAGGGTTCGTAGAACTCGATGCGGTCGATCGTCGACGGGAACGAATGGAACTCGGGGCCGACGTACTGCACCAGCCAGCACGGCACGATCTGCCCCATGGCGTCCAGCAGCACGGGGTTGAGCACCAGTTGGGGGCGGTGGCCTTCTTCAAAGAAGCCATCCAGGCTGCAAGGTGTCAAGGAGACGTCGATGCCGTGGTCGTTCCAGCCATGGATCTCGCCCATGCTGTGAAAGACCGGCCCGTGGAACATGCCGTAGCGGCCATGGGTGTACAGGTGAGGCACATCGATGCCCCAAGGCCGCACCTCGGACAGCGGCGCCACATCGCCCAGACGCCACTGGCGGTCGAAGCTGAACTCGGCCGTCATGGCCACGCCGCGGGGCGTCACGACACGGGCGGCATAACGTCCCCGTTCGCGGTCGATGACCTCGGCGTGCACATCGACCGTGAGTTCGCCGCGGTCCAGCGCCACCCAGTCGAAGGCCTTGACGTTTTCGATCGCGCTGACATCGACACTGCCCGACAGCAACGCACAGGCTTCGGCCATGAACTCCAGGCTGGCCATGAACGGCACGCAGGCCAGGCCATGCACGCCTGTGGCGGGGTCGGCCACCGGACCGGACAGCACGTGGTGGCGGATGAACTGGTCATTGACCAGGCTCACCGTGCTCTGCGCGTGCACATGGGCATCGTCGCGCGCGACGATGCGGTCGAGCAAGGGCGTTCGGCTGTTGGTCGCGTGCGTGGACGGCAGAGCCGCCGCTGCCGGATCGGCCCTCTCCAGCCCCGGCACCAGGCCTTCGGCCACGGCACGCTGCTGGTCGAGAAAACCACGCATCAGGCCGAAGTACTCGGACATCACCCGCTCACGGCCGGTTTCGACGGGTGTATCAACGGCGAGGTCGGCAACCACCGTCGGGGCCTGAACCTCGGCCTGCGCCCGCGCGGCGGCCACGCTGGGCCCTGACGCGGCCACTGGTGGCGCCAACAGGCGCTGCATCAGCGCCCGATCGGCGTCACCGAAACGCAGCATCGGCATCGTGTTGTCAAGCACCGGCGGCAAGCGCACGGAGGTGGTGCCATCCAGGTCGATCTCGGCAATGCGGCGTGACGCGAACAAACGTTCAAGCTTGGGCCCGCGGCCCGCGACGTACAGCTGCCCCAGCACCATCAGGAGCTGCTCCAGCCCGCCACGGCGGCGCACGTTGCTGGACATCGCCACGTACTCGCGGTCGATCAGGATGTCGTTGACGAAGGCCGTCAGGTTGGCAGACGGGCCGACCTCCAGGAACAGGCGCACACCGTCGTCGTGCATCTTCAGCACGGTCTCGCGGAAGCGGACCTTCTGCGACCACTGCGCTGCGGCCAGCTTGCGCACGGCCGCGACGCTGTCGGGAAACAGGTCCACCGACGCACACGAGTAGAGCGGCACGCGCGGCCGGCCCAGCTTGATGTCCTTGTAGTAGCCCAGGAACGCGGCGCTGACATCGTTGAAGACCGGCGTGTGATAACCGCGGTCGAACGGCAGCGGCATGCAGATGCCACCCAGGGCGGTGAGCGCTTTCTGCACCCGGGCGATGCCTTCTGGCGCGCCGTACAGCACGATCTGGTTCGCGCAGTTGTCCATCGCCACGACGACGTCGGTGCCATGCAGCGCGAGTTGCTCTTCGACGGTGGCTGGCGGGAGCGCGCCCACGGCCAGCAGCGCACCGGTGGGGATCTTGCCCGCCTTCAGCAAGCGGTCGTAGACCACGAAGTGCTGGCTGATGCAGGCCGCCAGCTCGGTCGGCGTGGTGGCCGGGTTGGCCCCGCAGGCGCCCAGCGCAGCGGACTCGCCCGAGCTGTGGCCCATCATCACGTCGGCTTCGACGCCCAGGGCCACCAGCAGGTCGTGCATCGCCATGCCGCCGATGAACACGGCTTCCGAGCCGACGTCCATGTCGTGCAGCCGCTGCTCCAGCACCGCGCGCTGCTCGGGCCCGATCTCGGACGACGGGAACACGATGTCGGTGCGGGTGCTGCCCGCCGGCAGACCATGCAGGCCATGCCAGAAATCCAGCCAACGCTGGATGTCGTCGAAACAGGGCGCCAGGTCGGCGAACATGCCCATGTACTGCGAGCCTTCGCCCGGGAACAGGAAGGCCAGCTTGCCCTCGACCCGGCGGCCGCTGTAGGCCACGCCGGTGCGGGTGGACCACGGGGCGTCGCTGGCACCGCGCAGCTTGGTCAAGGCCTGTGTGATGCCCTTGGCCAGCGCCGCGGTATCGGCGGCCACCAGGCCCAGGCGGTGGGTGCCTGCGCTGTCGCTGCGGGCCAGGGCGGCAGCCACCTCCGCGATGCGCCAGCCCGGGTTCCGGGACAGCCCGGCCTGAAGCGCTTCGAGCCGCGCCACGAGCGCGTCCGTGCCGTCGGCAGAGACCACGCAGAGCTCGGCGGCCCAGGCGGTCAGCCGCCCCGGTGCACGCGCTTCAGGCGGCGCCTGCTCGACGACGGCGTGCGCGTTGATGCCGCCAAAACCAAAGGAGTTCACCGCCGCGCGGCGCGGTTGCCCCAGTGGGTTCATCCAGGGCGCCGTGCGGGTGTTGACGTAAAACGGTGTCTCGTGGATACCGAGTGCCGGGTTCACCTTCTCGCACAACGTCGGCGGCAACACGCGGTGCTGCAGCGACAAGGTCATCTTGATCAGGCTGGCGATGCCGGCAGCCGGGATGCAATGGCTGATCATGGACTTGACCGAACCCAGCGCCTTGGTGCCGACCGGCGCCGTGCGCTCGCCGAAGATGCTGCGCAGCGAGCTGATCTCGGTCTTGTCACCCAGCGGAATGCCGGTGCCATGGGCCTCGACGAGACCAATAGACGCCGGATCGACGGCACAGGCTTCGTACGTGCGCCGCATCGCCAAGGTTTCACCGTCGTGGCTGGGCGCCAGCAGCCCGGCGCCCTTGCCGTCGCTCGACTGG
The DNA here is from genome assembly GCA_018780805.1 of Rubrivivax sp. Lineage (GTDB taxonomy): Bacteria > Pseudomonadota > Gammaproteobacteria > Burkholderiales > Burkholderiaceae_C > Rubrivivax. The sequence continues at coordinate 38,246 of JADMJD010000051.1, read as the reverse complement.
CCAACACCGCGCAGCACCGCATACACCCGGTCGCCGTCGGCGATGGCGTCATCCAGCCGCTTGAGCACCACCACGCCCAGGCCTTCACCCAGCAGCGTGCCGTCGCTGCCGGCTTCGAAGGGGCGCACGCGCCCGCGGGCACTGAGCGCGCCCAGCTGCGTGAAGCTGGTCGAGACATCGGCCGGCAGGGTGGCGTTGACACCACCGGCCAGCATCATGCGGCTGCGGCCGGTGCGCAACTCGTCGATGGCGGCCGCGACGGCCAGCAGCGACGATGCGCAGGCGGCGTCGAGCACGTAGTTCGGGCCGCGCAGGTTGAGCCGGTTCGCGATCCGGCCCGTCATCATGTTCGGCACCAGGCCGGGCGCGTTGTCGGCGGTGGTCGGCGGCAGCTTCTTGGACAAGGCCCGCCGCAGTTCGACCAACGCCTCGTCGGTGACGTGGGGCAACGCGATCTTCAGCAGATCCATCGTCTGGTCCAGCACCAGGTTCTGCTGGATCACCGTGACCTGGCCGCGGTGCAGGTAGGCGCTGTGGCCCAGCACGATGCCCGTGTCCTGGTTCAGTGCGTCGGCACCCAGGTAACCGGCGTCGATCAGGGCGTCGCGCGCGACGCGCAAGGCCAGGTACTGGTCTGTTTCGCCGCCGTCCACCGAGTTGGGCATGATCCCGAACTCGCGCGGATCGAACCGGTACAAATCCTTCAGGAAGCCGCCGAACTGCGTCTTGATGCGCCCGGCTTCCAGGTAGCGGCGTGCTTCCCAGTGTTCCACCGGCTCGCCGATGGCGTCGACGCCGCTCAGGATGTTGTTCCAGAAGGCGGCCAGATCGGGGGCCTGCGGGAAGATGCAGGCCATGCCGATGATGGCGATCGGCGGCGTGCGGGGCTCCCCCGCCGCAAGTTTGCTCATTGAGAAACCTTCGTGCTGCGCACTCCGGGAGTCGCCCTTGGGGCTGCCCGGCGTGCTCATGCTGCTGCGTCCTCTGCCCGGCGGGCGGTGCCGCCCAGGCGATTCAATGCGGCGCTGGCCACGCTGTCGAGTTCCTCGATGGCGAGCACGGGCGCACCCTCTGCGTCGAAGAAAGTGACGTTGGCGCGGATCAGCGACGGGTCTGCGGTGTCGATGCGCCGGTACTCCATGTGCAGGTGTTCGGGCAACACATCGCGGTAACGCACCACCCGCCCGAAGCGCGTCGGCAGCGCCGACTCGTCGCGGTAGGCACGTGACCACAACCAGGCCATCTGGGCCGCCGCGTCCAGCAGGGCCGGATCGAACAGCCAGCCTTGGGCGCTGCCATCGCGCGCCGACAACCAGCGCGCAGGTTGTGTGGACACGACTTGCGCGCCTGCCCCAGCCGGGGACAGGCCATCGATCTGCTGGATGACCTGGAACCGGGGCCCGTGGAACAGCCATTCGCCATAGGCCTGCGCCACGCTGAGTGAACGTTCATCGTGGATGGCACGTGGCACCGGGTCGGGCTGCGGCAGCGACTGCTCCAGCCGGACCACACAGCGGTAGTGCGTCATCGCGCGCCCGCCGCCGAGATCGGACTGCAGCATCGCCGTGACTTCAAAACCTTCGCTGCTGCCATAAGGCGGCGGGCTGACCAGCACCTGCAGGTCGCGCGGCGCCGTCAGGTCCACACCTTTCATCAGCTTGTGCTCACGCACCTCGACCACCCGCCAGCCCGGCCACAGTGTGCAGGCGGCTTCGGCCATGAGCTCCAGCGCTGCCGCGGCAGGCAGCACCATCTTGCCGTCCAGGGCGTGCTCTTGCAGGTACAGGTGGCGTGCCGGGTCCAGCCGGACGGGCAGGATCTGCTCACCGGTCGGCCGAGACGTTGGCCGGCCACGGCCCAGCAACGCGCCCAGTTCAGGGGCCGGAGGCGCTTCCGGCGCGGGTGCCGCGAGGCGGACCACACCCAGCTCGGACTCACGCGAATCCCAAGGCGCCGGGCCACAGACGATCTCTACGGGCGTGCCCACCACGCGGGTGAGTTCCTCGCGGAACAGCTTGCGGCCAGTGGCCGCGGTCACCAGCAGAACACCCTTGGCCGCGAACTTGGCCTCGGTCTCCGCGGTCACCATACCGGCGCCGAACTTGGTCGCGCCCCAGGGGCCCCAGCACAGGGCGCTGACCGCCACGCGGTCGCCCCACTGCGTCTGCAAGGCCACGCACAGGCGGTTCATCAGCTCGTTGGCGCTGGCGTAGTCGGACTGCCCGCTGTTGCCGTAGCGCCCGGCCACCGAGCTGAACACCGTGAAGAACTTCAGCGTGGCCAGGTCCACATGTTTTTGCAGCAGCAGCAGGCCGATGACCTTGGTGTCGACCACCCGCGACCAGCTGTCGCTGGCCTTGTCGGCAAGCCGCTTGTCTTCGATGACACCAGCACCGTGCACGATGCCGTCGATGCGGCCGAAGCGCTGCTTCAGGCTGCCCAGCAGGCCAGCGATGGCGGCCTCGTCGGTGACGTCCACGGCGTGGTATTCGGCTGTCGCGCCGGCGGCTCGGAAGTCGGCCAGGTTGGCCCGCACCTCACGATGGTCCAGCACTGCCTGCACCCGCCGCTGGATCGCGGCCGGGGTCATCTTGGCGGCGCCCGACTTCACTTGCGCGACAAAGTGATGACGCAAGCCCGCCGCATCCAGCAGCCCCGCGGTATCAACGGGCTCGGACTCGGATACCGCGCTGCGGCCCGTGAGCACCAAGGTGTTGCCGGGCCGGGCCAACTCGCGCAGCACCTCGGCGGTGATGCCACGGGCACCACCCGTGGCCAGCACCACCAGATCTTTCAGCCCGGCCTCACGTGCCGGGTCTGCCGACACCTCGGCCGCTTCGGTCAGGAACACTGTGCGTTCGCCGGCGGGATAACCCACCTCGATGCGCCCGCCGTCCAACCGGATCTCTGCCAGCAGGTCGGCAGCACACTGCGCAGCGCTGCGCGATGGGTCGAGGTCGATGGCCTTGACGTGCAGGTCGTTGCGCTCCTCGCGCAGCGACTTCACCAGGCCCGGACCCGCGCCCAACAGGCGCAGTGCGGGTGCGGCGCTGCCGTCGCGGCCGAAACGGCCGCCAAAGTCGCTGGCCGCGACGACCGTGCCACCTTCGGCCAGCACCGAACTGAGTTCGCGCAACAGCAAGAAGGCCGACTTCTCGTGCACCTGCAAGGCCACACGCCAATCGGCCGGCGTGGCCTGCGCATCGAGCGCAGCCGTGCCCAGCGCACCGAGCAACAACACCGCGTGCACCGGGCCGGCGGCCGTCAGCGCCTGGGCCTGCGCCAGCACGGCCTCTTCGGTCGCGAGGCCGGCGGCCTCGACGAACACGGTCTTCACGCCTTGGGCGGCGCGCAGGCCACCCAAGGCGTCGGCCACGCCGCGCCGGGCGCGGACCAGCACGAAGCGGCCCTGCAAGGGCCGTTGCCCGGCGCCCGCGGGCACCGGCTCGGCCTTGCACACCATGACATGCCGGGGCGGGTGGCTGGCGACGACGCCAGCCTGTGATCCCACCCCGGCCACTTCAAAAGGGACGGCAACCCCCCCACCGACCTTGGCCTGCATGACCAGGTCGACCATCCCGTTGAGCGACGACTGCGTGTTGAGTTTGCTGCGGCTCTCGGTCAGTGCCTCGCGGTGCGCTGCGGGCAGCTGCTGCAGCAGCGCGCCCACCACCTCGACCCGCTTGATCGAATCGATGCCGAGGTCGGCTTCGAGGTTCTGGTCCAGGCCCACCATGTCGCGTGGGTAACCGGTCTTCTCTTCGACGATGGACAGCAGCATGTCAACCAGTTGCTCGCGTGTCATCGCGGCACCTGCGGCCTTGGCAGCGGGTGCTGCGGCGGCCACCGCCGGAGCAGCCACCACCACCGGAGCAACCACCACCGGCGCCGGCTGGGGCACGGGTGCAGCGGCCATCACTGGCGCGGGCATCGGCACCGGTGCAGGCACCGGGACCGGCGCCACCACCACCGGAGCCGCAGCGATGGGCGCCGCCACTTCGGTGGCGCGCGGCAGGGCCATCGGCATCGGCCGGGCGCGCATCACCGGGCGCATCGCGCCCGTGTCGCCCATGTAGGCGGACATGACACGCTCCTGGGTCTCCAGGAACTGGCGCATCGTTGCGAAATACTCGGACATGATGGGTGAATCACCCATGCCCGATGCCGGTCGTCGTTCATCCATCGGTCGGCTCCTTCTCCATGTGTTTGAAACAGTGACGTGGGCCGCGACCTCGGTGGTCGTGGCATGGGGCAAAACATGCGGCGTGGCCACCATCGCAGCGCTGGCCGTTGTGGGCACGGGCACGACGGCTGGCGCTGGCGCTGATGCCGACACGGGCGCCGACACGGGCGCCGACACGGACGTCAGCACCGGGCTGGCCTGGGCCTGCTCGAGCGTGACCCCGATCTGGCGCACCGGCTCCAGGGCGCGGCGGGCGCCGCTGCCGTTCAACAGCCAGGCGTGTTTGGCGATGGGCTTGCCGCGCAGCAGTGCCGACAGCACCGCCGCGTCGCCCACGCGGCAATCCCGGCCTTCGAACAGGCGGCGCGGATCCAGCGGGATGCCGGCACACAGCAGCTGGCCAATGCCGGCCAGCAGCCCGCCCAGACCGCTGCCATCGTCGATGGCCACCGCGGTGTGCGGCCGGCCGTCCAGGATGCGCGTGGTCAAGCGGGCCAGCACAGCCTTGGGCCCCACCTCGACAAAAACGCGGGCGCCGTCGTCGTACATGGCTTCAACCTCGGCCGCCCACTCCACCGGGCGCACCAGGTGCTCGGCCATCTGCCGCTTGACGCGGCCGACATCGGCGGCATGCGGCCGCGCGGTGGTGTTGGAGTAGACCGGGATGCGCGTCGGCGCCCAGGGGGTGGCCTCGATCAGCTCCGACAGCGCCGTTTGCGCCGGACGCACCAGGCTGGAGTGGAAAGCCGCCGCCACCGGCAGCTCGGTCACTTCCGCACCGGCCTGCATCAGCTTGATCGTGGCCGCCTTCACCGCTTCATGTGTGCCGGAGATGATGCTCTGCAGCGGCGCGTTGTGGTTCGCGATGATGACGCCGTCGATGTCGGCAATGGCATCTTCGACCACCTTGCGGGGAGCATTGACCGCCGACATCGTGCCGAGCTCGGCACCCTGCGCCGACGCGGCATCGACGATGAACCGGCCGCGCGCGGCGGACAAGGTCATCAGCGCATCAAAATCAATCGCTCCCGCCGCGAACAGCGCCACGAATTCGCCATAGCTGTGGCCGGCCAGCATGTCCGGCGCCAGGCCCAGCGACCGCATCAGGCCCAGCAGCCCGACCTCGACCGCGCCCAAGGCGGGCTGCGCCACATCGGTGCTCGTCAGCGCCTGGCGTGCCGCTGCCTTCGCGGCATCGTCGTAGGCACCACGCGGCAGGATGAAACGCGACAACCGGGCATCGGCACCGAAGCGCTGTTCGAATCCCTCGCCCAGCACCGCATCGGCACGGGCCAGTGCATCAACCACCGGTGTGAAATGCAGCGCGGCTTCGCGGGCCATGCCCGGGTACTGCGAGCCCTGCCCCGGGAACAGCACCGCCACCTTGCCGGCGGGATGCGTGGCCGTGCCGTGGAACACACCCGGCACCAGGGTCTTGGATTGGCCTGCCAGGTAGGCGATGGCCACCGTCAGCTTGCTCTGCAAGTCGTCCAGGTTCTTGGCCACGATGGCCAAGGTCTGGCCCCGTGCACTCCAGCGCGCGGCCAGGCTGGCGGCCAGATCGCGCAGCTGCAGGCCGGGGGCAGCGGCCAGCTGCGGCACCAAGGCCTCCAGCCGCGCCAGCAGCTTGGGTGCATCGGCTTCGCTCCACAGCAGGAGCTCGGACGACCAGTTGTCGCTCGCCGGCGGCACCAGCCAGTCGCGGTACTCGTCTTGGTACTCCTCGAGCACGATGTGGAAGTTCGTGCCGCCGAAGCCAAACGCGCTGCAGGCCGCGCGGCGCGGCGCGTCATCGCGCGCCACCCAGGGCGCCGCTTCTTCGAGCAGGTACAGCGGCGCCTGCGGATCGGCCAACACCGCGTTGGGCCGCTTCACATTGCGGTGCGGCGGCAGTACACGGTGGTGCAGGGCCAGTGCGGCCTTGACCATGCCGGCCACACCGGCGGTGGCCTTGGTGTGACCGATGTTGGTCTTCACCGAGCCGATGACGGCCGAGCGTGGTGCGACACCTTCTTCGCGCATCAGGCGCGTGGTGCTCTCCAGCTCGGCGGTGTCGCCGGCCACGGTGCCGGTGCCATGTGCTTCGAACAGGCCCACGCTCGACGGACCGAACCCTGCCATGCGGTAGGCACGGCGCATTGCGCGCAACTGCCCGGCCGGCAGCGGCGCGGTCAGGCCCTTGGCGTTGCCGTCGCTGCTGGCCCCAACGCCCTTGATGACGGCATAGATGCGGTCGCCATCGCGGCGCGCATCGGCCAGGCGCTTCAGCGCCACCATGGCGATGCCTTCACTGATGACGATGCCATCACCGGCCGCATCGAAGGTGGAGCAGCGGCCGCTGGGCGACAGGGCTTGTGTCTTGCTGAAACACAGGTAGCCGAAGGGCCCCTGCACCGTGTCGACACCGCCGGCGATGACGAAATCCGAGCGCCCCGCTGTGAGTTCGGAGACAGCCTGGTAGACCGCGGCCAGCGACGAAGCGCAAGCAGCGTCCACCGCGACGTTGACACCACCGAAGTTCAGGCGGTTGGCGATGCGGCCGGCCACCACGTTGGGCAGGATGCCGGCAAAGGAGTCTTCGGTCCAGGTGGGCAGGCGTGCGGCGACGTCGTCGGGCAAAGCCCCCGCGAAACGCGGCAACTCCGAACGCAGGCCGTACATCAGGCCATAGTCGCCTGCGCCGCCGCTGGCGCCCAGGATCACGGAGGCCTTCTCGCGGTCAAAGGCCTTGTCGTGGTAACCCGAATCGACCAGCGTGCGCCAGGCCACCTCCAGGCCCATCAGCTGCATCGGGTCGACCGATTCGACCGACTTCGGCGGCATGCCGTACTGGGTGGGATCGAAGGCCAGGTCGTTGAGGAAACCGCCCCACTTGGAGTAGATCTTGTCCTTGGCCTTGCGGTCGGCGTCGAAATACAGACGCCAGTCCCAGCGGTGCTTCGGGATCTCGGTGATCGCATCGACACGTGCGAGGATGTTTTCCCAGTACTCCCGGGCGTCACCTGCGCCGGGCACCACAGTCGCCACACCGACGATGGCAACGTCGGCCGAGCCGGGTGCGTCGGGGACCGCAACCTCGGGCAGGTCGAGGTGCTGGGCCAGCAGGGCCGCGGCACCGCCGGTCACCTCGTCGTGCAATGTGGTGATGTGCGTGACGCTGTCGCGCAAGGTCACCACCTGGCCGAGCATGTACATGCCTTCGGCCTGCTGCTGCGCGTCGTCCAGGCGCTGCAACGGCGCGTTCAGGCCCTCGCGTTTGCTGCCTTTGGAGGCAATGCGCAGCCGGCCGAGGATGAGGTCGTCCAGCACACGACGGCCTTCATCGAGCGGAACCCCCTGCGTGCGCAGGTCGACGCGCGTCTTGAAGAAGTCGCGTGCAAACGGCGTGTAGGCGCAACGGCTGGCATGGCCAGGACCCGACTCGAGGTTGACCGTGCGTTCGCAGTCCAGCACTTCACGCTGGTACTGCGGCACGATGGAGCCGCTGGCGACGATTTCCTGGGTGAAGAGGTAGGCACTGCCCATCAGGATGCCGACACGGGCACCGGCGGCCACCAGCGGCGCCACCAAGACCTGCAGCATCGCCGACGAAACGGCGTCGTGGATGCCGCCGGCAAACAGCAGGTCAACCTCTTCTGCGGGCACTTTGCCGGGGCCCAGCTCGCCGAGCAGCCGGTCGACCATCGTGCTCCACAGCACAAAGCTCGACAGCGGCCCGATGTGGCCACCACACTCGCGGCCCTCGAAGATGAAGCGCCGCCCGCCTTCTTGCAGGAAACCAGCGATCAGGCCAGCCGCCGGCACGTGCAGGAAGGTGGGGACACCGGCCGCTTCCAGTTGCACCGCCTGGTCGGGGCGCCCGCCGGCGATGATGGCGTAGGTGGGCTTGAACTTGTGTGCGACCGCGAGTTGTTCGTCCAGCAGCGACTGTGGCGCAAAACCCAGCAGTCCGATGCCCCAGGGCCGTGCGCCCAACAGCTCGGTGGTGCGCACGAGCAGCTTTTCCAGCGGCTCACCCTTCAGCAGTGCCAGCGCCAACATGGGCAAGGCACCGGCTTCGGCCACCGCCAGCGCAAACTCGGCGGTGTCGGAGACTCGGGTCATCGGCCCCTGGACGATGGGAAACCGCAGCCCGAGCGCACGCGCGAGCGGGGCGCCGTCGGTGATCGGCGGGTGCAGTGCCGCCACATGCGGGTGGCTTTCCACCGCTTCGTCGATGGCCGCCAGGATGGCCTGGAGCGTGCCGTAACGTTTGCGCCACAACGGCGCAAACGCCACGTCCTGCCCGATCGGCAACAGGGCACGGGCCGGGTCCTGCCAATTCACCCGGCCACTCACCTGACGGCGCAGTTCGGCGAATTCACAGCCGTCGCCTTCGGTCACGAACTGGCGGGCCGCCGTCAAGGAAGGCCGCACGAGCAGGCGGAAGTACTCGCCTTGTTCGCCCTGCCCGACCGCGACCGTTTCGCTGCCGGCCAAGTTGCCGATCAAGATGCGCAAGCTGTCAGGCAGCCGGACCTCGTCCAGAAGCAGCAACTGCGAATCCAGCACACCACCAGCCAGGCCCACGGCATGGCAGGCCGCAGCGACGTGCGGCGTCAGGCCGCCACGCATGTACACGGGCAGGCTGGTGCGTCCACGCCAATGCTGCAGCAGGATGAAGCTGGCGTTTTCGCCAACGAAGCCGCCCGCCTCGTTGCCCTTGACCAACAAGCCGTCGAGTTCGGCGTCCAGCGCGTCGGCCGACCAGGCCGTGTCGATCACCTGGGCCAGCACCCGGATGCCGGCCTGCCGCAGGGCCGGCCAGTGCGCGCGACCGGCCGCGACCTGGGACTCATCGACGATCAGCCATGCCAATCCGGCGGGGATCCACTCGTTGAGCCGGGCGAGCACGCTGTCGTGCAAGGCATCCAGACGCAAACCGAACGGCCCACCCGCAAATCGAGCCAGGCGGTCCAGCGCGGCCACGATGCGCGCCGGGTCGGATTCCAACTCGGCGTTGTAAACACCGATGGACCCAGCACGGCTGGCCGCAACTGCCAGCCCGACATCATTCAGACCGGCCGGGGTGAACACGAGCTTGGCAAATTTGGACATGGTCTCTAGCGGCTGGAAACGAGGCGGCAACAAATCACTGTTGGCAGTAAGGTACCATGAGGCCAACAGGCGTTAGCCACCTAACTTGGTACGCGGGGACGTGGTATCGGTGCGGATTCGGCATTGCGCCACACAGCAGCATCAGTCTCTCAAACGAAGGACCGTCTGGTTGTGACACATCCAAGGCTCACCTCACGATTGTTCAATGGTCGGCTCCGGGTCAAGGCGGTGGTGGTGGCTTCAAGCCGGACGCACGCTTGAACCGCCCACCTGCTGCCACGACACCCTGGGCAGCCCCGGTAAAACCCTAGCAAGAACTGCGCCGATGGATGGCAAACCGCCGCTCGCGAAGACGGCTGGCACAGGCCTCTGTTTTTCGACGCGGGAACAGTAATTGCACGTTCGGTCTGGTCACAAGGAGAACTTCTCATGGATTTGAAACACGTCCGGCGTTTGGGCTGGCTCGCACTGCCAGCAGCCCTGGCGGCCTGCGGTGGCGGCGGAAACACCAGCACCGAAACACCGCCGCCCGTCGGCGGCAACACCAAGGTGGAGGCAGCCACACAGACGGCGCTCAACAACGCCGCCTGCCGGGCGATCACTTCCTTCTACTGGGAAATCGGCGACGTGTCGGGCATGTTGGCCTCGGGCACCGGGGGTGTCGGCGGCCCGGCGGTGACTTCGACAACGACGATGAACGTTGCGTCGGCGTCCAAATGGGTCTACGGCATGTACGCCACGGAAAAACGTGGTGCTACGGGCCTGGATGCGGATGCGGATGTGCGTTTCCTCAACTTCACCAGCGGCTACAGCAACAGCCCCCTGACCTGTGCCGGGATCAACAACACCGTCGCCGAATGTCTGGCGCAAGGTGCCGACGAGATCAATCCTGTTGAAGCGGCTGCCAGGACCTACCACTACAACAGCGGTCACATGCTGAAACATGCGTCCATGCTGGGGCTGGACAACCTGAATGCTTCGGGCTTCGGCATTGAGGTGACCAACACGCTGAAGGCCAGCGACCCGACCTTGTCCCTCTCTTTGGCGTACTTCGAGGTTCAGCCGGCAACCGCGATGATCACCGATGCCGCCAACTACGCACGCCTGCTGCGCAAGATGCTGGTGGGCAGCTCGGCGCCGCTGCGCATTGCTGCCTTGCTGGGCAGAAGCGACTACCAGACCTGTACCTTGACGAGCGCGCCGTGCAACGCCAGGTACAGCCCGACGGACCTGGACTGGCACTATGCCCTGGGCCATTGGGTGGAAGACGATGCCGCCACAGTGGCCGCCAACAACGTGGCCTACAGCAGCGCCGGTGCGTTTGGCTTCTACCCCTGGGTCAACCAAGCAAGAAATCTCTACGGCATCGTGGCCCGCGAGGAGCAGGGCGGCACGGCCGAAGGCTTCGCCTCTGCCAGTTGTGGCCAGCAGATCCGGCTGGCCTACGTGACCGGCGTCGCACGATAACGATGCCGCCCACCCAACCTACCGCCCGTCGGGCGGTAGGTCGGCAGGGCCGGTCAGGTGATCAAGGCAGCCACGACCAGGCCTGGACACGCAGGAACCGCAGCAATGCCTGCGAGAACGCCTGCCAGACGGGCATGGTCGGGCCGGCCACCTTGCCTTCACCCGTCATGCCGGTCTTCAGCAGGCCGTCGGGGTTCTCGACGGTCGCCAGCACCTTGACGACGTTGCCAAAGGACTTGGCCGTCACGTTGCGGTCGATTGTGGCCACCTTGCCTACAAACTCGCGGTCGAAGTAAGCCGCGGGCCGGATGCGGATCACGGAGTCGGTCTTGACATACTGCACGTCAGACTCCGCCACCTCCAGTTCCGCCGTGATCGTGCCCGTGTACTCCACCGACACAAACGGCTGGCCCTTGTCCAGGTAGCTGTTGGTCCGGTCCTTCAGGTGCAGCGTGAGGATGTTGCCGTCGAACGGCATGCGCAGCAAGGTGCGGTCCAGTTTGGCCACATGGGCGCCGCGCTGTTCCTGCAGGCTGACCAGCTTGGCTTCGGCGGCCGCGATCTGCTCCTTGGTGGAGCCCGTCTTCGCGAGTGCCAGTGCAGCCAGCTTCTCGTTGACCTGCATCTGGTCGGTTTCGTGGTCCTTGCGGGCGGCCTCGTACTCCTCCATCGTCACCGCACCGACGCGGAACAGCTTCTCGAGCCGGGGCGCCTTCTCGCGGCTGAACTTCTCGCGCGAGCGGGCCACCTCCAGCGCCTGCTCGGCCAGGCGAACCTCTTCCGGCCGGGGGCGCGCCTTCAGGTCGGCGATCACCGCCTTTTGCTCTTCGATCTGCGCGTCGGATACCTTGATCAGCGCCTGCTGGTCCTGGGTGGCCAGACGCGCCAGCACCGTGCCTTGTTTGACGCTCTCGCCGCCGTCGAAGAAGACCTCTTCGACCAGGCCCGGGGTGTCGGTGGACAACACCTGCTTGCGTGTCGGGTACAGGCTGAAGGTGCCCGTGGCTTCGTACGGGTACGGGATGAACATCGCCGCAAACACACACAGCAGCGCGGCCCGGCGCCAGTAGCTGGGCTTCTCGGTCTTGACTTCGCCTTCCGCAGCGCCCTTGTCCAGCAGGGTACGCTTGCGCCACATCTCGAACTGGACCGCCCGTTCGTAGGCGTCGCCGAACTTCTTCAGGTTGACGTAGTTGCGCCAGAACAGGAAGGCGAGCAAACCCACCGTGAGGATGACCGCCGACCCACCCAGCGCCAGGTGGCCCATCAGCCACTGGCCCAGGCCGAAGGTGACAAAAGCCACCAGGGCGAAGGCGTAGGTGATGAACAGAAGCGCGTAGATGGACAGCACCGTGCTGTCGGCCTGCTGGTAGACACCGGCCTTCATCTTGTTCATCAAGGCCTTGTAGGCCTTGCCACGCAGATGCGGTTCGTTCAGGTAGGCCGCGAGCAGGAAATACGCACTGCCCTTCATCAACGGGTTGCCGGTCTCCAGCACCAGGCTGGCACCTGCGGTGAGCACCAGGGCCAGCACGAAGTCGTGCGACGAGCCCTGCAGGTCGCGGGTGTTGTACCAGGCGATCACGGCGGCGCTGAACACAAACACCCGGAACATCAGGTTGCCGCCGTGCAGCGCCATCAACTGCTTGCGCGTGAAGCGCTCGCCGCCGACGATGCGGTTGACAAAACGCGGGATGAAGCCGACGTACAAGGTGATGCAGAACCGCTCCACCGCCGCCTTGTACGAGTGGGCGATGCAGGCCATCACGATGGTGGCACCGAGGTTCAGCGTGAACAGCACAAACAGCACGTGTTCGATCAGGCTGCGGCGCCCGTGCAGATCGTGCAGATCCTTGACCAGCAGGTCGCCAAACTTGCCGATCAGCATCAGCGCCATGATCACCAGCACCGGCAGCGCGTAGGCCAGGTAGCGCAGCGGCGACAGCACCGGCACCATCACCTTCAGCAGCGGCCGGGGGTCGAACAGCGGCCACATGCGGGAGGTGGCCTCGGTGTCGAGGCCGGCCACGTCACGCACGCCGGCGGGCAGTTCCTTCACCGGTGCAGCGGCCACGGCCGGCACCGCGGCGGGGGCGGGGCTGGCATCTGCACTGAGGCGATCAACCTGGGACTTCTGCACCGCCTTGCCATCCACGACCTCGAAGGTGCGCAGGGCAAAGGGCTTGAGCAGCGGGTGTTTCAGCGCCGAGGCGTCGAACAGCTTGCGGTCGGCCAGCGAGGCAAAGAGCATCTCGAGCTCTTCCCGCGTGACGGCATGGCCAAAACGGTCCTGGAACACCGACTGCAGCTTTTCCAGCGTCTCGCAGCCCGGCAGCACCTCGAGCACAAAGAACTGCCAGGGCTCGAAACTGAAGGTGCGGTCGTGCAGGTCGTCGCTGATGTAGTAGACGTTGCCCGCAGGAGTTTCGTTGCGGTAGGCCTTGACGCGCCGCACCAGATAGGCCGGCAGCACGATCTTCTGGCCCGCCACCGGCCGCGGCACGGCCGGCTCCGCCAGCTCTTGCGGAAGTTCGGGTTCCACCACCGGCTCGGTGGGTTTGGCCACGGGTTTGCCGTCGACCACATCGAACAGGTCACGCGCATACGGGGCCAGCAGCGGGTGGCTCAGCGCGGCTTCGTCCAGCAGCTTGCGCTCGACCAGGGACCGGAACAACTCGTCGACCGTGCTGGGTTTGAGCGGCTGGTCAAAACGGTCCTTGAAAACCGACTGCAGCTTCTCCATCGACTCGACACCGGGCAGTGCTTCGAGGATGAAGAACTGCTGCGCGTCGAAATCGTGGGTGCGTCCCAGCAGCTTGTCACGCAACAGGTAGCTGGTCTCGTCGCCCTTGACGATGCGGAAGGCCTCGCATCGCCGCATCAAATAGGCCGGCAGGACGATCTTTCGGGTTTGCTCACTCATGGGCGGATCTCGGGTTCACTGTTCTTGGCAACCGGCTGGGTCGATCGGGTACGGTCCTGCTCGGCCATCCAGCCGCCGCCCATGGCCTTGTAGATCGCCACGACGGCGGCGTACTGGTCGCGCACACCCTGGGCCTGGGCGTCCCGGGCGTTGAGCACCTGGCGTTCCGCTTCCAGCACATCGGTGCGGGTGGACTGGCCGCCCTCAAAGCGCTGGCGCACCAGCCGCAGGACTTCTTCCAGCGTCTTCAGGCGTTGGCCCAGCGCCGCCACCTGTTCGGCCGACCGGCTGCGGCTGACGAGGGCATCGTCCACCTCGCGCAGCGCGTTCTGGATGGCCTTCAGGTAGGTCTCCGCCATCTGCTTGCGTTCCGCCTCGGCGGCGCGCACGTCACCGTCGATGCGTCCGCCGTCGAACAACGTGCCCATCAGGCTGGCGCCAAGCTCGCCGGTGCGTGCCGTGCGCGACATCAGCCAGCGCAGCTGGTCACTGCCCAGGCCCAGCGCGCTGGTGAGCGAGATGGTCGGGAAATACTGGCCCTTGGCCACGCCGATGCGCGCGTTGGCCGCGATCAGCGTCTGCTCGGCCGCCACGACATCGGGCCGCCGGTCGAGCACATCGGACGGGATGCCCTGCGGCACAGGCGGAAGCTTCAAGGCGTCGATCGACCGGCGCGCCACCGGTCCCGGGTTTTGACCCAGCAGCGCCGTCAGCGCGTTTTCGGCCAAGGCGATGTCGCGCTCGATGGGCGGCAGCGTGGCCTGCAGTTCGTCGACCAGGGCCTGCGCCCGGGTGGCGTCGATCAGCGTGGCCGAACCGCCCTTGAAACGGGCATCCAGCAGCGCGGCGGCGGCCTGCCGGTTGGCGAGCGACTGCCGCGCCAGGTCGAGCTGGCGGTCCAGCGACAGCAGCTGCACGTACAGATCGGCCACGCCGGTGACGACGTTGAGCATCACCGCGCGCCGCGCCTCTTCGCTGGACAGCATCTCGGCACGCGCGGATTCGTTGGCGCGAGCCAGGCGGCCCCAGATGTCGATTTCCCAGCTCAGCGTGAGGTTGACGGCGTAGTTGTTGTAGGACGGCTCACGGCCAAAGGCCAGCAGTGCGGGCTGTTCCTCGCTGCGCCGCACACGTTCCCGCGTGGCGTTGTAACCCACCCGAGGGGACCCTTCGGCGCGGCTGACGTCCAGCTTGGCCGCCAGTTGCTCGACACGGTAGGACGCGATCAGCAAGTCCTTGTTGGCGTCGATCGCCTGGCCGACCAGGCGCGTCAGATCCGGGTCGCCAAAGGCTTCCCACCACGTGGTGTTGACGATGTCCGCCGCGTCCACCTGCGGCGCACGCCAGGCCGACGGCAACGTGGCGGCGGGGCGCTTGTAGTCAGGGCCGACCGTGGTGCAGCCCACCGACAGCGCCGCCAGCAGCGCGGCGCAGGCCAAACGAACCGCCGCACCGAACGGCGCCGACGCGAGCACGGTGGACGGAGGAGAAAGTGGTTGCAAGGGGGACAAGGGGCTCCTCATTCGGTGTCGGGCAGCGATGCTTCGGCCAGCATCTCCAGCGCGTAGTCCTCGAGTTCGCGCACCTTGATGAGGCGGTGACGAAGCTCCTGCAGGGCGCCGTCGAGCCACAGGATCTGGTACTCGATGCGGCGGCGCTCGAGCACGATGTCCTCCAACGGTGCGTTGCGCGGCGCCTTGCCCTCGTCGTCGAACAGGAAGCGGATGCCCTCCGACAGCTCGCGGTTGACGCTGATGTGGTGGACGTGCTTTTGCAGGAACGAACGGGCCTTCTTGGCGTTGAAGGCATCCACCACGGCCTGACGCAACGCCGCCTGGTGGGCATTCAGCTTGCCCGGGTCAGGCCGACCGGTGACCGGGTCGATCGGGGCCGGGGTCAGGAAGGCGCGTTTGCGCTTGGGCGGCGCCGGCGGTGGGGTGTCGGCCGGCACGCCGGGAGGGGCTTCTTCACTCATAGCCGAACTCCTTGGCAAGGTCAATCACCGCCGGGTACAGGCCCTTGCCGTCCTGGCGCCAGGGCACCGGTTTGTTCAACGGCGGGATCTTGGGTTTGTGGGGGCGAAAGGTCGGACCGGACAGGAAGTTCGGGTCGTTGCCGAACATCGCGCTGATCGGGCCGAAACACGCAAAGGGTGATTCCTCGGGGTGCATCATGGCTTCGACGGCCTCGGGGTCGTCACGCAGGCCGGCCCAACGGCAGATGTCGGCCAGGTAGCGCTGCGGGTCGCCCATGATGTCTTCGCCGCGCATGCGCAGCTGGCGCTCAGGCGCCACTTCTTCGAGGAAATCGAGGATGTTGAGGTTCACGTCGTGCCAGGCGATCTGGGGCTCCAGCATGGCGTAGTCCTCGCCGATCTCGAAGGCCTGCACCTTCATGCAGAACGCGCCCTCGTTGATCGCCATCACCGACTTGCTCTGCGCCACGGGGTGGCGCACCAGGTGCAGGAACCGTGCATCCGGGAAGGCCCGCAACAACCCGCGCATGCGGGTCACGCTGATGGCGTAGGAGGGGCTCTTCTCGACTGCCACCAAGGGGTCGATGCGGGCAACGATGTCCTGGAAGACCCGCCCGGTGTCCCACTCCTCACGCATCGACGCCCAGCAGCGGGCCATGTCCACGGTCTCTGCGGTCTGCTCGCCGCCGAAGATCTCGGCCACCGCCCGCAGCAGCCCGTGGCGCGCCATCGCGCCCCGCTCGGCGTTTTCGCCCTGCACGCCGCTCCACAGGTGCACCAGCTTGTCGACGTTGAACAGGCAGAGTTCGGGCAGGCCGAAGGCCTGCGGATGCTGGCCCAGCATGGCATTCACCAGCGAGGTGTAGGACCTCGGTGGCGCCAGCAGGAACAGAGGGGCCGCCATGGTGCGCCCAGCCTCAGACCGGGATGCCTTCGACGAAGGGCACCTCGAAACACTTCTCGTGCATCACCGGGCCGTGCCCGAAGTAGCCCTCTTCACCGAACAGCTCGCCGTGGTCGGCGGTGACGATGAACCAGGTGTTGGGCGGGGCCTTGGCCATCAGGGTGCCGATCAGGCCGTCCACGTACTCGACGCAGCGCACCTGCTGTTCGTGCAGCCGTTTCATCAGCGCCGGGTCGAAGGACTGCGCGGTGTTGGTGGCGACCTCGGCGTCGTTGCCCATCGCCTTCAGCACGCCGTGCACACCCGAGACATGGGGCAGGTTTTCGGCCGACAGCATGTACGGGTAGTGGGTCTCGCCGAGGTTCAGGAAGTAGTAGTGCGGCTCGTCCTCCGGGAACTCCATCTCCTCGATCATGCCGGCGAAGTCGTTGTGGTTGGCCATCAGCTTGTACTCGTCGAAGTGCTTGCTGATCGGCGTGTACTTGTTGAGCACCGGCATCGACACCTTGGCAACCGTCCTGTAGCCGACCTTGGACAACACGCGCGGCAAGGACAGCTCGGGCAGGAAGTCCTTGAACTCCACGGCCTCACCGCCGGTGCGCGCCTTCCACTGGATGTAGTCCTCCTTGTAGACCTCGGAGGCGTAAACGTTCTTCGGGCTGCTGTGCGGCATCATGCCCATCGTGAACGCGTAGTGCGATGGGGCGGTCCAGGATGCGTAGGAGTAGCGTTTCTGGGCCTCGCCCAGGCGGTCGATGTTCGGCGTCGCAGCGGCCATGAACGAGTCATAGCGGCAACTGTCCATCACGATGAAGATGATGTTGTTCATGGGCGTGCAGGTTCCCCGGGGCTGTACCCGGTGTGCGCAAGAAGGGTGCCAGACCTGTTGAGGTTCATGGCGCGAGGATTTGCATCAGGCCGTTGGCCGTGCCGGCAGGTGTGCCGTAGACCACCGCCACCGGGCCTGCCTGCATCACGTAGATCGATGCGCCGTCGGACCGTGTGCCCAGCAGCAGCGAAGTGGCACCGCTGCCCGACACAATGGCCAGGTTGGCGGTGATGACACCCGTGTTGGTGGTGCCGGTCACGCTGTAGGTGCTGCTCGACAGCACGACGTCGACCCATTCACCCGCCGTGCTGCCGCCGGCCAACTGGCCACCAGCCACGGCCGGCGGATCCTGCAGGCCGATGCGGAAACGCTGGACGGCGGTGCCGACATCGTCCACCGTGGCGCCGGCGCTGATGAGCAGCTTGGAGGTCCCGGAGCGCAGCAGGTAGAAGCTGTAGCTGGTGGTCGAGACACCGGACAGCGGGGTGGCCGTGAACAGGCCGCTGCCGTCGACGCTGAGCGCGTAGCTCGTGAGGCCGCCCGCGCAGTTCGACGGTGGCCGGGGCTGCCCGCCGGGCATCTGGCAGATGAAGAGCGTGCCATCGGCCGCAACCGCTGCGCTGCCAGGCCGCGTGGCAGTGGTGCCGCCGCCGGTGGGCACCTCGCGGGTGCCCAGGTTGTAGCCACCCTGCGCATCGGCCACTGTGGTGCCGAAGCTGCGCCCCGCGACGAAGGGCACCAGGCCGTTGCCGAAGTTGTGGCTGCCGATCACCAGGTCGGTGGCCATCCGGAAGCGGGTGGCAGTGCCCAGCACAAACTCGTTGCCCGCACCGGCCGTGAAGGTCTGCGTACCGCCGCTGCCCATCACGTAGGTGCTGGCATCGAAGTCCAGCACCAGGTCCGCCGTGCTGCCATCGGCGCCGAAGGCGCGGTAGCTGCCGTTGCGGCCATCGACGGCCAGGGTGGTCGTGGTCTGCTCGTTGTTGCCCGCCGAGGGATCCCCCGGCGCGGTCACCGCCACCGTGCTGCTCACCGCCCCGCGGGCACCGGCCGCCACGGGCACCGTGATGGTGAACGTCAGCGTGCGGCCGGCCGGGAGCGAAGGCACGCTCATCGACGGGCCGGTGGTCGGGCAAGTGGCACCACCCGATGCCGTGCACACGATGCTGGCCGTGGCCCCGGCCGCACCGGCACCGCCCAGCGTGTGGGTGATGGTCAGCCCCGCCGCAGCCGACGGCCCCGGGTTGCTGACGATCGCGGTGAACACGGCGCTGCTGCCGGCGGCCACCTGCGTGGCCCCCGTCTGCGACACGCCGACATCGACACTTGACGCGGTGGTCGAGACGGTGGTGCTGTTGTCGGCAGCTCGTGTATCACCGGCCGCGGTGGCCGTGAAGCTGCTGCTCACGGTGCCGTTGGTGCCCGCGCTCACGACCACCGGGAAGCTGAAGCTCAGCGTGCCATCGGCCGGCAGCGAAGGCACGGTCATCGTGGCGCCGGGCGTGGCCGGGCACACGGCAGCGCCGGTGGCGGTGCAGCCGATGGCGGTGGACGACAAGGTCAACCCGCTGCTGAGCACGTTGGTGAGCGCCAGGTTCTGCGCGGCACCGGGGCCGGCATTGGCCACCGTCATCACGAAGGTGGCGGTCGCCCCGCCGGCCAGCGGGCCAGCCGGTGCGGTGCCAGAGACCGAAACCGCGTTGGCGTAGGCGCTGCCCACGGCCACGGCCGACACATTGGACCGCGTACCGCTGGTCACCGTGGCCGACAGGCCGTTGGTGATCACACCCTGCGTGCCGTTGGCCACCGTGGCGGCGACGTTGAACACCAGCACGCCACCAACCGGCAGGTTGCTGACGTCCATCACGGCGCCGGTGGTGGGGCAGACCGCGCCACCGGTGGCGGCGCAGGTGATGCCGGTCTGCGTGAGGTTGCCACCCACCGTGTTCACCAGGCGCACCGTGGCCGCCGGGTCTGGCCCGATGTTGGTGACCGTCATCTGGAAGTTGGCGCTGGTGCCGGACGGCACGTTGTCGGGCCCGACACCGGTGACGGTGAGGCCGCTGCGCGCCGTGAAGGCCTCGCCCACAGCCACCGCGTTGCTGGCAGCGGCGTTGCCGGCACTGGCCTGCACGGTGTTGGTGATGGCCCCATTGGCGCCAGCATCCACCAGCGCGTTGACCGTGAAGCTCAGTTGCCCGCCGACCGGCAGTGTCGGCACTTCGGTGACGACGCCGACGGTGCCCGGGCAGGTGGCGCCGCCGCTGGCCACACAACTGGCGCCGGCAAAGCTGAGGTTGCTGCCGACGGTGTTGACCACACGCACGCTGGTGGCGGCGTCCGGGCCGGTGTTGCCGACCGTCATCACGAAGGCGGCGTTGGCGCCGCCCGCCACCTGGCCGGTGGGCCCGGTGCCGGAAACGGCCAGCCGGGCGCGCGGGGTGGAGACGGTGGCGACCGCCGTGGCGCTGTTGTCGCTGCGGTCGCTGTCATTCGCGGCCGTGACGGAGAAGGTGTTCACCACCGCGCCGTTCACACCTGCAGCCACCAAGGTGTTGATGGTGAAGGTCAGCGTGGCACCGGCTGGCAGGGACGGCACGCTCATCACCGGGCCGGTGCTGCTGGGGCAGACCCCACCGCCAGCGGCCAGGCAGCTGACGCCCGTGAGTGACAGGTTGCTGCCGACCTGGTTGACCAGGGTGAGCGACGTGGCCGCGTCGGGGCCGGCGTTGCCGACCTGCATCGTGAACACGGCGGCCGAATCACCCGTGACCGCTGCAGCCGGGCCGGTGCCGGTGACGAAGACACCGCTGCGCGGCGTGACGACGGTGGCCGAGGCGCTGAAGCTGTTGTCGCTGCGAACGGCGTCGTTGTCGGAGACGACCGACAGCTTGTTGCTGACGAAGCCGTTCACCGTGGCACCCACGGTGGTGCTGACCTCGAAGTTCAACGAACCGCCCGCAGGCAAGGACGGCAGCGACATCGTCGGCCCGGTGGCCGGGCAGACGGCACCGCCGGCAGCGGTGCAGTTCAGCGCGTTCAGCTGCAAGCCGCTGCTGACGTCGTTGTCGATGCGCACGTTGGTGGACGCATCCGGGCCGGTGTTGGTCACCGTCATCTGGAACAGCGCGGTCGCGCCGCCGGTGACCGTGCCACCCGGGCCGCTGCCCGACACCACCAGGTTGCTGGTCGCCGAGAAGGCCGACGCCGTGACCGTGGCCTGGTTGTTGACGCTGTTGGTGTCCTGGTCGACCTGCACCGACATCGTGTACGACAGCGTGCCGTTTGCATTGGCCGAGGCCACCAGCGACACGGCAAACACCAGGCTGCCGCCCGAGGGCAGGCCGTCCGCCGTCATCGATGGGCCGGGCGTCGCGGGGCACACTGCGCCACCCGCAGCCGTGCAGGTGATGGCGGTCAAGGCCATCTGGTTGCCGACCAGGCTGTTGATGCGCATGCTGCCGGCATCGCCCGGGCCGGCGTTGCTGACGGTCATCGTGACCAGGACGGCCTCGCCGCCCGCCACCTGCGCGGTGGGACCGGTGCCGCTGACCACGATGTCGGTGCCCTGACGGCCGCTGCCTCCCCCACAGGCGGACAACAGCAGCATGCAGCAGAACGTGGCCAACCAGGCCATGGCTCGGGTTCTTTTCACCGGGCTTCCTCAGTGTGGATCGCGGTCGACAGGCACCCCATGGCCCCGACATCGGAATATACGAGCGGCACCTTGCAAGTTCTCGGCCAGGTGCCGGCAAAAATCCGCGGAACCGCGGTCAAACGCCAGCTCTGGCCCCGACTCGGGGCCCGACTCAGGCCTCGCCACCCGCCACGAAGTGCGGGTTGTCGAAGCCAGGTTTGCCGTAGCGCAGCGTCCGGCCCGACAGATCGCGCACGGCGCCGCCCGCTGCCAGCAACACGGCATGGCCGGCCGCAATGTCCCATTCCATCGTGCGGCCCAGGCGCGGGTACAGGTCCGCTTCACCCGAGGCCACCAGGCACAGCTTCAGGGACGAACCGGCGTTGGCCAGCGCCGCGACCTGGCGCCCAGCAAGGAAGGCATCCAGCGCTGTCGCATCACCGTGCGAACGGCTGGCGACGACGGTCAGGCCAGCTTCAGGCACAGCGCGCACCTGGATGGGCCGCCGACCCTGGGCGTCTTCCATCCACGCGCCGCGGTCACGGTCACCCGCGTAAAGGCGGCCCAGTGCAGGCGCCAGCACGACGCCCAGCACCGGCACACCGTCGGCCACGAGGGCGATGTTGACGGTGAACTCGCCGTTTCGGCTGATGAACTCCTTGGTGCCATCCAGTGGATCGACCAGCCAGAACAGCCGGCCGACCTCGGGCACCGCACCGCCGGCCACCGCCTCTTCGGCCACGATGGGCACACCGGGTGCGAGCGCCTGAAGCGCCGGCACGATCAGCGCCTCGGCACGTTCGTCAGCTTCGGTGACAGGTGACTGGTCTCCCTTGCCACGCACGGCGAAATCGGTCTTGTAGATGTCGAGGATGAGGTCGCCGGCATCGCGCGTGATGCGCACCAAAGCGGCCAACCAAGCCTCACGCTGGCTTTCCCAATCTTGCATGTGTGATCCCTCCAGCGGTCATGGCCGCATTTGCGAGGGACTTTAACTGCAGCACATGACGCTCAGGCCACCACGTTCAACAGGGTGCCGGCCGTTCCGCCTGTGGTAGAGGGTGCCTTGGGCGGCTCCGGCTCCCCCGGGATCGAGGGGGGTTGCTGCGGTTTCAGCGCCTGCAGCGCGGCCTTGCCGGCCTCTTTGGCTGCTGCGATGTCACCCGCCAGCAGCGCTCGACCCACCTCGGCCAGGCCGCTGTCGGGCTTCCAGGTGGCCCCTTCGGGTGCGTTTTTCAGCACCTGCACAAAGGCCTGGCGCGCGGCACCCAGGTCTTCGGTCTTCAAGGCCTGCGTCAGGTCTTTCAGCGCCTGGCGGCCGGCCGGGTTGCCGGCGGGCGTGTTCAGGGTGCTGCGGTCGACGAAGGAAGCTGGTGAGGTGGAAATGGTGGTCATGGGCGCTCCTGGGGTGCGGGCCATGATGGCGGTGTCCAGCACGGCCCAGGCGCCGAACAACAGGGTGCCAAGCTGCCATTTTCCGCACACGCCAGCAGAACTAGGGGGACGCCGCGGGCGTTGGGCGTCATGTCGATGCCGGATACTCGCGCCCTGCCGGGCCTTGTCCGGCGCGGCATGGCACAAAGCTTGCCACTCTCCTTCGGCACCCTGGACCTCCAGCACCACGGAACACCATTTCCATGAGCGACACCCTGGCGCCCACGCGCCTGACCCACCTGCAACGCCTCGAAGCCGAGAGCATCCACATCCTGCGGGAAGTGGTGGCCGAAGCCGAACGGCCC
Organism: Rubrivivax sp.; assembly: GCA_018780805.1. Lineage (GTDB taxonomy): Bacteria > Pseudomonadota > Gammaproteobacteria > Burkholderiales > Burkholderiaceae_C > Rubrivivax. The sequence continues at coordinate 15,492 of JADMJD010000051.1, read as the reverse complement.
GTGATGCTGTACTCCATCGGCAAGGACAGCGCGGTCATGCTGCACCTGGCGAAGAAGGCCTTCTACCCGGCGCCACCGCCCTTCCCGCTGCTGCACGTGGACACGACCTGGAAGTTCCGCGACATGTACGCGCTGCGTGAGCGCATGGCACGCGAACTGGGCATGGAGCTGCTGGTCTACCAGAACCCCGAGGCCAAGGCCCTGGGCATCAACCCCTTCGACCACGGCTCGCAGATCCACACCGACATGTGGAAGACGCAGGGCCTGAAGCAGGCGCTGGACCACTACGGCTTCGATGCCGCCTTTGGTGGCGCGCGCCGCGACGAAGAAAAGTCACGCGCCAAGGAGCGCATCTTTTCGTTCCGCAGTGCGCAGCACCGCTGGGACCCGAAGGCGCAGCGCCCCGAACTCTGGCACCTGTACAACGGCCGCAAGATGAAGGGCGAATCGATCCGCGTCTTCCCGATCAGCAACTGGACCGAACTCGACGTGTGGCAGTACATCCACCTCGAGAACATCCCCATCGTGCCGCTGTACTTCGCGGCCGAACGCCCGGTGGTGGACCGCGACGGCACATTGATCATGGTAGACGACGAGCGCATGAAACTGCGCCCCGGCGAGGTGCCGATGATGAAGAAGGTGCGTTTCCGCACCCTGGGGTGCTACCCGCTGTCGGGCGCGGTCGAATCCGAAGCCGATTCGCTGAAGGCCGTGATCCAGGAGATGCTGCTCACGCGCACCTCCGAGCGCCAGGGCCGCATGATCGACCACGACGCCGCCGCGTCGATGGAGAAGAAGAAGCAGGAAGGGTATTTCTGACATGGCACACGTATCCGACCTGATCGCCAGCGACATCGACGCCTACCTCGAGGCGCACGAAAAAAAGAGCCTGCTGCGTTTCATCACCTGCGGCAGCGTGGACGACGGCAAGAGCACCGTCATCGGGCGCCTGCTGTACGAATCGAAGATGCTGTTCGAGGACCAGCTCGCCGCCATCGAAGCCGACTCCAAGAAGTGGGGCACCCAGGGCGGTGACATCGACTTCGCGCTGCTGGTCGACGGCCTGGCCGCCGAACGTGAACAAGGCATCACGATCGACGTCGCGTACCGCTTCTTCAGCACCGACCGGCGCAAGTTCATCGTCGCCGACACGCCGGGCCACGAGCAGTACACCCGCAACATGATCACCGGCGCGTCCACTGCGGACGTGGCCGTGATCCTGATCGATTCGCGCAAGGGCGTCCTCACACAGACGCGCCGCCACAGTTACCTGGTCAGCCTGATCGGCATCCGCAAGGTGGTGCTGGCCATCAACAAGATGGACCTGGTGGACTACGACGAGGCCACCTTCCGCCGCATCGACGAGGAGTACCGCGTCTTTGCCGCGCAGATCGGCCTGAACGACATCACCAGCATCCCGTTGTCGGGCCTGAAGGGCGACAACATGGTCGATCGCAGCGACCGCATGCCCTGGTACCACGGCCCCACGCTGATGGCCTTCCTGGAGACTTGCGAGATCGACGAATCGCGCCTGCAGGCCGGCCCCTTCCGGCTGCCGGTGCAGTGGGTGAACCGCCCCAACCTCGATTTCCGCGGCTTCTGCGGCATGATCGCCAGCGGCCGTGTGCAGCCGGGTGACCGCATCCGCGTGCAGCCCTCGGGCCGCGAATCCACCGTGGCGCGCATCGTCGCGCTGGACGGCGACCGCACGCAGGCCGTGGCCGGTGAATCGGTGACGATCACCTTGGCCGACGAGGTGGACATCTCGCGCGGCGACCTGATCTCCGGCACCCAGAACCCTGCCGAGGTGGCCGACCAGTTCGAGTGCACCATTGTCTGGATGTCCGACGACGCGCTGCTGCCGGGCCGGCCGTACCTGATGAAGATCGGCACGCGCACCGTCAACGCCACGGTCACCGAGCCCAAGTACAAGGTGAACGTCAACACGATGGAGCACCTGGCGGCGAAGAAGCTCGACCTCAACGAGATCGGCGTCTGCAACATCGCGCTCGACCGCGCGGTGGCCTTCGACCCCTACAGCGCCAGCCGCGAGACCGGTGGCTTCATCCTGATCGACCGGATGACCAACAACACGGTCGGCGCCGGCATGCTGCACTTTGCGCTGCGCCGTGCCCACAACATCCACCTGCAGGCGGTGGACGTCAACAAGGCCGCACGCGCCACGCTGATGGGCCACAAACCCGCGGTGCTGTGGTTCACGGGCCTGTCGGGTGCCGGCAAGTCCACCATCGCCAACCTGGTGGAAAAGAAGCTCTACGCGGCCGGCGTGCACTCGTACCTGCTGGACGGCGACAACGTGCGCCACGGCCTGAACAAGGACCTGGGCTTCACTGAAGGCGACCGCGTCGAAAACGTGCGCCGTGTCGGCGAAGTGGCCAAGCTGATGCTGGACGCCGGCCTGATCGTGGCCACGGCCTTCATCTCGCCCTTTCGGTCCGAGCGGGCCCTGGCCCGCAGTCTGGTGGAAGAAGGTGAGTTCATCGAGATCCACGTCGACACACCGCTGGCGGTGGCCGAGGAGCGCGATGTGAAGGGTCTGTACAAAAAGGCCCGACGCGGGGAACTGGCCAACTTCACGGGCATCGATTCGCCGTACGAGGTGCCTGAGAGCCCTGATCTGCGCATCGACACCACGGCCATGACATCCGAGCAGGCGGCCGACCAGGTGCTGGCACTGCTGCGCAGCAAAGGCGTGATCCCTGCATGACGCTGCAGCAGGCCATCGTCTTCATCGGACTGGCCGCGCTGATCGTCGAACTCATCCGCGGCCGGGTTTCGCCGGCCAAGGTGTTCGCCGGCGTGGCCTTTGCCTTCATGCTGCTGGATTTCGTCAGCGTGCAGAAGGGTCTGCAGCAGTTCACCAACAACGGGCTGGTCACCGTGGTGGTGCTGCTGCTGCTGTCCGTGGTGCTGGACAAGTCGCGCCTGCTGGAGGTGGTGGCCGACCGGCTGGTGCGTGGTGACTACCGCTGGGCACTGACCAAGCTGTATGTGGCCACGGCCGCGTACTCGGCCTTCCTGAACAACACCGCGGTCGTGGCCTCGCTGCTCGGGCCGCTGCGCACCCTGCGCACGCACCCGGCGTCGCGGCTGCTGATGCCGATGTGTTTTGCGGCCTCGCTGGGCGGCATCCTGACGCTGGTGGGCACCTCGACCAACCTGCTGGTCAACAGCCTGATGATCGGCCAGAAGCTGCCACCGCTGCAGATCTTCGACCTGTTCCCGGTCGGCATCCTGATCGTCGTCGCCTGTGGCACCACGATGGTGCTGCTGTACCCGCGCATCCTGGCCGAACAGCCCCCAGCCGACGAAGAACTGTCCGACTACTTCCTCGAAGCCAAGGTGCTGCCCTCGTCACCGCTGGTGGGCGCTTCGGTCGAAAGCGCAGGCCTGCGGCAGCTGTCGCACCTCTTCCTGGCCGAGATCGTGCGCGACGGCCACATCATCGCCCCGGTGCAGCCCGACCAGGCGCTGCAGGCGGGTGACGTGCTGGTCTTCACCGGCGACCTGACCCGGCTGGACCTGCTGCTGCGCTTCCAAGGCCTGGAGACCCATGGCCAGCACTACAACTTGCCGCTGGACAACCTGGTGGAGGTGGTGGTGGCGGCCAACTCGCCACTCGCCCGCCGCACCATCAAGGAAGTGGATTTCCGCTCGCAGTTCGACGCCGCGGTGATCGCGGTGCGGCGTGGCAGCGAACGCCTGCGCGGCGCGATTGCCAACCTGCCGCTGGACGTGGGCGACACCCTGGTGCTGGTGGTGGGCAAGGACTTCGAAAAACGCAACAACCTGCAGCGCAACTTCATCATCGTCTCGCAGCGCGAGGTGCAGAAGTTCACCGACCCGCGCAAGGGCATGCTGGCGATGGGCGGCTTCGTGGCCGCCATCCTGCTGGCGGCGTTCGGCATGGTGGATTTCCTGAAGACGCTGCTGGTGCTGCTGGCGCTGTTCCTGGCCTTCGGTTTTGCCAAGGTGGCCGACCTGCGCCGCAACATGCCGTACGAGATCATCGTCATCATCGCCTCGTCGCTGGTGATCTCCGAGGTGATGGTGCAGACGGGTGCCGCCGCCTTGATGGCCGGCGGCATGCTGCTGGGCGTCGAGCAGTTCGGTCCCTACGGCGCGCTGGCCTTGATCCTGCTGATCACCTGGATCCTGACCGAGCTGATGAGCAACAACGCCGCTGCCGCGCTGGCCTTCCCGATCGCACTGGGCGTGGCGCAAAAAACCGGCCTCGACCCCCTGCCCTTCGTGATGGCCGTGCTCTACGGTGCCAGCTGCAGTTTCATGACACCCTACGGCTACCAGACCAACCTGATGATCATGTCGCCGGGTCGTTACACGCTGCGCGACTTCCTGCGCGCCGGGCTGCCCATCGCGCTGGTGTTCCAGGCGGTGGCGCTGGTGGCGGTGCCCTACTTCTTCCCGTTCAAACCGGTTTGAACCCGGGGGCCCGCGCGGCGACGGCAGCGATGCCGTCGGCCAGCCTTGGCAGCAGCGGCTCCGGCAGGTCGTGTCCCATGCCGGGCACCAGGTCCAGCGTCGCGCCGACGATGCGGCGCGCCAGGTCTTCGCCACACGCGGGCGGCACCAGCGGATCGTCCGCGCCGTGCACCACATGGGTGGGCGCCGTGATGCGGCCCAGCAGCGGCGTGCGGTCGCCATCGGCCACGATGGCCAGCAGCTGCCGCGCCGAACCCGCCGGCCGCCAGGCGCGGGCCACGGTGGCCGCCAGCCGCGCGCGGAAGGCCAGCGGCTCCGGCGGGTAGGCCGGGCTGCCGATCAGGCGCAGCAGGCGCTCCAGGTGCGCCACCACGGTGCCAGGGTCACGGCCATCGGGCCGGCGCAGCAGTGCGCGCTGCACCGACGCGCGCGCCTGCGGCAGCCGGCGCGAGCCGCTGGTCGTCATGATCAGCGTCAGGCTGCGCACCCGCTGCGGGTGGCCGGCCGCCATGTGCTGCACCACCATGCCGCCCATCGACGCACCGCAGACATGGGCCTGCGCGATGCCCAGCGCATCCAGCACCCCCACCGCGTCCTGCGCCATGTCGGCCAGGCGGTAGGGCGACGGCACACGCAGCCGCAGGAAATAGCGCAGCGCGGCCAGCGCCATGTTTGGCATGCCGTACGCATCAAAACCCTGGCTGAGGCCGGCATCGCGGTTGTCGAAGCGTATGACCCGGAAACCGCGCGCGACCAGCAGGTCCACCAGCGCCTGCGGCCAGGCCACCAGCTGCATGCCCAGGCCCATCACCAGCAGCAGCGGCTGGCCCTCAGCCGGGCCCTGCACGTCAACCTCGATCTGCAGGCCGTTCGCGGTGACCTGCATCAGTACTGGTCGACCAGCAGTTCGGGTTGGTGTGCCACCTTGAAGAACCAGCGGCGCGCGCCCTGCACATCGAAGCGCTTCCAGTGCGCCGGGTCCTGGCGCAGGCGGTCGGCCAGCGCATACAGCGCCATCGGGTTCATGCCCATGCCGATGTGGCTGGCGTGCACCTCGATGTTCTCGGTGTGGCGGTGCTGCGGCGGGTTCAGGCTGCAAGCCCAGGCCACGATGCCGTCGGTCTTGCTGTAGATGGACGTGGTGGGCACCGGCGGCGGGCGTTTCACCTCGGCCAGCAGGGCCTCGTCGTGTGTCTGCTGCCCGCTCACCATCTCGTAGAAGCGCCAGGCGTTGGTGGCGCGCGGGTGGCCCGCGAAGGGCGTGCCCAGCGTGACCACGCAGCGCACCAGATCGGGCATTTCCTTGGCCATCTCGCGGGCGTAGATGCCACCCAGGCTCCAGCCGACCAGGCTGATCTTTTCGCGGTGGCGCGCAAAGGTCTCGCGGATCAGCGCGCGACAGCCGTCCAGCACACCTTCGCGCGGGCCGAGGTTGAAACCCTGGCCCCAGGGATACGGTGTGTAGCCCTGCCCCGTCAGGAACTGGCGCACCGCCAAGGTGCTGGCATCGGCCGCGCCCAGGCCGGGAAAGACGATCACCGGGTGGCCGTCACCGGCGGGCATCTTCTTCAGGAAGGGCGACACCGCCATCAGCGCCGCCAGCTCCCAGGGCGCACGCGCCTCCAGCATCAGCAGCCAGGGGCCGGGCGCTGCAATCGGCAACTCGGGCGGCAGGGGTTCCGGCGGCGGTTCCGGCGGACGGGACGGATGGAGCGGGCGGTGGGTGCGGGGGATGCGCGGCATGAAACGCCAGTTTATCGGGCGCGCTTCTTCGCCGCCGCAGGCTGGACCCGGGCCCGGCCTGTCACCTGAGAGACAGCCGTGCGCACCGCGCTGCCCATGGCCTGCTGGGCCAGCTTGCCCGCGGCGCCGGTGGCCGCGCCCACGGCCTGCGTCAGGCCACGCCGGGCGAGGCCCGCCACCGTGGGCGTGGGCTCGGCGTCGGCCTGCAAGGCCCGCAGGTCGTCAAAGGCGATGGCGATGGCGTCGGCCAGCTCGCGCACCTCGGGCATCGCCGCGCCGTCGGCCATCAGGCCGAAGTCCAGGCTCTGGTGGTAACTCTGCACCGTGATGTTCAGAGCCAAGCCGTGCACCACGATGGACGTCGGGAAGTTGGTCAGCATGTGCGCGCCCGCCAGGTACAGCGGCACTGGCGGCCCGGGCACGTTGGAGATGACGACGTTGGCCACCTGCGGGATGCGGTCGGCCACACGGGCCTTGCCGTACAGCGCCGTGGCGGCCTCCATCAGCCAGGGCACGCCCAGCGACGGGAAATCGGTGGGCAGGATGTTCTTCAACGAGCCCATGCTGGATTTCATCGCGGCGGTGGCGGCTTTCACATGGTCGAGCCGGCGCTGCACGTCGGCGATGTGCGTGCCCAGGCTCACCAGGCTCATCGAGGCCTGGTTGTCGGCGCTGGTGTCACCTGCGGCGCGCAGTGAGATCGGCACCGCCGCCACCAGGCTCTTGCGTGGCAAGGTCTTGCGCTTGGCATAGAACCGCCGCAAGGCACTGCCACAGACCATCAGCACGATGTCGTTGACCGTGGCGTCCTGGCTGCGTGCCAAGGCCTTGACCTCGGCCATTGGCAGCGTGACGGCGGCAAAGGCGCGTGTGCGGCCCACCGACACGTTGACCGGCAGCCGTGGGGCCAGCGTCAGGTTGGACGGTGTCTTGCGGCCGCCCAGCAAGCTGCTGCGTGACACCACGCCCAGCGCCGCATCTTTGAGCGTGCCCACGGTGGACGGCAGTTCGCGCACGATCTGCGCCACCTTCAGCGCCTGGCTGCCGAGTGCACCGCGCAGCATCTCGCTCATGCCCAGCTCGAACGTCTTCTGGCGCCGGGACGGCCGCAGTTCCAGGCTGCGCGGCTCGGGCGTCACGTCCAGCAGCACGTTGGCCAGTGCCACCGCGGCCTGGCCGTCCACCGCCGCGTGGTGCAGCTGGGTGTACAGCGCCACGCGTTTGCGGCCATCGGCCGCAGGGGCCAGGCCTTCGAAGACATGCATCTTCCACAGCGGACGTTTGCGGTCCAGCAGCACGGGATGCAGGCTGGACACCTGGGCCTCCAGCGCCGACTGGCCTGCGCCCTTGGGCAGCTTGATCTCGACGATGTGTTGTTGGAGGTCGGGCACCGCGTCCACCCAGGCCGGGTTGGCCAGGTTCAGCGGCATCCACCACAGCCGCCGGCGCAACACGGGTGCTGCGGGCAGTCGGCTCTGGATGTGGGCGCGCAACGCGGTGACAAAACGGCCCTTGAAGCCTGCCGGCAGCTCGAAGACGTGCAAGGCGCCGACATGCATCGGCATCTCCGGCGTTTCCAGGTACAGGAAGGTGGCGTCGAGACCGGAGAGTTGGTGCATGGGCACCGATGGTAGGCCGGCGCCCGCGCGCCTGGCCCGGGACTCACCCTAGCGCGGCGCCCGGCTCCCGCGTGCGGCGAAGCCCCAGCAGTTCATTGCCGGCCAGGGCCATCAGCACCAGCGTGCCACCTCCCAGCACCGCCGCCGACGGTGCCTCCCCCGCGCCCAACCAGGCCCAGGCGACACCGAACACCACCTCCAGCAGCCCCAGCAGCGCGATCTCGGGCGCCGGCAGCACCCGCGCCACCGCCACCGCCAGCAGGCAGGGCACCGCCAGTTGCAGCACGCCCAGCAGGGCCAGCAGGCCCAGGTCGTGGGCGGTGGCGGCAAACGGCGTGGACAGCGGCAGCGTGATCAGCGCCGACAGCACGGCGCCGATCAGCACCGCAGGCATGAAATCGGTCGTCTTGCCAGCGTGGCTGCGGTCGTGCTGCAGCACGGTCCAGTTGGTGGCCGCCGCGACCGGCACGGCCAGCGCCAAAGCGGTGCCGATCCAGTGGCGCGCATCGCCGCCCTGCATCTGGCTGCCATACATCCATGCGATGCCCACCCCGGCCAGCGCCACGGCGCCCCAGGTGCGCGCCGGCGGCCGGTGGTGCAGAAAAGCCCAGGCCACCAAAGCGGTGAACAGCGGCGCCACCGACATCGTGACCAGCACGTTGGCCACGGAGGTGAAACTCAGCGCCAGCATGAAGGCGGTGAACATCACGCACCAGCACAGGCCCGACAGCCACAGCGTGCGCCCCGCCCCGCGCAGGCTGGCCCACAACGGCCCCGGGCCGCGCAGCCACGAGAGCAGCAGCACCAGCGCCAGCGCGTTGAAAGCACTGCGCCAGAACGTGACCTCAAAACCCTGCGCCGACTGAAGCAGGCGCGAGACCACACCGGCGATGCTCCACATCAGCGCCGCCGCCACCATCACGGCGACCGCCCTGCCGTGGGTCATCGCTCAGCCGCGGCCCGCGCGCTTGCGGTCGTGTTCGCTGAGGTGGCGTTTGCGCACGCGGACACTCTTGGGCGTGATCTCGACCAGTTCGTCGTCGGCGATGAACTCCACCGCGTATTCCAGCGTCAGGTCGATCGGCGGCGTGATCTTGATCGCGTCTTCCTTGCCGCTGACGCGGAAGTTGGTCAGCTGCTTCATGCGCGTGGCGTTGACCACGAGGTCGTTGTCGCGGCTGTGGATGCCGACGATCATGCCTTCGTAGACCGGGTCGCCGGCCTTCACGAACATGCGGCCGCGGTCATCCAGCTTGCCCAGCGCGTAGGTGAAGATCTCGCCCGCGTCCATGCTGATCAGCACGCCGTTCTTGCGGCCTTCGATCTCGCCCTTGTGCGGCTCGTAGCCGTCGAAGATGTTGCTGATCAGGCCGGTGCCGCGCGTCAGGTTCATGAACTCGTTGGAGAAACCGATCAGGCCACGCGCCGGGATGCGGTACTCCAGGCGCACACGGCCCTTGCCGTCGGTTTCCATGTTGACCAGGTCGCCCTTGCGCTCGCCCAGGGCCTGCATCACGCCGCCCTGGTGCTGGTCCTCGATGTCGGCGGTGACCAGCTCGATCGGCTCGTACTTCTCGCCGTTCACCTCGCGAAACACCACGCGCGGCTTGCTGACGGCCATCTCGTAGCCTTCGCGGCGCATGTTCTCCAGCAGGATGGTCAGGTGCAGTTCACCGCGGCCCGAGACCTCGAAGATGCCGTCTTCGCTGGATTCCTTGACACGCAGCGCCACGTTGCTCTGCAGTTCCTTCTGCAGCCGGTCCCAGATCTGGCGGCTGGTGACGTACTTGCCTTCGCGGCCGGCCAGCGGGCTGGTGTTGACGCAGAAGTTCATCGTCAGCGTCGGCTCGTCGACCTTCAGCATCGGCAGCGGCTGCGGGTTCAGCGGGTCGGTCACCGTGACACCGATGCCGATGTCGGCGATGCCGCTGATCAGCACGATCTCGCCCGGGAAGGCTTCGGTCGACGCGATGCGCTCCAGGCCCTCGAAGGTCTGCACCTGGTTGATGCGGCCCTTGAAGGTCTTGCCGTCCGGGCCTTCCATCACCAGCACATCCATCGGTGCCTTCAGCGTGCCGGCATTGACACGCCCCACACCGATGCGGCCGACGAAGGTGGAGTAGTCCAGCGACGAGATCTGCAGCTGCAGCGGCGCCGACGGGTCACTTTCGTGCGCCGGCACATGCGTCAGCACGGTCTCGAACAACGGGCTCATGTCGGTGCCCCAGGGCTCGCCGGCCGTGCCTTCGGTCAGCGACGCCCAGCCGTTCAGGCCGGAGGCGTAGACCACCGGGAAGTCCAGCTGCTCTTCGGTGGCGCCGAGCTTGTCGAACAGCTCGAAGGCGGCGTTGATCACGTAATCAGGCCGCGAGCCCGGTTTGTCGACCTTGTTGACCACAACGATGGGCTTCAGGCCCAGCGCCAGCGCCTTCTTGGTCACGAAGCGCGTCTGCGGCATCGGGCCTTCTTGCGCGTCGATCAGCAGCACCACGCCGTCCACCATCGACAGCGCGCGTTCCACCTCGCCGCCGAAGTCGGCGTGTCCCGGGGTGTCGACGATGTTGATGTGCGTCTCTTTCCAGGTCACGGCGCAGTTCTTGGCCAGGATGGTGATGCCACGCTCGCGTTCGATGTCGTTGCTGTCCATCACACGTTCGGCCACCTTCTCGTTTTCACGGAAGGTGCCGCTCTGGCGCAGCAGCTGGTCCACCAGCGTGGTCTTGCCATGGTCGACGTGGGCGATGATGGCGATGTTGCGGATTTGCTTGGTGGTCATATCAGGACTCCTGCAGGGCCGCCCCAAAGGAGGCCTGCGCCCCCTTGGGGGGCAGCGAGCAAAGCGAGCTTGGGGGTTGGAAGAATTGGGCCTGCACTTCAAGCGGGCTGAGTAAACGGTCGGCGATCAATTCGCCAGCCTGGATGTGGGCGCTGCCGAGGAAGGCACGCGGATCGGGTCCGTAGACGCGGACGGACGGGGCATCCGCCTCGGTCACACGGCGGCGCAGGCCGGTGAGAAAGCGACCGGCTTCGTCGTCCGGCAGCGAGATGGCGGGCCAGTCGGCCAGCAGCACGTCGGGCGGCAGCAACCGCTGCGCCCGCTGGTCGTCGGGCATGGCCTCCAGCGCTTCCAGCGTGATGGCCTGGGCCAGATCCAGCGGCCCCGTGTGCGTGCGGCGCAGGGCCTGCAACCAGGCGCCACAGCCCAGCGCATCGCCGAGGTCGGCGGCGAGCGTGCGGATGTAGGTGCCTTTGCTGCAGCGGACGTCGATCACGAGGTGCTCAGCCTGCCACTCGACGATGTCCAGACGATGAACCGTGATGCGTCGCGGCGTGCGCTCCACCTCGATGCCGGCGCGGGCGTAGTCGTACAGCGCACGGCCGTCCTTCTTCAGCGCCGAGTGCATCGGCGGCAGCTGGTCGATGGGGCCCGTCAGCGCAGCGCAGGCGGCTTCCAGCGTCGCGCGATCAAACGCGGGCGGGCTGCCGGGCGCGATGCTGCCCTCACCGTCCAGCGTGCTGCTGCGCTCGCCCAGCTTCAGCGTCGCGCGGTAGCCTTTGTCGGCATCCAGGCTGACCTGGCTGAACTTGGTGGCGGCGCCAAAACACAGCGGCAGCAGGCCGGTGGCCAGCGGGTCCAGCGTGCCGGTGTGGCCGCCCTTGAGCGCATGCAGCAGCCCCTTGCACTTCTGCAAGGCGTCGTTGCTCGTCCAGCCCAGCGGCTTGTCGAGCAGCAACACACCGTGCACGGCGCGGCGCGGGGTTTTCACTCGTCGTCCTTCACGCGTGTGGCATTCGCCTTCGCGATCAGCGCCGAGATGTCGGCGGCCCGTTCGGTGGTGCGGTCGTAGTGGAAGTGCAGCGTCGGCACGGTGTGGATGGCCAGGCGCTTGAACAGGCCGTTGCGCAGAAAGCCCGCGGCTTCGTTCAGGGCCTCGGTGCAGGCGGCGGTGTCGCCCAGCAGCTGCGAGAAGTAGACCTTGGCGTGGGCGTAGTCGGCCGAGATCTCCACGCTGTTGAGCGTGACCAGACCGATGCGCGGGTCCTTCAGGTCGCGGATCAGCTCGGCCAGATCGCGCTGGATCTGGTCGGCAATTCGGAAGCCGCGGTTGGGGGTGGATCGCTTGTGTCGCATCGGGTGTGTGCTTAAGTACAAACCCCGCCTACTTTTCAGAAGGCGGGGTTTGCAGGTGAGGGCAAATCCGCCTTACAGCGTTCGTGCCACTTCCTTGACCTCGAAGAATTCCAGCTGGTCGCCTTCCTTGATGTCGCTGTAGTTCTTCAGCTTCACGCCGCACTCGAAGCCTTCCTTGACCTCGCGCACGTCGTCCTTGAAGCGTTTGAGCGTGTCCAGCTCGCCGGTGTAGATGACCACGTTTTCGCGCAGCAGGCGGAAGCGTGCATCGCGCCGCACGATGCCGGCCGTGACCATGCAACCCGCGATCGTGCCGATCTTGGTGGCCACGAACACGGTGCGGATCTCGGCCGTGCCGATGACCTCTTCGCGCTGCTCCGGGGCCAGCATGCCAGCCATCGCCGCCTTCACCTCGTCGACCGCGTCGTAGATGATGTTGTAGTAGCGCAGATCGACGCCGTTGCCTTCGGCCAGCTTGCGCGCGCCGGCATCGGCCCGCACGTTGAAGCCGATGATGACGGCCTTGGACGCGATGGCCAGGTTGACGTCGCTTTCGCTGATGCCACCCACGGCCGCGTGCACGATCTGCACCTTGACCTCGGGTGTGCTGAGCTTGACCAGCGACTGCGACAACGCTTCCTGCGAACCCTGCACGTCGGACTTGACGATGAGGGCCAGGGTCTGCGCCGCGGTCTCGCCCATGTTCTCGAACATGTTCTCGAGCTTGGCGGCCTGCTGGCGCGCCAGCTTGACGTCGCGGTATTTGCCCTGGCGGAAGGTGGCGATCTCGCGTGCCCGGCGCTCGTCGGTCAGCACCATGAACTCGTCACCGGCGGCCGGCACCTCGGTCAGGCCCTGGATCTCGACCGGGATGGACGGGCCGGCCGATTCGGTCGACTTGCCGTCTTCGTCCAGCATCGCCCGCACGCGGCCGTAGCTGCTGCCAGCGAGCACGATGTCACCCTTCTTCAGCGTGCCGCTCTGCACCAGCACCGTGGCCACCGGGCCGCGGCCCTTGTCCAGCTTGGCTTCGATGACCAGGCCCTTGGCAGCAGCGGCGGCCGGGGCACGCAGCTCCAGCACCTCGGCCTGCAGCAGCACCTGCTCCAGCAGGGTGTCGATGCCCAGGCCAGTCTTGGCCGACACGGCCACAAACGGCGAATCACCGCCGAAGTCTTCCGGCACCACCTGCTCGGCCACCAGCTCGCTCTTCAGGCGTTCGATGTTGGCGTCGGGTTTGTCGATCTTGTTCATCGCCACGACGATGGGCACCCCAGCCGCCTTGGCGTGGCTGATGGCCTCCTTGGTCTGCGGCATCACGCCGTCGTCGGCCGCCACCACCAGGATCACGATGTCGGTGGCTGCGGCGCCCCGTGCACGCATCGCCGTGAAGGCGGCGTGGCCCGGGGTGTCGAGGAAGGTGATCATGCCGCGCGGCGTTTCGACGTGGTAGGCGCCGATGTGCTGCGTGATGCCACCCGCTTCACCCGAGGCGACACGCGCCGCCCGGATCTTGTCCAGCAGCGAGGTCTTGCCGTGGTCGACGTGGCCCATCACGGTGACCACCGGGGCGCGCGGCAGCGCTTCGGCAGCTTCGTGCGCAGCGGTCTCTTCTTCCGTGAAGGCTTCCGGATCGTCCAGCTTGGCGGCGAAGGCCTTGTGGCCCATCTCCTCCACCAGGATCATCGCGGTCTCCTGGTCCAGCTGCTGGTTGATGGTGACCATCTGGCCCAGCTTCATCAGGTGTTTGATGACCTCGCTGGCCTTGACGCTCATCTTGTGCGCCAGATCGGCCACGCTGATGGTCTCGGGCACGTGCACCTCTTGCACCTGCGTCTCGGCGGCGGGCGTGAAGCTGCCACCGTCGCTGCGGCCATCGCCGCGGCGGCCACCGGCACCACCACGCGGCGCGCGCCAGCCCGGACGGCCGGAAGAATCGCTGCGGCCCTTCAAGGCGGCGCGTTTCTTGGCGGCGTCATCGGCCCAGCTGGACGACAGCTTCTCGGACTTGACCTGCTTCTTGTCGCCCGGCTTGGCGGCCGTGGCGGCCGTGGTGCCCGGCGCGCCGGGTTTGGCCACGGGTTTGTGGATGGTGCCCTTGATGGCTTCCTTGGACGGCTCGGCCGGCTTGGGCTCTTCCGGCTTCGGCGCCACCTTGACCCCACGCGGCTTGGACATCATCGCGCGGATGGCCGCAGCCTCGGCCTCGGCAGCCTTGCGGCGCACGGTCAGGTCGGCCTGCTTCTGGGCCTCTTCGGACGCGATGTCGGCTTTCACCACGCGGCGCAGGGCGGGTTTGGCCGGCACGGCCTCGACCGGCGCGGGCACCGGCGCAGCCACCACCGGCTCCGGGGCCGGCGCGGCAGCCGCAGCCTTGGTGCCGGCGGACTTGGCGCCCGCGGCCTTGGCCGCAGCGGCGGCCTGGGCCGCGGCTTCAGCCGCTTCGGCGGCGGCGCGTTCGGCCGCGGCCTGCGCTTCGGCGGCAGCGCGCGCTTCAGCCTCGGCCTTCTCGCGCGCCAGGCGCTCGGTCTCTTCACGCTGGCGGCGCTGTTCGGCCAGGGCTTCTTCCTGGCGGCGCAGCTCTTCGGCGTGGGCCTTGGCTTCTTCTTCGCGACGCTGCAGTTCGAGCTCGGCGGCAGCCTCTTCGGCGGCGCTGTCCTCGGGCGACTGGGCATCGTCACGCTTGACGAACACACGCTTCTTGCGCACCTCCACCTGGATGGTGCGCGCCTTGCCGCTGGAATCGGCCTGCTTGATCTCGGTGTTGGTCTTGCGGACCAGCGTGATCTTCTTGCGCTCGGCGCCGGCGGTGCCGTGCGAGGTGCGCAGGAAATCGAGCAGACGCTCCTTGTCGGCGTCGGTCAGCGCATCGTCCGGCGATTGTTTGGCAACGCCGGCCGAAGCCAACTGCTCGATGAGCGCTGCGGTCGGGCGCTTGAGCTGCTCGGCGAACTGTGCGACGGTTGTGACGGCCATGTATCGGTTTTCCTTGGGTGCGGCGTGTGCGTGATCGGTGGCGGCGTGGTTCAGGTGGTGAACCAGTGTTCGCGGGCCTTCATGATCAGTTCACGCGCCCGGGCTTCTTCGAGGCCCGTCATGTCGGTCAATTCATCCACGGCCAGGTCGGCCAGGTCGTCCCGCGTGTGGATGCCACCTTCGGCCAGCTGGCCGATCAGCTCGGGGCTCAGGCCTTCGAGGTCGCGCAGATCCTGCGACACCTCGTCGACCTTTTCTTCGTGCTCGATTTCCATCGTCAGCAGCGCGTCCTTGGCACGGGTGCGCAGCTCGGTGATGGTGTCTTCGTCGAAGCTCTCCATGTCGAGCATTTCCTGCAGCGGCACGTAGGCAATCTCTTCGAGGCTGGCAAAGCCCTCGGCGATGAGGATGTCGGCCACTTCGACGTCGACGTCCAGCTTCTCGACGAAGAGCTTGCGCACCGAGTCGGACTCTTCGGCGTGTTTGGCCTGCGACTCTTCGGCGGTCATGATGTTGATGCGCCAGCCGGTCAGCTCGGACGCCAGGCGCACGTTCTGG
>JADMJD010000190.1:774-1552 GCA_018780805.1 Rubrivivax sp. | reverse complement strand
GTCCGACGAAGATGCCAGGGCTGTCGCAGACCAGATTGTCCACCTCTATGAAGACACCTGCCGCATGCTGGAGCCGGCTCAGCCGGACTAGCTGGCAAAGGGCCCTCTCAGCGGACCACGCTCCACGCGGTTACGCCGATCAGGCACGCCGTCACCACGACAAGCGCAGCGATCAGGACAGCCTCAGTTCGGTCGCGTCCCATCGGATAGTCCGCCGTTGCTTCAATCCCGCGCTGGAGACAGCGTTTTCCACCGCTCCTTATGGCGCAAGGCGTCGTACCAAAGCTCGCTCAGTACGGCGCCATCAAACGGATGCTCGTCGTCAGGGTGAAAATCCTCATCCACCTGGCGCGCCGGGAGTTGGGCGTCGGTCTTACTCGGGACGAAGAGACCGCCAACCCCAACGGGCAGGTACTCACAGCCGCTGACGTCGGTGCACTCATCCACCAGCTCGCCGAGCGTGGCGATACTGTCGGAGAGGAAGAGCCCGACGACTTCGTGGGTCCGGCCGACGCGGACGAGGTAGGCTTGCATCTCGTGCCTCCTCCGGTCTGATCACGCCTCCGACCGGTTCGACTTGGATAACCGAGAGCATCGTCCGCCGTCTAGGTTGGCCGGCGACTTTGACAAGAGGGCCCCCTTAGGGAGCCGTCCGTCTGTGGTGTGGCCCGCTATGAAGGGTCACGGGCGCCAACGACAAACGCCTTCACCAACGCGTCGCGGTGATCCGTAAGTAGCCGCGACAGGAACGGCCGGGCGGCCAGGCGCTCCGTGCCCG
>JADMJD010000190.1:0-764 GCA_018780805.1 Rubrivivax sp. | reverse complement strand
AGAGCGGCGGCCTTCTCGCTGTTCGCGACGATGCGGCCGGTGACACCTCGATTGTCCCAGCGGAGTTGCGGGTCCGCGGCGGTCTTGTTCCGCAGTTCGCCTGTGTCCGGCGCCGGCGGCTCGCCGGGGGCGGAGGCCCTGTGCTTGCCGTACAGCTCGCCCGTGCCTGGCCGGGACAGGATATCGGCCTTCAAGATGGCCTCGCCCTGCAGCAGGGCCGCATGGATCCCCTTCTCCGCCTTGGCGTCGGCGATACCCTCCAGCTTTGCGAGTTCGATGCGGGTGATTGTCATGTGGCGAGGCTAGCACACCTGAGGGCCCTTGACGTCGAGAACGCGCACGCGAAAACGGCCCGGAGGGGTTGCCGGGCCGTGTCGCTCCTTTGATTGCGATGATTGTTTTTCAACCCGGCGCTAGCTCGGGCGGCTGAAGCCCCAATCTCCCCGGAGGATCGAGAAGGCCGCGCGAGCCTGCGCCCTCTCTGCATCCGTCGCGTTTCGATCTTGGGCGGCGCGGAGGGCGGCCTTGGTGACCCGGGCTCGCGCGCCCTTCGGCAGGGCGGCGGCGATGATGGTGATGGCCTCCGCGTAGGCGTTTGGGGCCGGGTTCGGCTCCAGCGGCTTGCGGAGGTGGACGACGCCATCGGGAAGGGCTCCGCCGGGCCGAGGGCGGGGGTTCTCCACTGGCGCTGAGCTCGCCCAAGCGGCGGGACCACATTGGTCGAGGCGGTCATCACTGAGCCCCCAGAACGCTTTTGATGATCT
>JADMJD010000208.1 GCA_018780805.1 Rubrivivax sp. | reverse complement strand
AAACCACCTTTGATTACCCCGCGCCGGCACATGTCGCCGAATATCACCAGCTCTATCCCTGCCCACACCACTTCGCGCACCCCGAAACCACGCTGGTGTTCGATGCACGCCTGCTCAGCCTGCCCATCACGCGCAGCCGCGACGAGCTGAAGGCCCTGATTCGCGAGCTACCGTTGGGTTTTTTCATCAAGCCGGTATTTCAGGGCAGCTTCGGGCACCGCGTGCGCAGCCGACTCCTGCAAGGCGAAGGCGGCGAATTACCGGGGCTGGATGCCGTCGCGGCAGATTTCTTTGTGACCGGGCGCACGCTGCGCCGCAAGCTGCTCGACGAAGGCACCAGCTTTCAGGAGATCAAGGATGGCCTGCGTCGCGATCAGGCCATGACCTTGTTAAGGCAGACGCAAACGCCGATCCAGACAGTCGCGCAGCAAGTCGGCTTTCGCGAAGCCACCGTCTTCATCAAGGCCTTCCGACAATGGACCGGCATGACGCCCGGCGACTATCGGGCGCGCACGCTGAAACGACTGGCAGCACCTTCATAGCTCAAGCCTTCACAAACGCCGCAATCTCCGCAATAGCCTGATCGGCCTCTGGCAAAATTCCGCCCATCATCTGGAAGTCGTGGAAGAGACCGTCCCAGACGCTCAGCGTGAGGTCCCAGCCGATCTCGGCCGCGCGAGCGGCGAGACGCTCAGAGTCGCTGTAGAGAATCTCTTCCGTGCCGACCTGCACCAGTGTCAGTGGCAGGCCACGCAAATCGGCAAACAGCGGCGAGACCAGCGGGTGGTCCGCCGGTGTCGAGCCCAGATACATCGGCGTCTTGGCGTAAATCCAGTCCAGACTCAGCATAGGGTCGGCTTTGGCATTGCGCTGCAGACTTTCGCCAGACAAGGTGAGGTCAATAAACGGCGAGATCAGCACCAGCTTGCCCGGCAGCGGCAGCCCCTGATCGCGGATCGACAAGGCCAGCGCCAGTGCCAGACCACCGCCAGCAGAGTCGCCCATTAAGGCTACTCGCGCCGGATTCACGCCGCGCTCCAGTAAGCCACGATAGGCATCCAGCGCATCATCCAGCCCCGCCGGAAAGACATGCTCGGGCGCGAGGCGGTAATACGGCACATAAGTCGTGGCTTTCAGCGCCAGACCAATGCGCGAGGTCAGCGGGCGATGCGTGCTCGGCGAACACACCACATAGCCGCCGCCGTGCATGTAAAACACAACCTGATCCGTGCTGCCATCGCGCGGGGTAATGACTTCGGTGCGCTGCTGGCCGAGCCGCGTCTCGCCGACCACAGCCTGGCGCGGCACCCAGCCATTGCGCAGCGCCGCCTCAGTGAGTTTGCGCTGCCAGACCACCGGCACGCGACTGCCCCACAACGGGCGGATACTGCCGCGCATGACCAGCGGCAACACCTTTCGTGCCACCTGGCTTTTCCACTGGGCCAGACCGCTTAGCTGCGGCCGATGATCAATACGCTGCATACATCCTTCCTCTACTTAAACCACGCGGCTCTTAAACAATAGTGTAGTGCGACCAATTAGGCTTGATGGTCCG
>JADMJD010000245.1:450-1570 GCA_018780805.1 Rubrivivax sp. | reverse complement strand
GCGCGTCGACCCTGAGGCCATCACCCGGGCGAATGGGGCCGCGAGCCGGGCCCTGTCGGCTATCCGCAAGAGCATCACGCCGAAGAGCCGCCGCACCCGCCCGACGGGGACCGCCGGAAGCGCCGGCCTCGACGCCTATCTCAGCGCCCGGCCGGACGCGGGAGCGGGCCGATGATCAAGCGCACCACCATGCGGGAAGCCTTGGCCGACCCGGAGCTCCTGGGCGGGGCCATCCCGGGCGACAGTTGGCTGGCCTGGCGCACCCTCCTGATCGCGGCCATGGGCGAGGCGCTGACGGACGAAGAGCGGGCGATATTCACCGCACTCACGGGCCGGGACGTTGAGCCGCTGGAGACGGTCGAGGAACTCTGGGGCATCGTTGGCCGGCGGGGCGGCAAGACGCGCGCCGCGGGGACCATGGCGGCCTATGTCGGCGGCCTCTGCGATCACAGCGGCTACCTCGCCCCGGGCGAGCGCGGCGTCATCCCCATTCTGGCGGCTTCTATGCCCCAGGCCGGCCGCGCCTTCATGCATGCCAAGGGCATCCTGCAGCACTCTCCGATCCTGTCGGAACTGATCGACGGCGACCCGACGTCCGACACGATCCGCCTCTCGACGCTGATCGACATTGAGGTTCGGCCAGCCAACTTCCGGACCGTGCGCGGCGTGACCGCTGTGGCCGCCATCGCTGACGAGATCGCGTTCTGGCTGGTCGAGGGCACGACCAACCCGGACTCGGCCATCCTCGACGCCCTGCGCCCTTCTCTCGCCACCACGGGCGGGCCGCTCATGGTCATCTCGTCGCCCTATGCCAAGCGGGGCGAGCTCTACAGCACGTTTCGGCGGGACTATGGCCAGGAGGGGGATCCTCGCATCCTCGTCGCCAAGGGGCCGTCGCGGGCCTTCAACCCCCTGCTTTCGGAGCGCGTTGTCGCCCGGGCCTATGAGCGGGACGCATCGGTCGCAGCCTCGGAATACGGGGGCGAGTTCCGAAACGACCTGGAGGCCTATGTCTCCCGCGAACTGGTCGAGGCCTGTGTCGATCTGGACGTGAGGGAGCGCCCCCGATCAACCGCCATCCGCTACAGCGCCTTCGTCGACCCGTCCGGAGGTGGTGCCG
>JADMJD010000245.1:0-440 GCA_018780805.1 Rubrivivax sp. | reverse complement strand
TGCGGGAGCGCAAGCCGCCCTTCTCCCCGGAGTCCGTGGTGGAAGAGTTCGCGGCCCTGCTCAAGTCCTACGGGCTGAGCGAGGTGACCGGGGACAGGTACGCTGGCGAGTGGCCGCGCGAGGCCTTCCGGCGCCACGGCATCGCCTACAAGCTAGCTGAACAGCCGCGCAGCCAGCTCTATCAGGACATGCTGCCGCTGCTGAACAGCCAGCGCATCGCCTTGCTCGATAGCCCGGTGCTGGTCTCGCAGATTTGCGGGCTGGAGCGTCGGGTCGCCCGCGGCGGCCGGGAAAGCATCGACCATCCGCCGCATGGCCATGACGACTTGGCCAATGCCGTCGCAGGCCTGGCCGGCCTGTGCATCAGACAGTGGCGGTCTCCCGTCACCGTCACTCCGTTGCGACTGTTAGGGAGAGCCAGATGACTGACCTTCCCCACC
>JADMJD010000006.1 GCA_018780805.1 Rubrivivax sp. | reverse complement strand
GGTGCCGGCGTAGCTGTAGGGCAGGATGGCTTGTGGGTCTTTGGCGGCGATGGCCAACAGCCGCGTGGCGATGTCGCTCAGCGCCTCGTCCCAGCTCACCGGCGTGAACTGGCCGCTGCCCTTGGGGCCTGTGCGCTTCAGTGGCGTGAGCACACGCTCGGGGTGGTAGGTGCGCTCGGGATAACGCGAGACCTTGGTGCACAGCGCGCCGTGCGTGGGCGGGTGCTCGGGGTCACCGGCCACCTTGATGACCCGGCCGGCTTCGACGGTGATCTTCAGCGCACAGGTGTCGGGGCAGTCGTGTGGGCAGGCGCCTCGCACCGTGTGCGACGCGCTGAAAACTTGGGCGGTGGCGGTGTTCATGCAAATACTATTGCACAGGCATTGCCGCGGGCCGGACGATGCCCGTGTGACCAGCCCGGCCAAGGCCTGCGGCGTAAACTTAAAAGTCATATTCGGAGCACCCCGCCGGGGTGGTTCACCAGGAGATGCGCATGAACCTGATCGAATCCATCCTGGCCGACGCGGCCGCCATCACCACGCTGCGGCGCGACATCCACGCCCACCCGGAGCTGTGTTTCCAGGAGCAGCGCACCGCCGACGTGATCGCCCAGGCGCTGACCGACTGGGGCATCCCCATCCACCGCGGGCTGGGCACCACCGGCGTGGTGGCGATCATCAAGAACGGCACGTCCGACCGCGCGGTGGGCCTGCGCGCCGACATCGACGCGCTGCCGGTGACCGAGGGCAATACCTTCGCCCATGCCAGCAAGCACCCCGGCAAGATGCACGCCTGCGGCCACGACGGCCACACCGCGATGCTGCTGGCGGCGGCCAAACACCTGGCCAGACACCGCAACTTCGACGGCACGGTGTACCTGGTCTTCCAGCCGGCCGAAGAAGGCGGCGGCGGTGCGCGCGAGATGATCAAGGACGGCCTGTTCGAGCAGTTCCCGATGGAGGCCATGTTCGGCGCCCACAACTGGCCGGGCATGGCGGCGGGGCAGTTCGCCGTCAAGTCGGGGCCGGTGTTCGCCAGCTCCAACGAGTTCAAGATCACCATCCGCGGCAAGGGCGCGCACGCCGCACTGCCGCACAACGGCATCGACCCGGTGCCAGTGGCCTGCCAGATGGTGCAGGCCTTCCAGACCATCGTCACGCGCAACAAACGCCCCATCGAGACTGCGGTGATCTCGGTCACGATGATCCACACCGGCGAAGCCACCAACGTGATCCCCGACAGCTGCGAGATCCAGGGCACGGTGCGCACCTTCACGACCGAGACGCTGGACATGATCGAGCGACGCATGAAGGTGATCGCCGAGGCGACCTGCGCGGCTTTCGAGACGACGTGCGAGTTCAGCTTCCACCGCAACTACCCGCCCACCGTGAACCACCCGGCCGAGACCGAGTTTGTGCGCGGCCTGCTGGGTGAGGTGGTCGGCCCGCAGAACGTCTTCGAATTCGAGCCCACGATGGGCGCCGAGGACTTCAGCTTCTTCCTGCAGGCCAAACCGGGCTGTTATTTCCTGATCGGCAACGGCGACGGTGAGCACCGCGAAGGCGGCCACGGTCTCGGCCCCTGCATGCTGCACAACCCCAGCTACGACTTCAACGACGAGCTGATCCCGCTGGGGGCCACGGCCTGGGTGCGGCTGGCCGAGAAGTGGCTGAACACGCCGCGCCCATGAGCGCAGCCTTCTTTGCGCAGCGCTACGCCGAGGCCCGAGCCGGCTTCCTGGCCGCTGCACAGGCGGCCGGCCTGGCCGTGCAATCGCACCCCCATCCGCTGAGCGGACAGGACGGCGAAGAACTTGCCCTGGACGTCGTGCGCGACGGCCCGGCCGACGCCCCCGCCCTGCTGCTGGTCAGCAGCGCCTGCCACGGCGTGGAAGGGTTTTGCGGCTCGGGTGTGCAGCGGGCGTTGCTGGCCGATGCGGCCTTCCGGCAGCACGCGCATGCGGCCGGTGTGGCCGTGCTGTACCTGCACGCGCTGAACCCCTGGGGCTTTTCGTGGTGGCGGCGCACCACGCATGAAAACGTGGACCTGAACCGCAACTTCCACGACTTCAGCGTGCCGCTGCCGGCCAACCCCGCGTACGACGAACTGGCCACGGCCATCGTGCCCGACGAATGGCCTTCGCCTGCCGCCGAAGCCCGGCTGCAGGCCTATGCGGCACGGCATGGCGAGAAGGCGCTGCAAGCCGCCATCAGCAGCGGCCAACACACGCGCCCGCAGGGCCTGTTCTTCGGTGGCACGGCCGCCACCTGGAGCCAGCAGACGCTGCGGCGTGTGCTGCAGGCCCACGGTCAGCAGGCGCAGCGCCTGGGCTGGATCGACCTGCACACCGGCCTGGGCCCCAGCGGCCACGGCGAAAAAATCTTTGCCAGCCGCGACGACGCCGCCGCGCTGGCGCGTGCCCGCGCCTGGTGGGGGGCCGACGTGACCTCGATCTACGACGGCAGCTCCACCTCGGCCAAACTCACCGGCCTGATGTGGCTGGCGGCCGAGCAGGCATGCCCGCAGGCCCGCTACACCGGCATCGCGCTGGAGTACGGCACGGTGCCCTGGGACGAGGTGATGCTGGCCCTGCGCGCCGACCAGTGGCTGGCCAACCACCCCGATGTGCAAGGCCCGCAGCGCCAGGCCATCAAACAACAGCTGCGCGATGTGTTCTACACCGACACCGACGCCTGGAAGGCGCAGATCGTGGCCCAGGGGCTGACGGCGGCGCGGCAGGCGGTGGTGGGCCTGGCCAGGGCGTGAAACGCTGGCGCTGGCTGCTCGCTGGCGGCGCTGTCCTGGCGTTGGCCAGCGCGATGGTCGCGCTGTCTCTGCTGCGCGCCTCACCCGGGCAGATCTGGGCGGAAGCAACCGCTCGTTCGCCCGGCGAAGGGGTGCGCTACCTCAAGCGCCGGCTGGACCACCACGACAAACTGGAGGCCGTCTTCGTGCCGCTGCTGGACTGGGTGCAGCGGCGCGTGGAGCGGCCGGTGGACCTGGCCGACGTGCCCACGTTGGGCCGCGGGCCACGCCTGCAGACGGGCGTGGCGGCGGTCAGCGGCAACGACCACTACGTGCGCAACGTCGACGAGTTGAGCAGGGCGCTGATGAACGCGACGGCCGGCCAGACGGTGACGCTTGCACCCGGCACCTACGCCGTGGCCCAACGGCTGCGCACTGGCCACCCGGGCACGCCAGCCGAACCCATCATCGTGCGCCCCGCCGAGCGTGGCACCGCGCTGCTGAAGGTGACCGCCACGATGGCCATCCGCATGACACAGCCGTACTGGGTGGTCGAGGGCCTGGATTTTCAAGGGGTGTGCAAGGTCCACGACGACTGTGAACACGCGCTGCAGATCGTCGGCGCAGCGCGCGACGTGGTGGTGCGCGACAACCGCATGCGCGACTTCAATGCCCACTTGAAGGTGAACGGCGAAGGTGACAACTTCCCGGACAACGGCCGCATCGAGTTCAACCTGCTCAGCAACAGCACGCCGCGGCACACCGTGCGGTCGGTGGTGCCCATCGACATCGTCGCCGCGTCCGGCTGGCAAGTCACCGACAACCTGATCAGCAACATCGTCAAGTCCGGCGGCAACGGCGTGGCCTTTGCCGCCTTCATGAAGGGCGGTGGCAGCGATGGTGTCTTTGAGCGCAACCTGGTGGTGTGCACCCCGCGCGACATCTCGCAACCCGGCGTGCGCGTGGGTTTGTCGTTCGGCGGCGGCGGGACGGGCACCCCCTACTGCCGCGACCAGCGCTGCGTGTCGGAGTTCAGCGGTGGCGTGGCACGGCACAACATCATCGCCCACTGCAACGACAGCGGCCTGGACGTGAACACCGCCGTGCAGACCCTGCTGCAGAACAACACCTTGATCAACACCGCCGGCATCCAGCTGCGCGGTGAGCCCAGTTCGGCGGAGGTTCGTGACAACCTGCTGGACGGCGCCATCCGCGCGCGGAAAGGCAGTCAGCTGGACGCACGGGACAACCTGGTCGCCGACACCCGGGACTGGTTCCGGGATGCCGACGGCCTGGGCCTGGCCTGGCGCCAGACGCCCGCCCCGGCCGGCGCACGCTGAGCCGCCCCTATTTCAGCCGCACGCGACGCTGCAAACCGCGCCGCATGCTGTGCTTGAGTCGATCACTCCAGGGCGCCACCAACGCGGCGCAGCCCAGGGTCAGCACCAGCACCAGCGCCACGTGGCCGCCGGAAGACCGTTCAAACGGCGAAAGTACCGCGGCCAGTCCCAGCAGCGGGTAGTGGCACAGGTACAAAGGAAAGGTCAGCGAGCCGAGCCAATGCACGCAGGCGGCGCACCGCGACGCCGTCGTGGCACTCGTTGGCAGCTGGTGGCGCGCTGCCAGGAGGTGCAGCCCGAAGACGGCGGCCACAAGGTAATCGGCCACCAGGTCGCGGTTGTAGGGGCCACGGCCCCAGGGCATGTAGAACCAGTCCTTGCTGGACGGCCACCAGCCCTGCGTCAATGGCAAGGCCAGCAGCACAAGGAGCGAGCCCCAGAAGATCGCAGTGGTGGCGCTGCCCGAAAACGGCCAGGCCGGCGGCCGGCTGTAAAGCGCGAAGCCCAGCAGCCACAGCGGAAACAGGGCAATCACGGTGCGCCCCGCCAGGACCAGCACCAAGAACGCCAGCAGGAACCACCAGCGGCGCCGGAAGTACAAAAACAGGCCTGCCACCAGGTAGTACGTGGCCTCGAAGCTCAAGGACCACCACGGGCTGTTCGAGCCCGGAAAAACCGCACCCAGCCCGAAGATGCGCCACTCGTTGATGAAGAGCAGTGACGCCAGGTAGCCGGACCAGAGCCCAGTGGACCCACCCACCTCCGGTCGCGCATAGAACGCCGGTTGCAGAAAGGCCACCACAGCATCGCTGGCCGCCGTGACCAGCAGCGCCGGCACGGCCACCGACATCAGCCGCGAGAACCGGCCGACGGCAAAGCGCCTGCCATCGGTCTCTCGCGCCTGGGTCACATACGCGATCACATAGCCTGACAGCACGAAGAACACCGCCACGGCCGCCTCGCCGTAGTGGCCCAGCGGCCACCAAAGCGCGTCGTCGGTGAAAGGCGCCAGGGCCAGGTGCGCCAGCAGCACGGCAAAGGCCGCCACGAAGCGGACCAGATCAAGGTGGCACGACAGCGCCGGTGGCATCACCGCCACCATGCCATTTGCGCCGGCTGCCACTGCCACCCGGTGCGGGCTTCAGCGCGTCAACCGCTGCAACAGACCGGCGGTGGAGCCGTCCAGCCCCACCACATCTCCGCTGCCCAGGCGCGGCAGCAGTTCGCCGGCCAAGGCCTTGCCCAGTTCCACACCCCACTGGTCGAAACTGTTGATGCCCCAGAGCGCGCCGCTGACGAAGACCCGGTGTTCATACAGCGCGATCAGCGCGCCCAGTGAACGTGGCGTCAGCGTGTCCAGCAACAGCGTGGTGCTGGGCCGGTTGCCGGGGAAGCTGCGGTGCGCGGCCAGCACGTCCGGGTCCAGCATGGGCGATGCGGTGGGCGCCTTCTCGCCGCGCGCCACGGCCGCGGTCTTGCCCAGCATCAGCGCCTGGCTCTGCGCCAGGCCGTTGGCCAGCAGCTTGCGGTGCAGGTCGGCTTCTGCATGGGCTGGCGTCTTGACCAGGATGAACTCCACCGGGATCACGTCCGTGCCCTGGTGCAGCATCTGGAAATAGGCGTGCTGGCCGTTGGTGCCCGGTTCACCCCAGACGACGGGGCTGGTGCCGAAGGGCAGCAGCGCACCGTCGACGTCCACACGTTTGCCGTTGGACTCCATCTCCAGTTGCTGCAGGTAGGCCGGCAGGCGGCGCAGGCCCTGGTGGTAAGGCGCCACCGAGCGGCTGCTGAAGCCATGGAAGTTGCGGTACCAGAGGTCCAGCAGGCCCAGGCGCACCGGCAGGTTCTGCGCCAGCGGCGCCTGCGCGAAGTGCTGGTCCATCGCGTTTGCGCCGGCCAGCAGTGCACGGAAGTTGTCCGCGCCGATGGCGATGGCAATCGGCAGGCCGATGGCGCACCACAGGCTGTAGCGGCCACCCACCCAGTCCCAGAAACCAAAGGTCTGCGTGATGCCGAAGGCCGCAGCCGCCGTCACGTTGGTGGTGGCGGCCACGAAATGGCGGGCGATGTCGGTGCCGCCTTGTTGCAGGAACCAGGCCCGCGCCACCTGCGCGTTGGCCAGCGTCTCCTGGGTCGTGAAGGTCTTGGAGGCGACGATGAACAGCGTGCGGCGTGCGTCCAGCCCGCGCAGCACCGGCACGATGTCGTGGCCGTCCACGTTGCTGACGAAGTGCAGGCGCAGACCGCGGTGCGCAAAAGCGTCGAGCGCCGGCACCACCATCGCCGGGCCGAGGTCGCTGCCACCGATGCCGATGTTCACCACGTCGGTGAAGCCACTGCTGGCCGTGTCGCGCACCTGTTCGGCCAGTGCGAGCACACGGTCCAGCACGTCGTGCACCTCGTCGCTGACCAGGCCGGCACCGCGGGGCGCACGCAGCGCGGAGTGCAACACGGCGCGGCCTTCGGTGGTGTTGATCGGCTGGCCGGCGAACATCGCATCACGCCGGGCCTCCAGGCCACATTCACGCGCCAGGTCGAGCAGGAAGTGTTCGGTCGCGGTGTCGATCAGGTTCTTCGACAGGTCGGCAAAGATCTCCGGCGCCTCCTGGCTGAAGGCGGCAAACCGGCCCGGGTCGCGCGCAAACGCCTCGCGCAGGTCCAGATCCCGGCCGTGGGCCTGGTAGTGGCCCTGCAACGCGGCCCAGGCGGCGGTGCGGTCGCAGCGGATCATGGCCGCTGGCCCTCGCGCTGTGCCTCGATCAGCTGGTCCAGCTTGGCCGCGTCCACCGCAAACGCACGGATGCCTTCGGCCAGTTTTTCGGTGGCCATCGCGTCGTCGTTCAGCGCAAAACGGAACCCGGCTTCGTTGTAGGTGACGGCGTGCAGCTCGGCCGCGCGAGCCTCGGCCAGGTCCAGCGCGCGGGCCAGCGGGGCCTCGCTGGCCTGCAGCGTGGCCAGCAGCTCGGGGCTGATGGTCAGCAGGTCGCAGCCGGCCAGCGCGGTGATCTGGCCGACGTTGCGGAAACTCGCGCCCATCACCTCGGTGGCCACGTCGAATCGTTTGTAGTAGCGCCAGATGCGTGTCACCGACAACACGCCGGGGTCGTTTGCGCCGCTGCGCGCGGCCTCGTCCCAGGCGGGGCCGGCGGCCTTTTTGTGCCAGTCGTAGATGCGGCCGACAAAGGGCGAGATCAGCGTCACGCCGGCATCGCCACAGGCCACGGCCTGGCAGAAGGCGAACAGCAGCGTGAGGTTGCAGTGGATGCCCTCACGCTCCAGCGCGCGCGCCGCCTGGATGCCCTCCCAGGTGGCGGCGATCTTGATCAGCACCCGGTCGCGGCCGATGCCGGCCTTTTCGTACAAGGCCATCAGGTGGCGGGCACGCGCCACGGTGGCGGCGGTGTCGAAGGACAGCCGGGCGTCCACCTCGGTGCTGACGCGGCCGGGCACGACCCTCAGGATCTCCAGCCCGAAGCGCACCAGCACCTCGTCGACGATGCCGGCCAGCGGCGCCGTGCGGTGCGCGGCCACCGTCTCGGCCAGCAGCGGCGCATATTCAGGCTGCTGCACGGCCTTGAGGATCAGTGTCGGGTTGGTCGTGGCGTCGCGCGGCGTGTACTGCGCCAGCTGGCGGAAGTTGCCGGTGTCAGCGACCACGGTGGTAAGGGACTTGAGGGCGTCGAGCTGGTTCATGGGCGGAATTAGACCGCAAGCGCACCCGCAGGCGGTGACGAAGCAGTTACGGCGCGTGGCCGCGGGCTGAGATACTTCTCACCATGCGCGCCTTGTTTCCGTTGTTTGTGATGTTCTGCGTGGCCTCGGCCGCCCCCGCCGCCACCCTGGTGGTCGGCCCCGGCGGCGCCCCGCTGGACCTGGCCCAGGCCCTGGCGCAGGCCCAGGACGGTGACGTGATCGAGCTGCTGCCTGGCCGGTACAACGGCGAGCCGATGCTGATCAACAAGCGGCTGACGCTGCGCGGCGGCGAAGGTGGCGCCCAGCGGCCCGTGCTCGTGGCCGATGCCAAGAACGCTGAACTGCGTGCGATCTGGACCGTGCGCGACGCCGAGGTCACGGTCGAGAACATCGAGTTCAGCGGCGCCCGCGGGCGCAACGGCAGCGCCGCCGGCATCCGGCTGGACAGCGGCAAGCTCACGTTGCGCCGATGCGCCTTCTTCGACAACGAGGTCGGCGTGGTCACCGGCAACAACGAGACGACGGAACTGGTCGTCGAAGACAGCGAGTTCGGCCGCACGCCGCAGGTGGTGGGCGGGTTGTTCCACCAGCTCTATGCCGGCCGCATCCACCGCGTCAGCATCCGCGGCAGCCGCTTCCACAGCGGGTTCGAGGGCCACCTGATCAAGTCGCGCGCCCGCCAGACCTTGATCGCCTACAACTTGGTCTACGACGGCCAGGACGGCCAGAGTTCCTACGAGGTGGACCTGCCGGCCGGCGGCGACGCCGTGCTGATCGGCAACATCATCGGCCAGGGGCGCGGCACGCAGAACCCGGTGGTGGTGTCCTACGGTGTCGAGGGCCGCACCTGGCCGCGCAACCGGCTGCTGCTGTCTCACAACACGCTGATCAGCGACGCCCCGTTGGCCTGGTACCTGCGCGCCTGGGCCGACCGGCTGGGCGCCGGCACCGAGGTGCGCGCGGTGAACAACCTGACGGTGGGTGCGGGCGTGTTCACGCTCGGGGCCGGTGGCCGCTTCGACGGCAACTGGCCCGCCCTGCGCAGCATGCTGGACGACCCGGCCATGCTGGCCTTCGAGCTGAGGCCCGACACATCACTCCGCGGACGCGTCGACCCGCCGGGCGGCCTGGCCGGCGACGAAGCCGTGCCCACCGCCGAGTTTGTGCTGCCCATCGGCACACGCCCGCTGGCGCCGCCCGCCACCTGGAGCCCCGGCGCACTGCAGCGTTGACCCGCCGCTGAAACTTCGGCATCATCCGGCGCGAAACAAAGTTACATCGCGCGGAGACTGCATGTCGTTTGACCTCGTGTTCTTCGGGGGCACCGGAGACCTCACCTGGCGCAAGCTGATGCCGGCGCTGTTCCAGGCTTTCCGCCATGGCAAGCTGCCGCCCGAAGGCCGCATCCTGGCCGTCGCCCGCGATGAACGCAGCGACGCCGAGTACCGGGCTTTCATCCACGAACGCTTCGCCGAGGTGGAGCCGTCCAAGCGCCCCAGCGACGAAGAGTTCGCGCGGTTTGCCGAGCTGCTGCACTACCGCCGAATGGACCTGTCGCAGCCCGCGCACTACGCCGGCCTGAAAGACTGGCTGGACGCGCGTGGTGCCGACCAGGTGGTGCTGTACCTGGCCACCAGCCCCTACCTGTTCCCGGTGATCTGCGAGCAGCTGGGTGCCGCCGGCCTGAACGGCCCGAATGTGCGCGTGGTGCTGGAAAAACCGCTGGGTCACGACCTGGCCAGCGCGCAGCAGATCAACCGCGTGGTGCGTTCGGTCTTCACCGAGTCCCAGGCCTTGCGCATCGACCACTACCTGGGCAAACCGGCGGTGCAGAACCTGATGGCACTGCGTTTTGGCAACGCGTTGTTCGAGCCGCTGTGGCGGCGCGAGAGCATCGCCAACATCCAGATCACCATCGCCGAAGGCCTGGGCGTGGGCACACGTGGCGACTACTACGACACCACCGGCGCGCTGCGCGACATGGTGCAGAACCACGCGCTGCAGCTGCTCACGATGCTGGCGATGGAGCCACCTTCCACCAACGATGCCGACGCCATCCGCGATGAAAAACTGAAGGTGCTGCGTTCGCTGCGCCCCTTCACGCCCGAGACCGTGGCACGCGACGTGGTGCGCGGCCAGTACCGTGCCGGCACCGTGGGCGGCCAGGCGGTACCCGGTTACCTGGACGAGGTGAAGGTGCCGCCCGACAGCCGCTGCGAGACCTTCGTTGCGCTGCGCACCGAGGTGCAGAACTGGCGCTGGGCGGGTGTGCCGTTTTACCTGCGCACAGGCAAGCGCCTGGCCGGCCGCGACGCGCAGATCGTCATCAACTTCCGCGCCGTGCCGCACCCCATCTTCCCGGGCACCACGCACGCCAACAGGCTGGTCATCAAGCTGCAGCCGGAAGACGGGCTGGAGCTGCACCTGCTGGCGGCCAAGGGCGGTGGAACCAACGAACGCCTGTCGCCGGTGTCGCTGGACCTGGACTTCGACAAGGCCTTCCCCAGCGAGCGTGTCGGCGCCTACGAACGCCTGCTGCTGGACGCGATTGCCGGCCGGCTGAACCTGTTCGTGCGCAGCGACGAACAAGAGCAGGCCTGGCGCTGGGTGATGCCCATCCTCGAGGCCTGGACCAACGACCCGACACCGCCGCGGCCCTATGCCGCCGGCAGCTGGGGCCCGCCCGCGGCCAGTGCATTGGTGGCACGCGATGGCTGCGCCTGGGCCGAAGAGCAATAACGAACATGCTCGACCGCATCCGCGCCTCGATCCCCGCCCTGCCCCCGGCGGAGCAGCGTGTGGCACGCCTGGTGCTGTCCGACCCGCGCAGTTTTGCCACGCTGCCGGTGGGCGAGCTGGCCGAACGCTCGAACGTCAGCAAACCCACGGTGGTGCGCTTCTGCCGCAGCGTGGGCTATGACGGCCTGGCCGACTTCAAGCTCAAGCTGGCCGGCAGCGTCAACGAAGGGGTGCCCTTCGTGCATCGCTCGGTGGACGACGACGACAAGGCCGGCGACCTGGTGGTCAAGGTCATCGACAACACCGTCAGCGCGCTGCTGAAGTACCGCAACGCCGCCGCGGCCGGTGCCATCGAGCAGGCCATTGCGCTGCTCACCGAAGCCGGCAAGAGCGCCCACCGCATCGAGTTCTATGGCGTCGGCAACTCCGGCATCGTCGCGCAGGACGCGCAGCACAAGTTCTTTCGGCTGGGCGTGCACTCGGCGGCCATCAGCGACGGCCATGTGCAGGTGATGAGCGCCACGATGCTGGGCGCGGGTGATTGCGCCGTGATCATCAGCAACTCCGGCCGCAGCCGCGACCTGCTGGACGTGGCACAGATCGCGCACCGCAAGGGCGCGGCGGTGATCGTCATCACGGCGAGCGGCTCACCGCTGGCACACCTGGCGCAGTCCCCCGGCCACCTGCTGCTGGCGGCCGACCACCCGGAAGACTTCGACCGCTACAGCCCGATGGTGTCGCGGCTGCTGCACCTGATGATCATCGACATCCTGACCACCGGCGTCGCGCTGCGCCTGGGCAGTGCGGGCCTGCGGCCGGTGCTGCAGGAGATCAAGAAAAACCTGCGGCTGCGGCGTTACGCCGCCGACAGCAACGGCTCCACGCCGTAAAGCTGCGCCAGCGCCACCAGCTTGGCCGGCGGCGCCTGCAGGCGGAAGGCCAGCCCCTTGGCCTGCGCCAGCCGCCGCGCCTGCAGCAGCAGGGCCACGGCCGAGGTGTCCAGCTCGGCCAGCGCCGAAGCGTCCACCACCAAGTCACCGCCCTGGGCCACGGCCGCTTCCACGCTGCGCAGCGCGGCCGATGCGTTCTGCATCGTCACGGCCGCCGGCAGCATGACCGTGCTCATGTCAGCCCCCAGGCCGCTGCGCGTCCGCCCCCCGAGGGGGGTCGCCGGCTTGGGGCGGCCCTGCGCCGGCTCACTTAGCCGCAGCCTTGTTGCGCTCGGCCAGCTTGGTGATCAGCGTGTCGATGCCGCCGGCGTTGATCTCCTGCGCGAAGCTGTTGCGGTACTGGTCCACCAGCCAGATGCCGAGCACGTTGACGTCATAGATCTTCCAGCTGTCGCCGGCTTTTTCCATGCGGTAGTCCAGCTGGATCGGCTCGCCCTTGCCCTTGACCTCGGTGCGCACCACCACCTCGGCATCGGTGGCGCCGGCGCGGAAGGGCTTGAGCTGGACGGTCTGGTCCTTCACCTGGGCCAGCGCGCCGGCATAGGTGCGCACCAGCAGCAGCTTGAACTCGGCCTGCAGCTTCTGCTTCTGCTCGGGCGTGGCCTGGCGCCAGAAGCGGCCCACGGCCGACGCCGTCATGCGCTCGAAGTTCAGGTACGGCAGCACCTTGGCATCGACCAGCGCGATGACCTTGGCCACGTCACCGGCCTGGATGGCGGGGTCGGCCTTGACGGCGTCGATCATCTCGGTGGACAGGCGCTGCACCAGCGCATCCGGCGCCACATTGGCCAGCGCGCTGGCGGCCAGGCCGAACATCAGGGCCGTGGTGGCCAGCATCTTCTTCAACATCGGTTCATCCTTTCAGGGACAGTGCCTCCCTCAACGCGCGGCAGGCGCCACACGTTCACTTCGCCGGCTCTTCACCCTCTTCGGGGGGGGTGCCGTCGTAGACCTGGTTCTTGCGGCGCGCCAGGTAGGCATCGCGCAGGAAGCTGTAGCGGTCGAGTGCGATGTCGTCCAGCAGCCGGCTGGCGCCCAGCAGCCCGGCGCGGGTGTGCACGACGTTCAGCAGCAGGGCCACGTTGGCGGTGCCGGTGTCGTCGGTGTACTGCGGGCTGGTGCGCGCGCTCATGCTGGCGGCCACGCCCAGGCTGTCGCGCAGCGTGGATGGGCCCAGCAGCGGCAGCACCAGGTAGGGGCCCGTGGGCACACCCCACACGCCCAGGGTCTGGCCCAGGTCTTCGGATTGGCGCTCCAGGCCGGCTTCGCTGGCCACGTCCAGCAGGCCGCCCAGGCCGAAGGTGCTGTTCACGGCCATGCGCAGCGTCATGTTCAGCGCAGGCTCGGGTTTGCCTTGCAGCAGGTGGTTGATGGCCGACCAGCCATCGCCCAGGTTGCCGAAGAAGTTGCCGACGGCGGTCTGCACAAACGAGGGCACGACCTTGCGGTAACCCTCGGCCACGGGCTTGAGCACCGCGTTGTCGATGCCGTCGTTGAACACCATCACCCCGCGGTTGAGGCCTTCCAGCGGGTCATTGGGCTGCTGCTGCGCGGCCACAGGGCCGGCGGCCAGCAGCACCACCAGGCCCGTGGCGGCCAGACGGCGCGGCGTCATGGTTTGCTCTCGCCCGCGCGGTCAGCGGTGTTGGCCAGGAACTGCCCGATCAGGTTCTCCAGCACCACGGCCGACTGGGTCTGCGAGATCACGCCGCCGGCGGCCAGGTTTTCTTCCGACGGGCCAGCTTCCAGGCCGATGTACTGGTCGCCCAGCAGGCCGGCGGTCAGGATCTTGGCCGAGCTGTCCTTGGGAAACTGGTAGCTCTTCTGGATCTCCAGCGTGACCACGCCCTGGTAGGTCACCGGGTCCAGCCCGATCCGGGTGACGGTGCCCACCTTCACACCCGCGCTGCGCACTGGCGCACGTGCCTTCAGGCCGCCGATGTTGTCGAAGCGCGCCTTGACGGTGTAGGTGTCCCCACCCCGGAACGAACCCAGGTTGGCGGCCTTCAGCGCCAGGAACACCAGCGCCAGCGCGCCCAGCACCACGAACAGACCGACCAGGGTCTCGATGCTTTTTCTGCCCATTTGTCTTGCTCCTTGTGTGCTCAGGGCGTGGAGAACATCAACGCCGTGAGCAGGAAGTCCATGCTCAGGATGCCGAGCGAAGAGATCACCACCGTGCGCGTGGTGGCGTAGGCCACACCCTCGGGTGTGGCGTCGGTTTCATAGCCCTGGTACAGCGCCACCGCGGTGCAGATGACGCCGAACACGATGCTCTTGACGATGCCGTTGCCCACATCGCGCCAGACATCGACCCCGCTTTGCATGATGGACCAGAAGTTGCCGCCGTCCACGCCGATCATGCCCACGGCCACGATCCAGGCCCCGAGGATGCCCACGGCTGAAAACATCGCGGCCAGCAGGGGCATGGAGACGATGCCGCCGATGAATCGCGGCGCCAGCACGCGCTGCCGCGGGTCCACCGCCATCAGCTCCATCGCCGCCAGCTGTTCGCCGGCCTTCATCAGGCCGATCTCGGCCGTCAGCGAAGTGCCGGCCCGGCCGGCGAACAACAAACCGGTCACCACCGGGCCCAGCTCACGCACCAGCGACAGGTTGACGATCAGGCCCAGGCTCTCGGCCGCGCCGTAGGTGACCAGCGCGTAGTACATCTGCAGCGCCAGCACGAAGCCCACCGCCACGCCCGAGGCCACGATGATCAGCATCGAGCGGTTGCCGATGGCGTGGATCTGGTGCACCACCAGGTAGAAGCGCCGCAGCGATGCCGGCACCGCGCGCAGCAGGTCGGCAAAAAACAGCGCGGCGTGGCCGGCGCCCTGCATCCAGGCCAACGCCCAGGCGCCAATGGGCTGGAAGATGTTCAAGGCGCCACCCCGAAGTCAGCCGCGATCTCGGGCGCGGGGTAATGGAATTTCACCGGGCCATCGGGCTCGCCACGCACGAACTGGCGCACCTCGGGGTCCATGGACGCCATCAGTTCGGCCGGCGTGCCCTGGGCCACGATGCGGCCACCGGCGGCCATCAGCACCACCCAGTCGCTGATGGCCATGCACTCGGGCACGTCGTGCGAGACCACCAGCGAGGTGGCGCCCGTGGTGTCGTTCAGCGTGCGGATCAGCTTGGCGGCCACGCCCATGCTGATCAGGTCCAGCCCCGCAAAGGGCTCGTCGTACATGATCAGTTCCGGGTCCAGCGCGATCGCACGCGCCAGCGCGATGCGCCGCGCCATGCCACCCGACACCTCGGAGATGCGCAACGACGCGGCACCCCGCAGGCCCACCGCGTTGAGCTTCATCAGCACGATGTCGCGGATCATCGCCTCGGGCAGATCGCTGTGCTCGCGCAGCGGAAAGGCCACGTTTTCGAACACCGTGAGGTCGGTGAACAAGGCGCCGAACTGGAACAACATGCCCAGCCGGCGGCGCAGGCCGTACATCTGCGCCTTGTTGCGGATGTCCAGCAACTCGCCATCGAACACCACCCGGCCCTTCGTGGCCGCGTGCACGCCGCCGATCAGGCGCAGCAGCGTGGTCTTGCCGCAGCCCGACCCGCCCAGGATGGCCGTGACCTTGCCGCGCATGAAGCGCAGCGACACGTCATTGAGGATGGAGCGACGTTCGTCATAGCCGAAGCTGACATGGTCGATCTCGATCAGGGCGTCGGATTTCAAGCGGCAACAGGGCGGCCCGGACAGGGCCGCGCGGGGCTCGTGCGATGGGGGCGGATTGTGGCATGGGGGGTCGGAACCCCCGGGGTTCTACGGATACCGGGCGGTAAAGTAGTGTTGCCCGACAGGCCGGGCCTCAGACCAGCACCTCGGTCACCGCCGGGTGCCCCAGAAATCCCTGCGGGCTGGCACTCGCCCCGTAGGCGCCTGATTGGTAGACCACCACCAAGTCGCCGACGGCGGCCACAGGCAGATCCATGCGGTCGGCCAGCAGGTCCAGCGGCGTGCAGAGCGGGCCAACCACCGAGACCGTTTCCCGCTCGGTGGTGCGCGAGCGGGTGACGATGTGCACCGGGTAATTGCGCCGCAGCACCTGGCCGAAGTTGCCGCTGGCCGCCAGGTGGTGGTGCAGGCCGCCGTCCACGACCAGGAAGACCTGGCTGCCGGACACCTTGCGGTCGATCACGCGGGTGACGTACAGGCCCGCCTCCCCCACCAGGTAGCGGCCCAGCTCCAGCACCAGCCGGGCCTGCGGCATGTCCGCTGCGGCGCGCGCGCTGATCTGCGCCAGGTTGGCAGCGATCGGCGCCAGGTCCAGCGGCACATCACCCGGGAAGTACGGGATGCCGAAACCACCGCCCAGGTTCAGGAAGCGCACCGGCGCCGGCGCCTCGGCGGCCAGGCGCAGGGCCAGCGCGTAGCTCTGCAGCTGCGCCTCGCACAACAGATCGGCGCGCAGGTTCTGCGAGCCGGCAAAGACCTGGAAGCCTTCGAAGGCCAGGCCTTGCGCAGCGCATTGGCGCAGCAGCGCCGGCACCTGGTCGGCGTCGATGCCAAACGGCTTGGCGCCGCCGCCCATCTTCATGCCCGCGCCCTTGAGCTCCAAATCGGGGTTGATGCGCAGCGCGACCCGCGCCGGCAGGCCCAGCTGCTGCTGCAGATCGGCCAGGCGCTGCAGCTCCAGCGCCGATTCCACGTGCACCAGCACGCCGGCGGCCACGGCCTGGCGCAGCTCGGCCACCTGCTTGCCGGGGCCTGCGAAGCTGATGTGCTGCGGGTCCAGGCCGGTGTCCAGCGCCAGCTTCAACTCGCCGGCCGAAGCCACGTCCAGCCCCTGCACCAGAGCGGCCAGCAGGCCCACGACGGCCGGCATCGGGTTGGCCTTGACCGCGTAGTGCAGTTCCAGCGCCGGTGGCAGCACGGCGCGCAGCTGCGCCACACGCGTTTGCACCACGCTGCGGTCATAGGCATAAAACGGCGTGCGCCCGACACGCTCCGCCAGCCGACCCAGCGGCACGCCGTTGACCAGCGGCTCGCCGTCCTGCAGCGGGAACTGCGCCATTGGCGGGTGCATCAAGGGCGGGCGGGGGCTGTTCATCAGGTGCCCAGGATAGCCGTGCGGCTGGCGGCCAGGACCTTGCGGTCGATCTTGTCGTTGGCATTGCGCGGCAGCGCCTCGGCCACGGGCTCGATGGCGGCCGGCACCATGTAGGCCGGCAGCTGCTGGCGGCAAAACGCCAGCAGGGCCGCCACGTCCAGCACCGCCTGCCCCGCAGCGGGCGTGGCCACCACGTGGATAGCCTGTCCCAGCACCGCGTGCGGCAGGCCGAAGGCCGCGCACTCGCCCACCAGGCCGCTGGCGTAGAGCACCTCTTCCACCTCCGTGGGGCTGACGCGGTAGCCGGAGGTCTTGATCATCTCGTCGCGCCGGCCGACGAAGTACAGGTAACCCTCGGCATCACGCCGCACGGTGTCGCCCGAGAACACGGCGATCTCCGGCAGCACCAGGCCCGGCAGCCGCAGCCCGGCGGGCAGTGGGCGGAACCGTTCGGCGGTTTTGTCCGGGTCGTTCCAATAGCCCTGGGCCACCAACGGGCCGCGGTGCACCAGCTCGCCGGGCTCGTCGGGGCCACACTCGGTGCCGTCTTCGCGCAGCACCAGGACCTCGGCATTCGGAATGGCCTTGCCGATGGAATCGGGTCGGATGTCCACCTGCTCCGGCGGCAGGTAGGTGGAGCGGAAGGCCTCGGTCAGGCCGTACATCAGGTAGGGCTGGGCCTGCGGCCAGCGCTGGCGCAACACGTCCAGCGTGGCGCGCGGCATGCGGCCGCCGGTGTTGGCGAAGTAGCGCAGCGAGCGCCCGGCGCCCTCGGGCCACTTGGCCTGGCTGAGCTGGATGTAGAGCGGCGGCACGGCCGTCAGGCCCGTGATCTGGTGCTCGTCGATGGCCTTGAGCACGTCGCGTGGCAGCAGGTAGTTCATCAGCACCACCTTGGCGCCGACGCTGAAGGCAGTAGTCAGCTGGCTGAAACCGGCGTCGAAGGACAGCGGCAGCACGGCCAGCAGCGTGTCGTCCGCGGTGTTGCCCAGGTAGCCCGCCACGCTGTGCGCACCGGCCACCAGGTTGCGGTGCGACAGCACCACGCCCTTGGGGCGGCCGGTGCTGCCGGAGGTGTAGAGGATGGCGGCGGGGTCGGTGTCGGGCGTTGAGCCGGCGCAGTACCAACCATCTTGTTCTGCGGGTGCACTGCACCATGCCGGATCGCCAACGCAAAGGATTTGCGGGCATTGCGCGCCCGGGCTGAGCTCGGCCTTCAAGAGCGCGGCACGCTCAGGGGTTGTGATCAACAGTGCTGCGCCGGCATCCTGCAAGGCATGCCAGACTTGCTGGGCCTTGAAGACCGGGTTCAGCGGAACGAAGACCGCACCGGCATGGCTGGCGGCAAAGCACGCGACGACAAACTCATGGCGCTGCTCCATCCAGACGGCTACCCGGTGGCCGCGGCCTGGCCCCAGACGCAGGCGGATCAGGCTCGAAACCGAGTACAACTGGTTCCGCAGTTCCTGATAGGTCAAGGCAACAGCGCCATCGGCCAACACCACGCGCTCGGGCCAAAGTGCGGCCGTTTTCATCAACAATTCTGAAAGTGTCACGTCGCGTTGTTGCTGCAGTGGGTAGAGCCATCCGATGCAAGCACCGGGATTCAGGTGCCGCGGTCGCCCTGGACGGTACCCGAACCTGTGACGTTGTGCGCCACCGTCATGCCGGAGGCACGGCGCCCTCGTGAAGAAGGCCTTCAGAATCCATGGCTGACAAGGATGATGCCCGTTGAACCTCGAACGTGAAGTGATCGAATGCGTGGCCGATGCGCTCAGCATGCCTGCGGCGCAAGCAGCCGGCCTGAGCAGAAACACGCAGTTGCTGGGCCACCTGCCAGAGTTCAATTCTTTGGCAGTGGTGGCCTTGCTCACAGCGCTGGAGGACAGGCTGGGCCACCGCATGGCCGAAGACCTGGACGCATCGGCCTTTGTTTCGATCGGCACCTTGATCGACACCCTCGCGGCCAGACCTGGCGACTGATTGCCCATGAGCCGCCCTTCCGGACCCGAGCCGTTCTTTCTGCCCGACGCCAGCGGCGGTCACCGATTCTGTGTCTCGCATGAGCCAGAGGGGGAACCCCGGGCGCTGGTCCTGCATTGCCACGCCTTTGGCGAGGAACTGAACCGGTCCCGCCGTGTTGTCGCACGCTGCGCCCGCGCCCTGGCTGGCGATGGCGCGGCTGTCCTTCAGATGGACCTCAAAGGCTGCGGCGACAGCAGCGGCGCTTCCATATCAGCGTCCTGGCAGGAGTGGGAGGCCGATGTACGGCGAGGGGCATCGTGGCTGAAGCAGCGGCACCCCGGCAAGCCGCTTTGGCTTTGGGCGCATCGCGCCGGTGCACTGCTGGCCTTGCGCAGCGTGTTGCAGGGGGTGACCGCCGATCACATGCTGCTCTGGCAGCCAGTCGTCAAGGGCGAAGACCTGGTGAAGGACTGGATTCGACAGCGCTCGGCCAGTGCGATCGCGGAGGGCCGCGGTGCGCAGTCCGAGGCTGCAGCGATGCGCGCGTCTTGGGAAGGTGGCGAAGCGGTCGAGGTGATGGGTTACCCCGTCAGCGCAGACCTGTATGACGGCTGCAAACAACCGCTCTCACCGGTCCCCCCGGTCCATGCCGGCAACCGGCTGGTGGTCGTGGAGGTGTCTCAACGCCCCAGGTCCCCTGCCGCCACGGCCAACGCGGAACGGCTGTCAGAATGGCAGCAAGCCGGCTGGTCAATTGAACAGGATGGCGTGACCGGCCCGGCATTCTGGGTTTCACCAGAGATCGTGGACGCCCCCGAATTGGTGACCCAAACCTGCCACATCCTCTTTGGGCGAGCCGCCCCGCAATGACCGAATTTTCCGAGCAGGCCGTCAGGTTCGATTGCGAAGGCGAGGTCCTGGTCGGGGTGGTGTCTGCCCCGGCCGCGGGGCCCGCCTCCGACATCGGCCTGCTCATTGTGGTGGGAGGGCCTCAGTACCGGGTCGGCGCCCATCGCCAGTTCGTGGAACTGGCCCGCCACGTCGCCCGCGCAGGGTACGCTGCCATGCGCTTCGATGCCAGAGGCATGGGCGACAGCACCGGAGAGACGCCTGGCTTTGACAGCCAGACCCCGGACATAGAAGGCGCGATTCAGTGCCTGCAAGCCCACGCGCCCTCGGTGCGCAAGGTGCTGCTGTGGGGGCTGTGCGATGGCGCGTCGGCCTGCGCCATCTACATGGCGGACACGCAAGACCCGCGGGTTGCCGGCTTGGCGATGCTGAACCCCTGGATCCGCAGCTCCGAGAGCCTGGCACGCTCCAACTTGCGCCATTGGTATCCGCGACGGCTGGCG
Organism: Rubrivivax sp.; assembly: GCA_018780805.1. Taxonomy (GTDB): domain Bacteria; phylum Pseudomonadota; class Gammaproteobacteria; order Burkholderiales; family Burkholderiaceae_C; genus Rubrivivax. Next base: position 44,877 of record JADMJD010000006.1, on the reverse strand, counting down.
CAATCGGAGTTCTGGAAGAAGTTGCTGACCGGGCGCGTGCGATGGCGTGCCGCACTGGAAGTGCTGCAGGACGGCATCCATGGTCTGCGCCGCTGGGGCGCCGGCGAGCGGGCCGACTTCCGGTCGCGCATGCTGGAGGGCCTGAAGACGTTTGCCGGGGTGGTCTGGGTGCACCTGTCGGACAAGGACCAGACGGCGCGCGAGTTCTCAGACGTGGTGTCGTCCTCCACCGCTTGGCAGGCGCTCAAGCGACGGCCCTCCGTGCAGTTCATTCCGCTGCCCAACGCCGATCACACGCTTTCAACGCCTGCGGCCCGACGCATGCTGGAAGCCGATGTGGTGCGGCTGTTGAAGCAGATTGCCGACGGTGAACGAGGCCGTGGATGACCGGCTTCTCCTGCGTGAGGGGGCTTGAAAACTGGTCGGGCGACCTGCGGGCCTTCTTGAACTCCAACGGGCGGTCTGGTGTGTTTGGCACCACCGGCTGGCTGGAAGTGGTGGCAGAAACCTTCGGGGCGCGTCCTGCCGACAGTTTTGTCTGTCTCGTTGTCCAAGATGGCGCTGGCTTCCGCCTGTGCATTCCGGCCGTGCATGATCCCGCGACCGGCCGCTACGACGCATGGGCCAACTTCTACACGCCGCTGGCGGAACCGGCGCTTGGCGTCTCGGCGCCGGATGCGCAGGATTGGGCGAGCCTGTTCAAGGGCTTGCTGCGCTGCCCGGGTGATTTCTCTGTCGTTCAGTTCGGCCCTTGGTCGGAGTCCATGGCCAAGGATCCGGCGCTCTTGGAGGCGGCCAAAGCCAGCGGCCTGAGCGTCCTGCCGTACTTCAGGTTCGTCAACCACTACCTGGCGTCGAATGGCGATTGGCCTGCGTACTGGGCGTCCCGATCCGGTGCATTGAAGAACACGGTCGACCGCAAGCGCAAGCGTTTTATGGCCGCAGGCGGGCGCCTCGAAACCGTGACCGGCGGCGCCGGTCTCGCGGCCGGCATCCAAGCCTACGCCGACATCTATGCCGCCAGCTGGAAGGAGCCGGAACCCTTTCCGACATTCATGCCCCGCATGATGAGTTGGGCCGCATCGCACGGGCGACTGCGCCTGGGGCTGGCCAAGATGGCAGGCGAACCCGTGGCCGCCCAAGTCTGGTTGGTTCACGAGGGGCAGGCCGCCATCTACAAGCTGGCCTACCGACAAGACGCTGCAGCGTGGAGCGCAGGCTCCTTGCTGACCGCGCATCTGATTGAAGATGTGATGGTGCAGGACGGCGTGGCCGAAGTGGACTACGGCATGGGTGACGAACCCTACAAGGCCGACTGGATGTCAAACCGGCGAGAACGCTGGGGCGTGCTGATTGCCAATCCGCGCACGGCACTGGGCATGGCGGAGATTGCCAGGCACAGGGTTGGCGGCTGGGTCAAGAAGCTCGGGGCCTTGGCGTCGTGACGCTCACAGCACCATCTCGCGCGGGGTAGCGGCATGCAGATCCGCCGATCCATGTGGATCACCTTCATCTTCAGCAATGCAAACACCATCGTGATGTTTGCAGTGACGCTGGTGCTGGCCCGGTTGCTGACGCCCGAGGAAGTTGGCGTCTTCTCGATTGCCGTGGCCTTCATCAACTTTGTCGCTGTCTTCCGTGACTGGGGCGGCCGGGTCTTCCTGATCCGCTCTAAGGAACTGACGGACGAACAGATCGGCTCGGTGCTCGGGCTGATGATCACCACCTCCTGGGTGCTGGCGGCGGCGATGTGGCTGGGCAAACAAGCACTGGCCAACTACTTCAAGGAAGACCAGATCGCAGTGGTGCTGAGCATCCTGATCATCAGCTTCCTGCTGGTGCCCTTTGCCAGCGTGCTGTCTTCATTGCTGGTGCGCAACCTCAGTGCTGGTCGCAATGCCTTCGTCAACCTGACCAGCACAGCCGTGTATGCAGCGACCTGCCTGGGTCTTGCTGCGAATGACTATGGCTCCACCGCGCCCGCCTGGGCAAACGTCGCGAACCTAGTCTGCAACGTAGTGTGCTACTGGATCGTGAAGCCCAAAGGTTTCAGGTTCCAGCCGCGTTTCAGAGGATGGCGTGAGGTGATCTCGTACGGCGGGGGGGTCACTTTGGGGAACGCCATGACGACCATCAATCAAGCATTACCAGACTTCGCGATCGGCCGCTCGCTCGGAGCCCATGAAGTCGGTCTCTTCAGCCGCGCGAATGGCCTCGTAGGCCTGCTTCAGCAAGGCATCGGCCCCGTGTTGAACTTCAATGCGTTGCCGATCCTGGCCCGCCGACACCACGAGGCGCCCGAAGAGTTCATTGACTTGTTCAGCAAGAGCTTGGCTTATCTCACGGTCATTGCTTGGCCGGTTCTGGCGTTCATTGCAATCTACCCCAACGAGATCATCGAGTTGCTCTATGGTCGCACTTGGTTGGCGGCGTCGCCGTTGGTACCTTGGCTCTGCGCCGCCGAGGCTGCCAGAGTCAGCAGCCATCTGGTCAACCCGGCGCTCTACGCCATAGGGCGCCCATACGCATCGGCCTTCATCATCTTCTCTGGGCTTGCAGGTCGCATGCTGCTCATCGTGGCACTGGGGGCGGCCGATCTGGTGCAAGTTGCGATCTGCTTCTTTGTTGCAGACATCGGTGTAACCCTGGCCTCAGGCGCGATGGCGCAGCGATGTTTTGGATTCAGCCCCCGGATGTTGCTGTCCAGCCAGGCACCCAGCCTGAGGGTGTTGTTGGCTTGCGCGGCGGTGTCCGGCAGCGTCGCATTGATTTGCGACAAGACCGCGCTTAGTGGACTCGCAGTTCTTGGCATCGCGGCAGCGACGACAGCAATCACCTGGGTCATCACCATTCATTACTTGGCTCACCCGGTCATGGATGAGCTTCGCAAAAAATCCGCCAAGAAACCCTAAGTTTCTAGACGCGAGGGACCGCCACCCATCTTGGTTCTGCACTCGATTTGTCGATCCAACTCTGTAGGTTGGTGATCTGAGTCTGGACGGTGTTCCATGCCTGGCTCGCGCCCGGAACACCTCGCTCGACGGCGTGTACGAGGGCCAGGTAATAGATGGCGGTGTAGGAATCAACGCCCGGGTTGGTTTGCGGGTACTGGGAGTACAAGGTTTCGATGCCGCTCTCCGTGGATACCCAACTGCCGCTGACAGTCGGCGGCGCGTCCGTGTGCTGCCATGCTCTCATCGCGCCCCAGTGGGACAACTGAGTCAACAGCAGACGATTGACTGGTGAGGTCTGGATGACAGCCTCAGTTGCGATCAGGGTCTGGTACCCGACGTAACGCCAGCTGCCATTCGGCTGCTCGTTGACCCATCGAACGGGCTGCAGCGCAATCCAGTCTGCAAGTTCATCAAGCCGGGCTTGAGCGGCGGAGTCCAGCAGGCTGGCCTTTGCCACCTTGCAGATTTCCGGAATGACGTAATGGTGCTGCCAAAGACCAAACTGGACACCAACTGCTGTCTTGTTGTAATCGTCAAGCGAGTTGTGCGACCAGCGCCAGGTGACGTTAAGCGTGTTGGTGGGCTCATCCTTGAACAGGTGCCATGCTTCCACGTTCTTGGCGAGCGCGGCTTGTTGGTCTGCTCTGTGCCCGGGTTGCACGGTCGCCGGCGTCAGGAAACAGGCGTGTGCAAGGCTGCGGAAGCACCAACCGCGGCCACGGATCTGATACCAATGGCCAAAGATCCCTGACGTCCATGGAAACGGTGCGACTGCCGGGTTGTTGGCCTTGTTGCCCCAGCCCGGGTTGTCAGACTCACTCCACGTGCCGTTGAAGCAATTGATCTTCTGGGCGATCTCGATGAAGACCGGTGACGGCCTGGTCAGGAAGGCCACCAACCCTTGGGCCGGATGGTGTGCGACTTCCCATGCGCACACGTTCGCGTTCGGTGCGTCTGCGTTGCTCTTGGGCCAGTTCTTGTCGCTGCTGCGCGCGCCAATGGCTGCGAAGGTTGGCACAAATCCCGTGGCCTTGTCTCGAAAGCTGACGTTGAATGTCAACACGGCCAGGGTGTTCGCCTGCGAGGCACGAGCCAGTCGCGGATCGCCTGTCCTCAGCCACTCGATGTCCCAGGCCGTGAGGGGGCCGATGGAAGGGTGCAAACCCGTGTCACCCATCCGCGTGCTGCGGTGCCTGCCGGCTGCCCAAGGCACATACACATCATTCTCATAGACGCTGAGGTCGTTCGTGCTTTGGCGCGCGAACTTGTAGAGAAGCGGATGTGACTGCAGTTCAGTGGTGTCTTGGTGGGCCAGCAGCAGCGGATCGCCACCCAGCCAGGTGCTGGCGTACCAAGCACGGAATGCGCGGTGCTCACCAGGCTCAACGAGCAGGGTGCCCACTTGGCGGTAGCGATTGACAGACTGTTGGTCCGGTCCGTGATTTGCACCGACAGCACTGACCGTTGTGATGGCAGTCCCGTTGACCTCCACCACCACGTCTGCGTAGCGTGCCGCTACAGGTGCGGCAACGGCCCCGGCACCCGTCAGATCGAGCTTGGCGTTCTCACAGACGATCTCCACCAGCGCGCGCCCACCCCGGTACACCTGGACGTCGATCACGAGTTCAAGCGCAGGATGAATCGATGCGGGTGCGCGGTACCGGGCGCACAAGGTCTGGCTGTTGGCCCACCAGACCACGTCCGGTGCGCTGAAGTCGGCAATCTGGCAGACGCCGTCAGCACCGAAGTTTGCATGTACTGACTTTACGACCCGGCTGACATCTGCGACCGTGAGCGCAGCGACGGACACTGGGGTGTCAGACAACGCGAGGCCGAGCGATTGCTGCTGGCCAGCCGCCACACTGGTGGAGCCTGCGAGAACGACAACTGCAGCAGAGCCATCGGGCCAACGCGACAAGACCGACGCGTCGAGTTCAGGCACTGAAGTAATGACCAGCGTCTTGCCGGCAGGGACCACACCCCGCAGTGGGAACAGCGTGGCGGCGAAGGGCAAAACACCGGTCGAGGCCGAATGCAGCTTGAGGTTGAGCACCGCGGGTGGCGGCGGTGGCGGCGGTGTCGGCGATTCCGGGTTCTGCGGGGCCGGGCCTGCAACCTGGCCCGCATCGTCGACGGCGGCAGCACCACCCCCGCCACATGCGCTGAGACCCATGCCTCCCAGGGTGGCTACGGTGGCACCAACGAACTGGCGGCGCGAAATCGCATCAGGGGTGTGTTTCATCGGTCAACTACTCTGTCTTCTATCCGGGCGCAGTCATGCCCGATGGCGTGGTCGAGCGGATCTATAGCACGCCTGCTGCAAGCTGTTGTATCGGCAGCGGCCTAGGAAAATTGATCCAGTGATCGGGGATCGCTGTAAGTACTTGCAAGCGGTCACAGCGCACATTCATCACGCAGATGTTCGCACGTTACAACGTTGGTCACGCAAGACTTTTCATGACGCCACCTAACTTGGTTGAACAAAGCAGCCAAGAGTGCGCCCTGTCGCGGTACTGAGCAGAGACGGCGCTGCTGGCGCCGCGGCGCTGGATAGCGCTGCAATGAGAACGATCAAAAACTTAGGCGCGCTCGAAGAAATTCAACCATTGGCCCCAAAATACGTTGAATAACGTCCATTGATGTGCCTGAAGGAACGTCAAATAGCACCATAATCACTGGCACAGAGCGCGCATAAATAATAAATTCTACACGCCTCCAGGGAACTTAATGTATTGTAATATTCCGACAAACAGTGCAACAGCGAACTGGATACGAGGGAAGTAGCTAGGCGTAAACAAAGTACGCCGGCTAGGTTAGCCAACGGCTGGGGTCAAGCATCCATCAAACCCATTGATGTCTGAACAAGTGCCTGTCTGCAAGCATGGTAGGCATCTTGAAGCACCACGGATTGGCTCTCGGACAACTCTATGCTTTCGTAGTTGCTCTTGACACGCTCTATGGCCCCAGATGCAAGGCGAGCGGAATTATCGCCAGCAAATCTCTTGCCCGACATCGTGCGTGGCGTGTAACTGGACGACAACGGGCTAGCGAGCTCAAGCTGTGTCGATAGCCTCGCCAAAACCTGCTCAGGCCGGTCCAGCAAGGACTCGGCGTCCAGGTACGTGTACCGACCGGCTACGGGGCGTGCCATGCGCTGCATTTCCATCAAACGACTCAAGTAATAGTCAACAGCGCCTTCGACCGTAGCCTCTGGATTCCGAGGCAACTCGACACGGTAAAGTGACACCAAGCTCTTGACAGATTGTTCAGGCTCTCGAAGCATGAATATCAACTTGACATCATGTCGCTTCAACACATTGTCGACCACAGGGTGTCCGTTGTGCAAAATCTTGTCAAAGATATACTTACTTCCAGGCTTTGCGTCGTGTGACAAAAAATAATTCAAACGCTGGCGCCAGAGGCTTTTCCAGCTGAAGTACCCCATGTGCATCTCATAATAGCCCTCGATTTCCGGATGGTCGCCCAGAATCTGTCCAAACAAACTCGTGTTGGCCCGCATGTGGCTCAGCAGGAGAATATGTCGAGGCCGAAGCAGTACCCTGGGGTTATGGATGAATGAACGCAGGATTGCCATGCTGCGGGAACCGCTGATCGTGTTATCGGATTGAGATCAGCTTGATGAGCTCTCGATCATCCGGCAGACAGGCGACATAGTTGGGGCCCATGAAGTCCTCATGCTCCCAACTGTAGTCCTGGAACTTGACACCATTGGGATACAGCTTGCCGAGTTGATAGCCCAAAGGCTTCAACATGGCATAAAAATCCTTCAGCAGCACGCCACTCTCCAGCGAGCCCCGGTTGTATTCAAACTGCAGCAAACGAACCTGGCGCGCAGCGAGTTGATCCCGAAAGCCACGGATCACCATGGCTTCGGCCCCTTCGACATCGATTTTCAGAAAATCAATGCCCTTCAGACCTGCAGTCTTGAAGTAGTCGGAGGCACTCCTGATCTTGCATAGCACCTGCACCTTGCCATCCTGGCTGCCAAAGTCGTAGGCGCTCGAGATGGTCAGATTGTTTGGATCGACGTGCATCGTGATCTCGGCGTCACTTTCGCCCAGCCCAAACTGGTTGAGCACCACTTGCGAGGCCTTGTCCTTCAGGTTCTCCGAGAGGATAGAAAACGTCGTGGGAACAATCTCGAAACAATGGACAGACGCAGCCGGATGCTGGCCCAGCAAGTGGGTGGTCCACTTTCCCACATTGGCGCCAACGTCAAAGACGGTCTTGAATGCCAATGGTGCAGTGGCCTTCATCATCCAGAGTTCGCCGTTTTCAGCCGTGCGATTGCTGATGCCGAAGTATTCGGTTTGCAAGCACTTGGCGAAGAACGCAAACTCCTCGGCACAGGGCAGCTGCCTTTGATGGCCGATGTGCCGCGCCACTTGCTCGACCTCATCTTTGCTGAGTTGACCGACGGCACGGGCTGTCAGGCGGGCAAGTGCAACCACCAGGTTTTTGTTCAGGTTCGGCATGGGCGAGTGCTTGAGGTGAGGAGTTGATTCAGCCGGACGGGCGCGTGCTCAGCGTCTGGCCGGCACTGCGCGTGCAGCGGCATACGCCACGTAGGCCAGCCACTTGAAGGAAGGCGCACAAGCCAGCGCCTGCAGCGCGTAAGGCAGCGCAGACCGCCAGTCAGACTGCGCTGCCAACACCAATGCAATCCGCTTGTAGGCGTAACCCTTGTGCAAGCGGGCGTGCGCCCGGACATCCGGACGGCGGCAAAACACAGCCAGTTTGTCCAGCACCCTCACTTGCCACATCCTGCGCTCGAGTTCACCGAGCGACGTGGTCATGCTGGTGCCCTGCTTGGGGTCAGGAATGTGATGGCGCGACGTGATGGCCGGGCGGTGGAGGATGCGGGAGGAAACATCCATGAGCCGGAGCACGACGTCACGGTCGCACTCCCAGCGGATGCCCTCGTCCATGCCACCGATGCGGGCCCAGAGATCCCGCCGCACGACCAGGCAGTTGAGGTGGCAGAAACCATCGACCTGGAGCAGTTCTTCCACGCTCACGGTGTAGACACCGTCCTGCCCGGGTTGCCGCCCCTTCGCCTGCAAGATGCTGCCGAGCGATTGCAGCCAAATGGGGCCAGGGTGCCGTTCCGGGCCCCTGAATGCTTCCTGGTTGCTCGTGTACAGGTCCACTGCCTCACCGGCAGCGTCTTGCCGCGACAAGATGGACGCGGCCGCACGCACCAGGTGTTCAGGGTCTACCCAGACGTCGTCATCGTCCAGGAAGCACACGTAGCGCCCGCGCGCACGCTCGACGCCGACGTTCAACGAGTAGCTCTGCCCATGGCCCTTGGGACGGCGGATCAGCAGATGGTCTTGCACCCGGTCCGTGCCGAGCTCACTGCGCAAGACTTCGAGCGTCTGCCGATAGGCCGGCAGGGCTTCAGGCAACGAGCCATCGTTCACCACCACGATTTCCATGTCGGTGAAGGACTGGCCCGCCACCGATCTGATCGCGGCCTCGAACAGTTCAGCACGGTCCCGCGTGGCGATGATCACGGAGAAGAAAGGGGAAGGCTCGGTCATCGTTTTGCTCAGGTTCCGGTCAAGACGCCTTCATTCGCGCGCTGATCACGCGCCCGGTCTCCCATCTGCTTCAGCTGGGACATGCTGACAAACTGCCCTTGCAGCACCGTCGAGAAGTGCTTCAACACGCCTCGGATCCGGCTCAGGAACTCGGCCAGGTCTTGCTCATTGCGCACGTACGGGGTGCAGCCCGGCTGCAGACTGGGCGAGTGGTAGGTCATCGTGAACACGCGGCGGCCCTGGGCCACCATGGCCGTCAACAGCCGGCACTGTGTGGCCATGTCAAAGCCCTCGGGGCTCAAACGCGCCAACTCCAGGAGACGCGCCTTGCTCAACAACCCGGGCAGTCTCAGCTGCTTGCCCCAGCGGCCCTGCGCGGCGGGTGACAACACAGGACCATGGCGGCCCAAGAGGCCGGAGAAGCCCATCGTCAACGGCACCTCCAGCAAGGCCCCGGAGGCATCGGTGTAAAACGGCTGGTCCGGGCAGCCCATGAAGTTGGGGCCGCTGCCCTCTGCAAAACTGGTGTGTGGCACGTAGCTGCAATCGATCTCGTAGCCCAGCGCCTGGAGGGTCTCAAAGGTGTTAGGCCCCAGGCCGTAGCGGCCGGCCTTGAAGACTTTCGGCTGTTCTCCAAAGGCCTGCGCGACGGCCTCTGTGGAACGCAGGATCTTCTCTCGCTCCAAGTCCGCCGGCAAATTGCCATGGAACGAATTGAATGCATTCACCGCCTCCGCATGGGGTGGTGTCACCCAGGGGTGGCAATGGGTGCCGACCTCGGCCCGTGCGCTGTCGAGCAGCCGACGAAAATACGAGATGGCGCGAGCGCACGTCGCCACGGGGTAGTCCATCACATACGTCGGCACAACGCCGAATTCGTCATAGACCCCATGTGCCGCGTCCTGAGCGGGGATGCTGTGGGTTCCAGTGGCCTGCCTGTCGAAGGGCCGGGCCCAGTCGAACTCCTCCTCGGTGTCCACCACCACCGCCAAAACGGGGCGCTCGAGGCGCAGGTTGATGGGCTGCGGGTCGGTGGCTGGCAATCCCGCATGCTTCATGGCGCCTCCACCACGGCCTGCAGCTCATCCACGGCCCCGGCGATGGCACCGTAGACGCGGCGGAAGAACGCCTCATCACCGTCGACCGGATCCACGATGTCCACGGCGCCCGACATTGTCAGTTCCCCCAGTCGCCACACACCGTGCCGCAACGGGGCACCACGTGAGGCCAGCAGTTCGAGGTTGGCCCCGTCAAAGACCAACACCAGGTCGGCAGCCGCGAGCATCTCCTCCGTCGCATAGACAGACCGGTGTTCACTCAAGTCCACCTGCCATTCCGAAGCGACGGCGATGGCCCGCGCCGGCGACGGGCGCCCCGGCCTGCAGGCCAGCGCCGCACCCATGATCTGCACGGACTGCTTCGAATCCTTGAACCGCTGCTCGAGCAGGCGATGCGCGAACGGGCTGCGGCAGATGTTGCCGAAACAGGCGACCAGCAAACGAAGCGGCCGCTGCTCGCGCCGCGCCGACAAGCAGGCCTCACGCACCTGCAGCCGCAACCGGTGGCGGTGGCGTGCATCGAGCGCGGGGACGACATGGCGAATTCGGCCCGCCAGCTTGCGCATGATCTGCGCAAACTCCCGCCCTGCGGGCTGTGGGTCGTCAAAGGCCAGGGTGTCCAAGGATTCACGGCCCAGCGGCAGCCGCCAAAGCGACCCGGCCCAGACCACCATGTGCAGCAACTGGCGGAACCTGCTGCCTGGGTGCGCTGAACTGGCGTGCCCGGCCGTGGAGTACAAGTCCGCCAGCAGGTTGCGTGCATGGAATGGCACGCGGTAGGCCGCCTGCCGTGGCAGCGGGGCGCTGCTGGTGAGCTGCTGGAACCACAGCGCCGGGAAGTCCACACCCGCGGCCACCGCCAATGGCAACGAACCCCAAAAACGCGCGTTGACCTCCAAGAGAATCTTGCGCCCCGTGGCGTCGTCCACCCGGTACTCGAACATGGCCACACCTTCCAGCTTGGCGGCACGGCAGAGTGCGCGTGTCATCTGTTCCAGGTCGGCGGACACGGCCTCGCTGCGGCGATAGCTGCTGCCCCCACCACCCACCGGTTCACGGACTCGGCGGTGCTGGAACGCATGGCTGACCTCGCCGTCATGGCAGAGCACCGACAGCCCGACCCCGGTACCGGCACTGTGGGCTTCAACCAGAAAGCGCTGGTGACGACCGATGGTGCTCAAAGCCTGCCGCAGCTGGCGAGAGCTCTTGCAGGCGATGACGTTCTGCCTGCTCTCGATCGAGCTCAACTCGTAGGAGCTGCAGGGCTTGAGGTACAGCGGGAAACCGAATTCACTGGCCAGCGTGTCGGCCGTGTCGTCCGGGTCCAGCAGGCGGCCGGGCGCCGTGGGCACACCACACTGCGCCGCCAATTGTCGTGTCTGGTGCTTGTCGAAGAACGCGGCCAACGCCTCTGGCCCTGGCAGCGCCACACGCAACGCCCCGAGCCGTTGCCGGAAGTGGTGCAGGGGAATGATGCCGCGGTCATCACAAGGAAAGACAACGTCCGGCGCAATGCGCTCACACAGCGCCAGCAGCGCCACGATCCATTCCTCTGGATCGGCCTGGAGCGGCGGCAGGCGGTGCACACCGCGGATGTACCGCGAGCTGAGCGCCGCCGACGAGAAGTCATAGGGCGCCACGTGGACCTGCACCCCCTGGCGACCCAGTGAACGCACCACGGCCAGGAATGAGCGGGTGTCACTGCCCAGCACAAGTGCAGTTCGGGGTGGGCGTGGCGTGGAAACCATGAACAGAGAAGAGCCGTCGCCTCAGAGTGCGGGAACGTCGCGCAGGCGACCGTCGAAAACCAAGCCCCAGTTTTGGAGCATGCGGTCGAATGAAAACTCTTGAGCGACTTTAAGTGCAAGGCGCTGACCCCACGCAGGCCATTCGTCACGCTTGGCCAGCATGTCTGCCAATGCCAGGGCAAAGGCCTGATCGTCTGGCCGCGACAAGACCCCGGCGCCCGCAGGCAGCATGTTCTGGACATCGCCCACGGCAGTGGCCACAACCGGAATCCCAAGTGCCATGGCCTCGAGCATGGAGATGGGCTGTTGTTCGGTGTCCGAAGACAAGGCGAAGACGTCCATCCGGGCCAAGTATTCGGCGGGATTGGTCACGTAGCCCACAAACGTGACACGATCAGACAGACCGAGCTGCGCCGTCAACGCTTCGAGTTCCGGGCGCTGCGGGCCGTCGCCGACGATGAGCAGGCGAATGTCATGCTGGCGGTTCACTGCCGCGACGGCCTTGAGCAGGCGGCCGACGTTTTTTTCGGGCCGTAACCCGGCCACCGTGCCGACAGTGATGGCAGCGCTTGTACCGCGTCGCGGATCCGCTGCTAGCCGCTCGGCGCGCGGCACCCCGTTGGGGATGTACCGCAGCCTGGATGGCGGAATCCACCACCCCCTGGCGTGTTGCCGCAGCCGGCGCGACGGCACCACCACCTGGGCGCGTGCCGCATTGAGCAACACGCGCCGGGCCCAGACGCGACGCGGCAGTTCCGATTGGGTCTCGGCGGGGCCAAAGCCGTCTTCCACGTGGACGTGCGGCGAAATGGACGGGCAGTTGGCGGCTGCCCACTCGACAGCGCCCCAGTTGTAGGAGATGACCAGATCGGGCCGGGCGTCCGCGAGGACACGCCTGAAGGCAGACCGATTGTCCAGACCGCCGCCGCGCACCACAGGCACCCGGAGTTGATCCCAATGGACCGCAGCACTCAAGCGCTCGGCCGCCTCCCATTGATCATCCATCGCCACAATCAGGTGTCGATACCGAGGCCCAAAGGCATTAACCAGTTGCAGGAACCTGGCCTGCGCACCGCCCAGCGTGAAGCTGGAAAACGCATGCAACAGCACGCGACTGTTCGTCGCCGATGCAGCAGGCCTCATGCCGCCACCGCCGTGTTGTTCGCAACGGCAACTGGCTTCTGCGCCGTCGCTTGGGCCTGACTGATGACGCGCAGATTGACAGCCGCGAGCGCAATGAGGATGTAGGTGAACTCGAAGTAGGCCGCACTGATCGAGGCGCCACCGCTCAGAAAGCCCAACATGCCCGCGCAGATGCAATAGGCCAAATCTTTGGACCAAGCAGCACTGGGCCCGATCTGATCGCAGATCTTCTTGACACGCCGTGCCATCACAAAGGGGCTTGCCATCAGGACGAGGAAGATGAAGAGCCCGAGGAATCCCATGTCGCTCATGACCTCGAAGTAGATGCTGTGGGCCGCGAGCGCCCGCGTAGCGGGCGGCGTTTCGACCCAACCCAGCAATCCTTGCTCGAACCGGTACTTCTCGAGTAGCGCGCCGCTTTGCACCGAGCGGATGCCTCCACCGACGATGGGGTGCTCAAGTGCGATGGCGCTGGCACGCTTCCAGGCAATGACCCGGCCCATGAAAGAGTCATCGGTATTGGCCGTCTGGATCGACTCCATTCGATTTGTCCAACTCTCCGGGGCCATCACGATGCCGATCGCGCCGACCACAACCATGGTGGCCAGGCCCAGGAGCTTGCGCTTGCTGACGAGGACAAAATAGGCCGCCACCGTGATCAGGCTGAGCAGCCCACCACGTGAGTGGGTGGCAATGGTGGCCAAGGTGTTGATGAGCAAGCCGGCTACCGCAACCAACTGCACCAACCTTGAGCGTGAGTACCACAACAAGTACAGCATGAACGGCAGGCACATCGTGACCAACACCGCGAAATGGTTGCGGTCGCCGAGTTTGGTGTTGCCCTGAGAAATGTGACCACCACCCGACGCGATGAACTTGAGTCCCTCGAGCACCCCGTGGTAGCCAGCGGAGAGAGCCAGCATCAGGACCATCGCATGGATGCGAAGCCGGCTGGTCACGAGCATCGGCATCAGCAGCGCATACAGCAATGTCTTCTGCAGATCGAGAGTGATCTCCCAGTTCCTGGGAAGGTCTGGGTAGGCCATCGTCGCGCACAGAACGGCGTGCAATCCGAACCAGATCAAGGTGAGGTTGACTGCCCCAAATTCGTTGGGCTGGATGTCGGGGTCCCGCCGCAGCAGGATCAGGACCAGCGAGATCACGGCAAACGTCACCACGAAAGGGAACGTCATCATGTAGCTGTAGGCAAACGTGTGGACGGCAATCAACCCCGACCAGCCCCACAAAAGGTAGGCCGCGAAGGCGTTCCTGACGCACATTGGGATGATGATGATCATCATCATCATGATCATGAGGTCACGCATGGCTCAGGGCGCCTTGCCGGATTTGGAAGTGCCGGCCACCTTCACTGGCTTGACGTAGCGCTCCTCCGAATACTGCATCAGGTCCAAGTCACGGGGCTTGCCGTTAACAGGATTGCGTACAAGGCACCATATCAACCACGCCATCACCAACAGCTCGATCAACAGCAGAAGTGCGCCAATCATTGAACCGCCCTCTCTGACGGACCCTTCAGCTGCCGGAACAAGGCCAGCTGCCCGTGGGACGTCGAACCCCAGGAATACTGCTCGGCATAGCGGCGTGTCTCCACCCGCCGGATTCCATTGGAACAGAGCCGATGCCAGGCAGACACCAACGCCACTGCCGTCCGCTCCTCCATCAACACCCCCGCCTCGGGCGCCGCCACCACCTCGGGCGTGCCCCAAATGTCGGTGGCCAGCACGGGCGTTCCGCAGGCCATCGACTCGAGCAGCACGTTGGCCCAGCCTTCACGGCTGCTGCACAACAGCGAGGCATCGGCGGCGCTGTACCACCAGCGGAGTTCCGCGTTGTCCACGGCGCCGACAAGACGCACGCGGTCGTGGACGCCCAGGCGCTTGGCCAGCGCCTTCAGAGCCGCTTCGTCCGGGCCGCGGCCCACCAGGCACAGCAGCGCCTGCGGCAGCTGCGGCAAGGCCTCGATCGCGATGCGCTGGCCCTTGCGCTCGATCAGGTGGCCCACGGCCAGCAGCATGGTGCCGCCGGCAGGCAAGCCCAGCCGGGTGCGCGCGTCGGCCATGGGCTCAGAGCGGAAGCGCTGGAGGTCGACGCCGTTGCGCAGGACGTGCAGCTTGGCCGGATCGGCGCCCAGTTGCGCGAGCTTGTCCATCAGCGCCTTGCACACGCCAATCGACGCCGCGGCCTGGTCTGCTGTCTCCAGGATGCGGCGGCGCGCCTTTGGGTAGTCCGGGATCAGGTTCAGATCGGTCCCCCGTGCGGTCACCACGAATGGTTTACCCAGACGGCGAGCAATGATCGCCGCAGCCACGGCGTCGGGGTAGTAGTAGTGGGCGTCGATCAGGTCAAAATCAAAGCCCTGCGCCAGCAATCGCTGCACAGCCGGCCACGCGGCGCGGGCGATGCTGGCCGGCGCCATGTTCATGCCCACCTTGGGCAGCAGCAGATAGCGCGGGTACTGCACGGCGATGCCGTGGCGGGTGTCTTCACGCGGCGTGGCGGCAAACTGGCCGTATTCCCCGAAGCGCTCGCCTGCCAACGGAAACCATGGCACCGGGGCGATGACCCGGGTCTCCACCGCACCGGTCTTCAGCAACTCGCGCAACCGGGTCTCGACGAAGATGCCGTGCGACGGCCGAACGGCGCTGGGATACAGCGAGCTGAAGAGCAGCGTTCGGATCACCATCGGCCACGACTTCCGATCAATGCGCTGCCAACGTCGGGCGTGCAGGCACTGAAGTGGACTCGGCCTCACTTCGCTTGCTGGCCGCTGTCATGCAGATCGCCTCGAATGCGATCGCCGCAACCTGGTGTCCGTAGCGATCCTCCACGAGCCTGCGTGCCGCACCCGCCAAGTGATCGCGCAGCTTCTTGTCGGCAACCAACCCAAGAATCGCCTGCGCCATGGCAGCGGCATCGTCAGCCTCGAGATAGTCGACGTTCGGACTGACGCCCAGACCCTCAATGCCGATCGAGGTGGACACGACCGGGCAACCCATGGCCATGGCTTCAAAGGCCTTGATTCGCGTTCCCCCACCCACGCGCAACGGGATCACGAAGGCGCAGGCCTGGCGCACATAGGTCCGCACGTCGTCCACAAAGCCGGTGAAACGTACGCCCCTGCTGTCTTGAGCCTCACGCACCAACGCCGGTGGCGGATGCCGACCAACCACGTCAAAACGCGCCTCTGGACACCGCTCCAGCACCTGGGGCCACACCTCGCGGATGAAGAAGCGCACCCCGTCGATGTTGGCGTCCCAATCCATGGACCCGGTGAACACCACCACAGGCGGGGCGTCGGCGGACACCTCCGGACCGGGCTCGAACGAAAAGAAGTCCAGGTCGACACCGGTCGGGATGGCGTGGGCGTTTCGGACGCCAAACCCCTGCCTGAAGGCGTCTCGGTCCCGTTCGGAGACAGCGACTACAGCGTCATAGGACTGCAACGATGTCGCTTCGAATCGCGCCATCTTTTGGGCCTGAGACCGCCAAACAAGACGCGCCCACCACTGGCGAGCCGTTTCAGCGTGGCGACGAAAGATCTCGGTTTCAACATTGTGCGTGAAGCACACCGTGGCGCCGGCCTGACGCGCAGCCCGGGCAGACGGCCGCAACACGCTGGCATGCACGAAGTCGAACACCACAACGTCGTAGTGCTCGGTCGTCAATTGGCGCTCAATGGCCAGCATGGCGGCAGGTTGCCGGTCGGCCACGACGTTGGCCGGCAGGTCGTCCAGCAGATCCAGGACTCTCGAGACGCGTGGTTTGGCTGCGGGAGGCTCCCAACTGACCAAGACATCACAAACCCCCTGAATCTGCTCACGCCAGAGCGTTTTCTGCTCAGGCGTCGCGGGCATCAGCAAGGTGATCTCAAACTGGCGCCCCAGCATCCCGCGCAGCACATTGCACGTCCTGATCTTCCCGCCGGCATCCGTGGGAAACAAGAAGATCGTGGAGACAAAAGCCAGCCGCCACCGGGGGGAAGGGACCGGTGTGCTCACCAGCAAATGCCTTCATAGGCTGAACAGGCCTTCTGGATGTCGGCATAGCCTGACAGATCGATCACGCGACGCTGACCAGCCATGGCGACGATCTTCTCTCGGGCATGGGGCTCCGCATGGCCAATCACGATGACTTCCGCATCTTCCAGCACCGACTCCGGCTGCTCGCGCAGCAGCTTGTCGAGATGCGGGATCTCCCGCTCGATGAACTCCCGGTTCTTGCCCAGCAGCCGACTGGTCTTGACGCTGACGTCATAAATCGCCATCTCAAAACCCTTGCCAAGCAGACGCTCCGCCAGCAGGACCAAGGGCGAATCGCGCATGTCGTCGGTACCGGGCTTGAATGCAAGCCCGAACAGCGCAACCCGCTTGCGCCCATCGCGGGCGATCAGATCGAATGCACGGTCGATGTGGGCCGTGTTGCTCGACAAAAGTCCGGACATGGACGGAATGGAGACGTTGTGCAACTGCGCCAAGGTCATGAATCCCTTGACTTCCTTCGGCAGGCAGCTGCCGCCGAACGCAAAGCCAGGCCGCATGTAGGCCGCAGAGATGTTCAGTTGCGTGTCCTGGCAGAAGATCTTCAGGACCTCTCGCGCATCCAGCCCGCATGCCTTGAGAACAGAGCCGCTCTCGTTGGCAAACACGATCTTGAGCGCATGAAAGACGTTGCAGAGGTACTTCACGGACTCCGCCACGCGGCAGTTGGTCCGAACAAAGGCGCCGGGCAGTCCTGCGTACAGGGCCTCCATCACCTCGTAACCAACCGGGTCCACACTGCCGACCACCGTCTGCGGGGGATGGTAAAAATCCTTCACCGAAGATCCTTCACGCAGGAACTCCGGGTTGAACACCAGCGAGAGCCGGTCGCCGACCTTTCGGCCCGCCGCCGCTTCCAACAGCGGTTGGATCCGCTCCTCGGTGGTTCCGGGCGGTACCGTGCTGCGAAGGACGACCGTGTGGTGCCCCGGCTTGCTGGCAAGCTCCCGGCCAATGGCCGTGATCACACCGTCCACGGCCGTCAGGTCAGGGGTGAAATCCGGATTGGAAGGCGTCGCGACCGAGATCAACGACACGTCGGTGGCGTGAACGGCATCACGCAGGCTGTCGGTGGCGGTCAGGCGACCTGATGCCACACCAGCAGCCATCAGTTCTTCGATGCCCTCCTCGACAACCGGCGACTGGCCGCGTTGGACCATGTCGATCTTGGCCTGGTGGATGTCGACACCAATCACCTCGTGCCCGCGGTCGGCCAGACAGGCACAAGAGACAGCGCCCACATAGCCCAATCCAAAAACAGATACTTTCACCGTAGATCCCTCAATTGAATGTTCTGCTTAGCTGGTCTGCGCCTGCATGCGCAGACAACTGGAACTCATGCCGCCATTGCACTCGGGGCGCGGGCGACACCCGCCCGGTGCGCATTGCGCAAGAAGGCATCGAACATCAGGAAGCTCCAGATCACGACGCTGTGGTCGCGCTGGCCACTTTCGTTCTGCTGCACGATCTCGCGCAGCACACGGGGCTCGAACAGGCCGGTGTCAGCCAGGGTCTGGCCCTGCAACGTGTCGCGCACGCGCTGGCGCAGCGGGCCGGCAAACCAGCGTTGCAGCGGCACCGAAAACCCCTGTTTGGGCCGGTACAGCACATCGGCCGGCAAGTGCGGCTCCAGCGCCTTCTTGAACAGGCGCTTGCCCATGCCACCCTGCAACTTGTGCGACGACGGCAGCGTGCCCAGCCACTCGAGCAGCCGGTGGTCCATCAGCGGTTCGCGCACCTCCAGCGAGTGCGCCATCGACGCACGGTCGACCTTGGTGTTGATGTCGCCCACCAAGTAGGTCTTCATGTCCAGGTACTGGATGAAGGCGAGCGGGTCGTCAGTGCCGGCGTTGGCGGCATGGCGCTGGAAGACCTGGAGCGCGCTGTAGCCGCCCAGGTCACGCTTCAGGTCGCGGCTGTACAGGCGCTGGCGGTCGGCGTCGGGCATCAGCGACATGGTGCCGAAGTAGGCCTCGGTGCTGCTGCGCGCCAGGGCCTGGAAGGTGGTCTTGGCGCGGAACATGCGCGGCGCCCAGTCGGCCTTGGGGTAGGCCTGTCCCAGCGCGCCGAACAGGCCGCGACGCAGGCCCAGCGGCAACAGGCCACGCACACGCTCTTCGGCCACGTGCATGCGATGGCGGCGGTAGCCGCCCATGGCCTCGTCGCCGCCGTCGCCCGAGAGTGCCACCGTCACGTGCTGGCGCGCCAGCTGACACACGCGGTACGTGGGGATGGCCGAGCTGTCGGCATAGGGCTCGTCGTACAGGCGGGCCAGTTCGTCGATCAGCGCAAAGTCGTCACTCTGCACGGTTTGCGTGCGGTGGTCGGTCGCGTAGCGCTGGGCCACCTGCTGCGCAAACGCCGATTCGTCGTAGCGCGGGTCGTCGAAGGCGATGCTGCAGGTCTTGACCGGCTGGTCGCTCAGGCCGGCCATCATGGCCACCACGGCGCTGGAATCCACGCCGCCCGAGAGGAAAGCGCCCAGCGGCACCTCGGCGATCATGCGCAGGCGCACCGATTCACGCAGGCGCTCGATCAGCTCCTGCTGGGCGTCTGCTTCGCTGATGGGGTTGTCCAGCGTGAAGTGCAGGTCCCAGTAGGGGCGCGGCTGCGGGATAGTCTGGCCGCGGCGGATGCACAGCGTGTGGCCCGGCTCCAGCTTGTGGGCCTGGCGGTAGATGGTGCGGGGCTCGGGCACGTAGCCGAGCGCAAAGAACTCCTCCACGGCCAGCGGGTCGATGGTCTTGTCCAGCCCGCCGTGCGCCACCAGCGACTTGAGTTCGGAGCCGAAGACCAGCATGCCGTCGGGCAACACCGCGTAGTACATGGGCTTGACGCCCAGGCGGTCGCGGCCGAGGAAAAACGTCTGGCGGTTGCGGTCCCACAGGCCGAAGGCGAACATGCCGCGGAAGCGCTCGACGCAGGCTTCGCCCCAGGCCTCCCAGGCGTGCACGATGACCTCGGTGTCGCTCTTGGTGCGGAACACATGGCCCAGCGCCTTGAGCTCGGCCATCAGGTCCTGGTAGTTGTAGATCTCGCCGTTGAAGACGATCACCACGCTGTGGTCTTCGTTGAACAGTGGCTGCTGGCCGGTGGCCACGTCGATCACGCTCAGGCGGCGGTGGCCCAGGCCCACGCCCGGCTCCATGTGCAGGCTGCCCTCGTCCGGGCCGCGGTGCAGGTGCGCGTCGTTCATGCGGTGCAGCAGCTCGTAGGCGATGGGCCGCGAGGCGCGCGTGTCGAAGATGCCGGTGATGCCGCACATGGTCAGGGGGAGGTGGAGGGTGCCATGGCCAGTTGCCTGGCAAGCCCCGGATGGCCGAAAGTCATTCTAGGCAGCGCCTGTGCGGCAGCTGACGGGGCGAGCGTGCAGGAAGGCACGCCGCCCGGCGTTACGGTCAGAGGGCGGCGTCAGTGCGCGGAGTCAGGGTGCGGCACGCAGCGCGTCCAGGCGGGCGGCCAGCAGCGGCAAGCTGTCCCGCGCCAAGACGGCCAGGTCGGCTTCGGCCTGCGGGCCGGCCGGTGTGGCCAGCAGCAGCACGCTGCCATCATCGCCCTGCCCAGCCAGGCGCTGCAAGGCCTGCAGCACCTTGGCCACGGCATCGCTGGTGGTCCAGCGGTTGCCGACACGGTAGACCATCCAGGCCTGCACACGCTGCGAGGCCACACTGTCGAGTGCCACACCGCGGCGCAGTTCTCCGGTGCGCAGGGCCACCGGTGTGCCAGCCGCATCGATGCGCGTCGCGCCGCCGCGGGCCTGTGACCAGAGCTTCTGCTCGGTGCCCACCAGGCCGTTGACCGAGGACACGAGCTTGCGGGCATCCCCCTGCTGGCGGAAGTGGCCGACCCAGACCCAGCCGACACGTTCACCCTGGCGGAAGGTCTGCACGGCCGTCACGCTGGGGTTGGCAAAACCGGGCACCCACGGCAGCGGCGGGCCGTCGCTGGCCAACCAGGCACTGTCGGCGGCGAGCTGAAGGCTGGGTGCCGGTGGCGTGCCGCGTTGGTCACGGTCCAGCCACCACAAGCCGCCATGGGTCAGCAGCAACAGAGCCGCCGCTGCCCCGGCCACCGGCACCAGCCGACCGACAGAGGCCGCAGCGCGTGCGCCGAGTTCGCTTGCCTCTGGCGGGTCAACCGCATCGGCCCAGCGCGCGCCGATCATGAACATCAGGCCGATCACCAGGCCGAAGAACACCCAGCCGTAGATCAGGTGGTCCACGCCGGTGGCGAGTTCGTTGCCGCTGAAATGGCCGATCATCACGATCATGTAGGCGCGCAGCCAGTTGGCGACGATGGGTACCAGCAGCGACACCGCCACAAAGGCCAGGCGGCGGCCCAGGCGGCGATAGTTCAGATAGGCAAACAAGGTGCCCACCATGAACGACGCGATCAGGTAACGCACGCCGCTGCAGGCCTCGACCACCGACCAGCTGCCCGACGGGATCACGAATTGCAGGCCCTCGCGGTAGACCGGGATGCCGGACGCGCGCACGGCCAGCACGGTGAAGTCGGCCGTGCCTTCCATCAACGAGGGCACGAGGAACTCGCCCAGCGGCACGGCAAAGAACAGAAATACCAGCGGGAAGGTGATGGCGCGCGCCACGGCCCAGCCGTGCACTGCCAAGACACTGAGCACGATCAGCGCCACCAAGGCGAACTGCGACGCCGCGCCCACCGTGGCCAGTTCGCCCAGCAGCCACAGGAAACAGGCGCCGGCCACCAGCAGCAACAACGCCGGCACCGGTTTGTCGGGCACCGTGGCCAACAAGTGGCGCTGCCGCCAGACCAGCCAGACCACGATGGGCGGCACCAGGAAGGCATGGGTGAAGGTCTCTGACCGCCACCAGATGGCCACCATCGCCGCCGCGGTGTCGCGGAACAGCAGCAGCAACAAGGCGATCAGCGCCAGCGTGGGCACCAGGCGGTGCCAGGGGCGGTGGGAATCAGTGGGCATGCGGTGTGGGCGGCGGCAGGTAAGGGTCCAGTCCGCCCAGGCGGGCCGACCAAGCGTAATGCTGCAGCACGCAGGCCCGTGCGGCAGCCCCCATCTGCTGCGCTGCAGCAGCATCAGACAGCAGGCGCGCGACTTCGGTCACGTAGTCGGCCGGCACCTCGGCCGCGGCCAGGTGCTCGCCGGGTGTGACGTCCAGCACCGCCGCGCAGGTGCGGGCCGCCACCACCGGTCGTGCCATGGCCATGGCTTCCAGCACCTTGTTCTGCACCCCACGCGCCAGCCGCAGCGGTGCCACGATGGCGGCGGCATGCTGCAGGTAAGGCCGCACATCGGGCACCGTGCCAGTGACGTTGACGTGCGGGCCGGCCAGCGCCTTCACGGCCGGCGTGGGGCTGCGGCCGACGATGTGGAAACGCAGTGTCGGCCAGCGCTGGCGCAGCGCGGGCAGCATCTCGGCGACGAACCAGCTGACGGCATCGACGTTGGGCCAGTAGTCCATGGCGCCGGTGAAGACCAGCGGCAGCTCGTCGGCCAAAAACGGCGACGGCAGCGTGGGATCGGGGGCGAAGAACTCGGCGTCCACGCCATTGCCCACGGCCTGCACATGCCCGGCGACGGCGGGTGCCAAGCGTTCGAACAGGTCCACCTCCTGCTGCGTGACCAGGAAGGAGCGCGTCGTGGCCCGGGCCACGGCCTGTTCGTAGGCCAGCAGCGTGCGGCCTTCGCGTGCATACAACCACGACAGCGGCCAGGGGCGGTTGCGCGCGTACTCGGCCCACTTGGCGGAATCCACGTCCACGAAGTCCACCAGCACCGGCACGCCGAAGCCCTCGCTGTACGGCACCATGGACGACGAAAACACGACCACGGCGTCGATGCCACCGCGCGCACGCAGGCCTTGCACCCAGGCCTGCATCTCGGCGTGGAGGTAGTAGGCCAGGGTCAGCGGTTCACCGCGGAGCAGGCCGGTGAGGCTGGCCATACGGGCGCGCAGCGGCTGCAGCGGGACAGCCTTTACCTCGGTGCACCAGCGGCTCAGCGTGGGCACATGGGGCAGGTCATCGGGGTCATCGACAAAGGTGCCCAGCAGCACCTCGTGGCGCTCAGCGAGATGGCGCAGCAGGTGGTAAGAGCGCACCTTGTCGCCCTTGTTGGGCGGGTAGGGGATGCGGTGGACCAGGTACAGGACGCGTGCCACCGCGCCCTACCCCAGGCTCTTCACGACAAACGGCCCCAGCCAGTTGGCCACCGGCAGCGGCAGCTTGCGCCAGGTTTCGATCATCAGCTTGTACTTGGCGTTGGCCGGGTTGTTCTGCGGCACGGCGTCGCGTTTGTACAGGCGGTACTCGTAGTGCAGCGGCTGCGGCTCGAAGCCCCAGTTTTTCTTGAAGTTGTACGGGCCGGTGCCGATCTTGCTGCGCCCGTAGTCGAAGGTCTTCAAACCCCGTGCGCAGGCGTGGCGCAGCAGTTCCCAGTACTTGAAATCGTTCGCGGCCAGGTCGCGGGCGGCCTCGTCGTCACCGGCGTAATACGGCAGGATTTCGTCGCGGAAATAGAAACTGAACACCGTGGACAGCAGCTGACCTTCGGCCGTGGTGACGGTGAGCACGCTGCAATCGTCGCCGAACAATCGACGCAGGGTCTGGAAGTAGCGCTTGGACAAGGCCGGCGTGCCGTGCCGGTGCACGTTGTCGGCGTAGAGCGCAAAAAAGCGCTCTACGTCGGGGTCGAAGGTGGCGACCAGGCCGTTCTTGATGCCCTTGCGCACCATCGCGCGCTGCTTGCGCGGGATGGCCAGCATGTTGGCCTCTTCTTCCGGCAGGATCTCCTTGCGGAAGGTGACGTACAGCTCTTGCCGCGGCCAGCCTTCGTGCTGGCGCTGCAGCTGGCGAAACTCCAGGTGCGCGGCGCCCAGCTGCTGTGTGATGCGTTCGGCCTCGGCTTCCAGGGCCTGGGCCGCTTCTTCGTCCGAGGCGGCGACGCCCGCATACACCGCAAACGGCAGGCTCACCAGCGCATGCCCGAACAGCAGGCTCTTCACCTGGGCCAGCGGCAAGACGCCGACGATGGCACCGTCGCGCTCGGCATAGAGGTAGTGGGTGGCATGGCCGAAGACTTCCACCATCACCTGCTGCCAGGCGGCACGGTGGAAGAAGGTGGCTTCGGGACAGGCGAAGACAAAGGTGTCCCAACGCGACGCGACGGCCGCGTCGCCCGGGTTCAGGCGATGGATCTGCAGCACGGCGGTGTGGGGGTCAGAGGCGGGAAGCCGAAGCGGGGGCCGAAGCCGGGACCGAAGGCAGGAAGATGTGGTCCATGCGGCCCCAGCGGAAATCCTGCAGCAGACGCTGCAGCCGGGCTTCGGTGCGGCCGATGTTCACGTAGTGGCGAAAGCGGGTCTTGGCGTCGATGCCGGCGATGCGCGGTTGCCCGGGGTCGATCTCCCAGGGGTGCATGTAGAAGATCGCGGCCTGACGGTCCTGCTGGTTCACCTGGCGGATCATCCAGTGCGAGAGCGCATACGGGAACAGCCGGAACCAGCCACCCCCGCTGGACGGCAGGTTGCGCTGCCCGACGCGCACCGTGGTCACCGGCACTTCGAGCAGGCCGTTGTCGCGCCGGTGCGCAAAACGCGGCGCGTCGGGCATGCCGTAGTGGTCGTGTTTGATCGGGTAGATGCTGGAGCTGTAGGCGTGGCCAGTTTCCAGCAGCGTGTCGAAGGCCCAGAGGTTGCCGTGGCCGATGGAAAAACTCGGCGCCCGGTAACCGCGGATGGCCACGCCGCCGATGTCTTCCAGCGTTTTCTTGGCGCGCTCCAGGTCGGCTCGGAACGCGGCCGGGTCCAGGTCGCTCGCCCGTTCGTGGCCATGGCCGTGGCTGGCCAGTTCGTGGCCACCGGCGACGATGCGGCGCACCAGCGCCGGATAACGCTCGGCCACCCAGCCCAGCGTGAAGAAGGTGGCGTGTGTGTTGTGCGCCGCCAGCATCTGCAGCAGCCGGTCCACGTTGCGCTCCACGCGACACTCCCGCCCATCCCACTCGTCGCGGCGGATGTAGGGCGCAAACGCCGAGACCTGGAAATAGTCTTCGACGTCGATCGTCAGCGCGTTGGTCAGGGCGGGGGCGAGCATGGCGTCTGCGGTGTCGTCACTTCTCGGCGTTGTCGGACGGCTGCGGCGCCGGCGCGGTGCTGCCGCTGTTCTGCTTCACGGCACTCACCAGCTTCTGCATCATCGACAGCGTCTGCACGTTGATGCGCTCCAGGCGCAGCAAGCTGCGTTCCAGGCGCTGCATCTGGTCCAGCCGCTGCTCGGCCGACAGGCGCGAGAGCTGCTTGCCCATGCTGTCGGCCACGGCCGGGTCGACCTTGAGCTTGGACAGGTCCAGGTCCAGCGGCATGCCACCCACCGAGCCGGCGTAGAGTTCGCCCGGCGCGCTGTCGGGCATCGGCGCCACGTCCTTCTTGGGCGGCACGGCGTTTTCGGCCTCGAGCTCGCGCACGACCTCGTTCACGTCTTCCACCGTCAGCGCGGTGCGGCCGGCCAGAAAGCCCAGCAGCAGCACACGGTCGCAGACGGAGTTGATGCGGCGCGGGATGCCACGCGTGGCCTTGTGGATGGCTTCGAAGGCCCCTTCGCCCCAGCTGGGTTTGTCGGTGGAGCCGGCGCGTTTGAGGCGGTGTTCGATGTAGGCGCGGGTTTCGTCCTGATCCAGCGGGCCAATGTGGCAGGTGGCCGCCACACGCTGGCGGAACTGCTCCATCTCGGGCCGTTGCAGGATCTCGCGGAACTCGGGCTGGCCGATCAGGAAGCTCTGCAGCAGGGCCTGGTTGCCGAACTGGAAGTTGCTGAGCATGCGCAGCTCTTCGATTGCGCGCATGCTGAGGTTCTGCGCTTCGTCCACGATCAGCAGGCAACGTTTACCTTGGCTGGTCTGGCTGATCAGGAAGGCTTCGAGCGTGATCAGCAGCTCGCTCTTGGGCACGTCCTTGACCTTGAAGCCGAAGGCTGCGCCCACCATGCGCAGCGTGTCTTCCGCGCCCAGCTGGGTGGTGACCAGGTGGCCGGTGACGACGTTGCTGCCGTGCAGGCCTTCGATCAGCGTGCGCAGGATGGTGGTCTTGCCGGCGCCGATCTCGCCAGTGATGACGACAAAACCCTCGTTGCGTGAGACACCGTACTCCAGGTAGGCCTTGGCACGGCTGTGCTGCTTGCTGCCGAAGTAGAAGCTCGGGTCGGGGATGAGCTGGAAGGGCTTGCTGATGAGCCCGTAGTGGGTTTCGTACATGGCTCTAGAAGCGCAGGCTCAGGTTGGCGATGAGGGCATTTTCGGTGTAGGGGTCGGTGTCGGCGAAGTAGTCGGCGTGACGCAGGCCCAGGGAGTAGGCGGTCCGGGGCCCCAGGCGGTCGGACCACGACAACGACAAGCTCTTCAGCGTGCTGGGCGTGGCACCGGCTTCGCTGTCGCTGTTGCGCTGCCATGATGCGACACCCGTGAGGGCCGCCGTGGGGGTGACGCGGTGCGACACCTGCAGACTCAAACCGCGTTGCATGACGCTGTTGCCGTTGGCGGTGTCATCCACCAGCAACGAGCCGTCTTCGACCCGACGCGATCGTGAAGCAAAGGCAGACAGCGAGTAGCTGGTGCGCACGGTCTGCAGCAGCACCGAGGCCTGTTGGCGCCGCTGCAGGGTGATCGAGTTGCTCAGGAAGCCCACTGCCAGCTGCGCATCCCGCTGCAGGCCGTTGCGCACGAGCACGCTCTCGACCAGTTCCTGGCGTTTCACCGGGTCCGGCTCCTGCGACGCGTAAAGCGCGAAGAACAGGTCGTAGGCCGACGCCAGCTGCACGGCATCGTTGGCGCCGCTGCGCGAGATGTCCTGCTGGTCGCTGTAGCGCCAGACGGTCTGGCGAGAGCGGTGCTCCAGCGACACACCGAAGGCATCGCCAAACGAACGTTTGTCGGCCTGCAGCGTGGCGCGCGTGCGTGGCGACGGCGTCCAGTCGACACCGGCGCCCCAGCTGTCGTAGCGGCGCCGCTCGCCGGCAGCGTTGATGTCGGAGTAGTCGACACCGCCGCGCACGGAAAAGCGCCAATCGACATCGGGTTTGAAGTCCGCACCGGCCACCAGGCGGTCGTCGGTCGCGCGGCGGCTGCCGCGGAACTGCGACACATTGCGCGTGGCCGAAGCGTTCCAGCCCAGTTTGGACACACCAGCCGACACCAGCGAAAAACTGGCCGAGGCCTGGCCTGAGTCTTCGCGATCAGCATCGCCGCTGGGCCGGGTGTAGGTGCCACTGGCGGCCAGACGGCCGTCGGCCACGCGGCCCAACTGGAACTCAAACCGGGGCTGCACATTGATGCTGGCCAGCTGCGCGCGGTTGCGTTCGGTCAGCACACTGTCCACGGTCTGCACCTGGCGGGTGGACACCGGCTGCTGCGAGACCCTGGCGCTCACGTCCATGAACAGCTGGCGCTCCAGCAGCTCGGCCACGGCGCTGGATTGCAGGCTGTGCAGCAAGGCATTGGCTGGGGTGTCGCGCGCGTGAACCACGCCGTCGGCGCGGTAGGTCAAGGCGCCCCGCAACCGTCCGGCGTTGCTGGTGACGGCCAGGCCGGCACCCACTGTGCTGATGACCTCGCCACGGCGGATGCCGTCCTCGAAGTCATGAGAGTCGGTGACGGTGACCCCCAGGTTCAGCGTGGGCTGCAGGCGCAGGCCGCTGGCCTGTGCCCAAGCCGCTGGCGCCCAGGCGGCTGCGAGGCAACAGGCCAGCAGGCGGGGCGTCAGGCGCAGCGGTGCCGATTTGGGCGGCATCGCTCAGCCGGCCGAAGGCGCTGCGGCGGCCGAGGGCGCGCCCTCGGCCTCGTCGGCCTTGGCAGCCGGTGCGCCATAACCATAGCCGTAGCCATAGCCGTACCCATAGGACGCGCTTTGGGTGCCGCGGGCACGGTTGAGCAGCATCATCTTCACCGGGCAGGCTTCGATGGTGTTCAGCGCGTTCATCACGTCGGCCTGCAGCGTCTTGCCGGCGTTCACCACCACGACGATCTGCCCCATCTGCGTGGCGAGCACCCGCGATTCGGTGGTCAGCAGCAGCGGCGGCGAATCAAAGATGATGATGCGGTCAGGGTATCGCGTGGCCATGTCGTCCAGCAGGTCGCGCATGGCATCGCTGGCCAGCAGTTCGGTCGCGCGCGGGTGCACATTGCCGCTGGGCAACAGCGTGAGCTTGTCGATGTTGGTGCGCAGCAGCACCTCGGCCATGTCGGCCCGGCCTTCCAGGATATCCAGCAGGCCCGGGCCGGGCGGCAGGCCCAGCATGCGCAACACGGACGGGCGCGCCACGTCGGCGTCGACCAGCATCACGGTATTGTCCAGCTCGGCCGCGATGCTCATGGCCAGGTTCAAGGACGTGAAACTCTTGCCCTCCCCCGGCAGCGCACTGGTCACCATGATCAGGTTGCCATGGCGCAACGGCGCCGCACCCCGGCCCATCGCGTTGGCGATCAGCGGGCGTTTGATCACGCGGTACTGGTCCGACATCGCCGAGCGCGGTGACACGGGCGTGATCACGCTGGAGGCCTGCAGGTGCTCGAGGTTGATCTCCACCATGCGCGACTGCGGCGATGGAGGCTCCGCAGCCGGCGCCGGCACGGCCGGCGCCGGCACCACACGCGCGGCAGGCGTCGCCGCCGAAGGCACAGGAGCCGATGGCGGGTTGCCTGGGATCTCGACGCCAGCGCGCCGGAGTTGCTCGAGCCGGTGGGCGGCTTGTTCGATCAGACTGCTCATGGCGTGGTCAGGAGATGCGGGACGTCAGAAAGGCCAGGGCGCCGAGCGTCATCACGAAGCTCAGCAACAGACCACCGGTCGCACCCGCAAACTTCAGCTTGTCGCGCCGCTCGCTGCGCCGGTCGGGCTCTGCCAGCGCGATCGACACCACACCCAGCAAGGGCAGGCCGGTCTTGTTGCGCAGCTCTGACGCATCCATGAACACCGGGCGCACCTGGCTGGCGGCAAACGCGGTGAACATGCCGGCGCCGATGGCGGCCACCAGGGCCAGCGGCAACAGCAGCAAGCGGTTCGGGAAAACGGGCTTGGGCGACACACGCGGCGGGTCGATCAGACGGAAATCCGCCATGCCGGAGGCGGAGTCCAGATCGCCCGAGATCGTGGCCGACTGGCGGCGCGCCACCAGGTCTTCGTAGTTCTTCTTGGTGATCTCGTAGTCACGGTTCAGCTGCGCCGCTTCAGCCTCGATCTGCGGCGCCGTGCGCACGGCCGACCTGGCCGTGGCCAGACGGGCGCTGAATTCATTCACGCGGGCACGCAGTGACGCTGCCTGCACCTCGCTGGCCGCGAGCAGGCGGTTCAGCTCCTGCAGGGTGGCGTTTTGTGCGCTGGGTGCCGCCGTGGGTGAGCCCGCCGTGGCGGCGGCCTTGCGCAGCGCTGCCACTTCCTTCTTCTTCTGCTCTTCCAGTTCGCGGATCAGCCGGCGCGTGTTGAGCACGTCGGGATGTTGTTCGGTGAAGCGCTGGAGCAGGCTGTCGAGGTTGCGCTTCTGGGTGTCCAACCGGGAATCGATTTCGGGGGTGGCGATGTTGATGGAGGCATCGTCCGGCGCGGCCGTCGCCACGGCAGAAATGCGGGCCCGCTCGGCGGCGATCTGGGTCTTGGCGGAATCGCGCGCGTTTTCGGCTTCGCGCAGCTGCAGCTTGGCGTCTTCCAGCTGGCGGTTCAGGTCCACCAGGCGCGACGCCGAGTCCTTGCCTTCGGCCACCTGAAGGTCCAGGTTACGCAGCCTGAATTCCTTCAAACGCGTCTCGGATTCTTCGAGCTTGGCTTCGAAGTTCTTGATCTGCTCGTTCAGGAAGACCTTGGCAGAATCGGTGTCCTTGCGGGTCGCGCCCAGGCTGGACTCCACGAAGATCGAGACCAGCGACTGCACCACACGCTTGGCTTTTTCCTGATCGCTGTCGCGGTAGCTCAGCGAGAACAGGTTGTCGCGCGAGGTGCCGCTGATGCGGATGTCCTTCATCAGGCCATCGATCAGCGCGTCCTGATCGGTCTTGCTCTTGGCCGACAAGTCCAGGTCGGCCATGCGCACCAGCTTCTCGATGTTGGGCCGGCTGATCAGCGTGCGGCTGAGCATGCCGATCTGCTGCTCGACGTTGGGCTGCACCGCCAGGCCCGAGAGCAAAGGCCGCAGGATGGACTGCGTGTCGACGAAGATGCGGGCGTTGGCCTCGTACTGGTCCGGGATGCGGAAGATCCCCACCGTGCCCACCACCGCCACCAGCCAGGCCACGGCCACGGCCGGCCAGCGAAAGCGCCACATGCCGCGGGCAATGGTGGATATCTGGAGCAGCAGTTCGTTCATGACCGTCGCAGCGTGTGAGGGGCGTCAGAAGAAGCTCTGCGGGATGATCAGGATGTCACCAGGTCGCATCTCGACGTTGGCGCTGACGTCGCCGCGCTTGACCAGGTCCTTCAGGCGCACGCTGTATTGTTTGTTGCCGTCGCCGGTGCGCAGGATGGTGGCCGCGTTGCCGTCGGCAAAGTCGGTGAGGCCGCCGACAGCGATCATCACGTCCAGCACGGTCATCTTCTGCTTGTACGGCAGGAACTGGGGTTTGGCCGCTTCGCCCACCACACGGATCTGCTCGCTGTAGGGGCCGACGAAGCCGGTGACCACCACGGTGACGATGGGGTCGCGCACGAACTTGGCGAGCTTTTCTTCCACCTCGCGCGCCATCTGGACCGAGGTCTTGCCCTGGGCGACGATCTCGTCCACCAGCGGGGCCGAGACCTTGCCGTCCGGGCGCACCGGCACCGACATGGACAGCTCCGGGTTGCGCCAGACGATGATGTTCAGGCTGTCGCCCGGGCCGATGACATAGCTGTATTCGGGCGAAGCGGCTTGCGCTGGGGCGGGCGGCAGGTTGCTCGGCGCGGTGGCACATCCGGCCAGGGCCGCCACAGCCGCCAGGGCACCGAACAAGCGGTACAGCGGAGACGGGGAGCGCGGCGAGATCGTTGCGGCCATGGGGACGTATCCTCTGCGGTGTTCTATATAAGCTAGGTTGTCGGCGTGCCAGCATGCATCTGGAGGGCCGGCAGGACGGAACCGGCGCTCAGCCCAGGCACCGGAGCGCGATGTTGGCACAGGCGAACAAGGCCACCAAGCGGCCGGCACGCCGCTGCTGCAGCCGGAGCGCATTATTCACGCCAAGCTCCAGGCGCCCGCCCCGCAGAGGGTGTCGAAAGACTTTACAGCCCTGGCCTCCAGCAGCTGGTCTGTGGGCCAGAGATCGACGCAAGTTATTGATTTCAAATGAACAAACCAAGCTGGCACAGCACCTGCTTAGGAAGAGGCATGAGGGCGGTCGATTTGCCCCCTCACAGACAGCAAGCAACCTCTCAGGAGCCCAACATGTTCAAGTTCTCGAAAATCGTTTCGGCGGTCGCTCTGGCGGTTGCTGGTGTGGCGGCGAACGCTGGCGTCGTAATTGACGACTTCAGCTTCGATCAAGCAACTGCCTCGACCAACGTGGTCGGTGGCAGCGACGCCACATCCGCCGGGTCGGACAGCTCCATCCTTGGTGGATACCGCGATCTCGCTGTCACGAAGACTGCCGGCGGCGGCTCGGTGTCGATGGGCGTGGCTGACGACGTTCTCAGCTACGCATCTTCGTCTGGACAGGCCGGTGCCGCGCAAGGCACGGGCCTGGTTCGCTGGGACGGGGCTAACACCTTGGCTGGCGTTGATGCTGACGGCCTGGATGACGCTTCGGGTGATGTCGGTGTTGAACTGAACATCGGAGCGGTGTCGTTTTTGATCGACGTGATTACTGCCGACCAGACCTTCGACCTGACCTTCTCGGTGTGGACCGATAAAAACTTGGACGACATGATCACCGATGGGGAAGTTGACAGCTTCACCACCACCATCATGGACAACTTCGTCGGTCAGAAGTACGTTTCGTTCTCCAACTTCGGCACGGCCAACTTTTCACGGGTCGGAGCGTTGCAGCTGATGATCGACGGTACGGGTTCCGCAGGGTCCCTTGATTTCACGGTTGACATTATTCAAGCCGTCCCTGAACCCGGCTCCCTGGCCCTGGCCGGTCTGGCCCTGGCTGGTCTGGGCATGGCCCGCCGCCGCAAGGCTACTGCCAAGTAAGCCGCGCCGCAGGCACTTCGCCTGCACCGCACGGGATGGGGCCTGCGGGCCCCATTTTCTTTGGGTGAAGGCGGGTTCGTGGCGCATTGCGCGCATGGTCCTGACAGCTGTGCATTTCCCCCTGTTCACGCGGGTCTGCAAGCGCCACAGAGCCCTGGCCGCCACCTAAAATCAGGCTGAAATGCCTTTGGAGAAGTGAAGATGGCTTCCGACCGACCGAACGACCCTGCCGGTCCCTCGGCTTCCGCCCCCCGCAGCGCCGGCCGCCGTCGCCTGCTGCAAGGCAGTGCTGCCTTGGCGCCCGCCATGCTGACCGTGGTCAGCAACCCGGTGCGCGCCACCTACAACTACACGACGACGCCGGCTTCCAGCTTTGCATCGCTGAGCACCAGTCGGCCGGACATCCACCATCCGGTCACCGGCTGCAAGCCCTCCGGCTGGAAGAGCTGCGGCCCGACGGGCAGCTGGAGCAAGTGGCCTGCATCCTGCAAGAAGGACAACGGCGCAAATCCCAAGCTGTTCCGCGAGTGCTTTGACGACCATCCGACCTACGGTGGAAAGACCCTGCTTGAGTGTGTGAGCTACACCGAAACCTCAGGCGAGAAGTGCATGGTCGCGCACTTGGCTGCTGCCTATCTGAACGCCTGTGCCGGCAAGGTGCCGGCGGCGGTCTGCAGCACCGGGTACGCGCAGGACCTGTGGCGTGGCTACAAGACCCGTGGTTACCATGAGCCCACGGCCGGCATCAAGTGGCGCTGCGACGATTGCACGCCGCAGGGCAACGGCGGCATCACGCCGTGGCTCAAGACGACAATGCCCTACACCAGCGCTTGATGGTGACGCCCGCGTGGCAACTGTCCCAGAGCGCTGCGCTGCAGTGGCGTCGCTGGGATGAGCAGGTGGTGGTCTACGACCCCGCGGCCACCGCCACGCACCTGTTGACCGACGGGCCTGCGGAAATTTTTGGCTTGTTGGTCGATGCTGGGGACACCACGGTGTCTGAAGCCGATCTGCTGGCAGCCTGCGGCGCCACCGACGCCACCGACACCGAAATCGCCGCATTGCGCGACATTCTGGACAGCCTGCGCACGCTCGGGCTGACAGAATGCCGCGCTCTGTGAAGCTCGGCGACCTCTCCCCCCTCGACATCCAGCGCCAGCTGCAGGGCGCAGGCTTGGCTGTGCGCACGGGCCCGGTGGTCAGCCGCATCCGCACGCGCCTGCCGGCCGTCGTCAGCGCCTTTCGGCTGCACTATGCAGCGCACCCGGTGTTGGCCTCCGATGCCTTTGCCGATTTCCACGTGCAGGTCGGCCGCCCCGCCACCCTGCGCCGCTGGTTCCAGCCGCAAGTGGAGTTCCGCTACGACGACCTGACGCCGTTTGCGCCCCTGCCCGGCGACCAGGGCTTTCCGATGCTGGAATGGGGACTCAACTGGTGCATCACCAGCCATTGCCACCAGTACCTGATCCTGCACGCGGCAGTCGTGGAACGCGGCGGGCTGGCCCTGATCCTGCCGGCGCCCCCGGGCTCGGGCAAGAGCACCTTGTGCGCCGGGCTGATTCATCGCGGCTGGCGTTTGCTGTCGGATGAACTCACCGTACTCGATCTTGACACCGGCTGCGTGGTGCCGGTGCCGCGCCCGGTCAGCCTGAAGAATGCATCGATCGACGTGATCGGCCGCTTTGCCCCCGAAGCGCGCTTCAGCCCCGTGGTGCGTGACACGACAAAAGGCAGCGTCGCGCACTTCAAGCCCCCACTGTCGGCTGTGGAGCAGGCCCATGAACATGCCCGGCCTGCTTGGGTGGTGCTGCCCCGGTGGCAGGCCGAAACGCCCACCACGTTGACGCCGATGGGGCGCGCCGCCGGCCTGGTGAAACTGGTGGAAAACGCCTTCAACTTCAACGTGCATGGCACGGCAGGCTTCAACCTGCTGGCGGGGGTGATCGACCGCTGCCGTTGTTTTGAACTGGTCTACAGCGATCTGGAAGACGTCACCACACAACTGGCCCGCCTGGAGCCCGCTGGATGACGGCGCGGGACCTGGTGGTGCAAACCCTGCGCGCACCGGCATCGGTGCGGACACTGTCGCCTGCGCAATGGGACCTGCTGCTGCGGCAGGCCCGCCGCGCCGACCTGCTGGCGCGTCTGGCCTGGCTGCTGCGGCGCGATGGGCTGGTAGACGCTGCGCCCGCGCCGGCCCAGGCGCTGCTGCGCGCAGCCGAGATCCTGAACACGGCCCAGTTGCTGGAGGTGCAACGTGAACTGACCCACCTGCAGACCGCGTTGGCACCCTTGCGTCTGCAACCAGTGCTGCTGAAAGGCGCGGCCTACCTGGCGGCGGATGCGCCCTGCATCCCGGGCCGCAGCTTCAACGACATCGACCTGCTGGTGCCGAAGGATCGCATCGGTGAAGTTGAAGCGCACCTGATGATGGGTGGCTGGATGACCACCCACCTGGACGCCTACGACCAGCGCTATTACCGGCAGTGGATGCACGAGATCCCGCCGATGATGCACAACGACCGGGGCTCGGTGCTGGACGTGCACCACGCCATCCTGCCCGACACCGCCCATGTGCAACCCGACAGCCGGCTGCTGATGGCCGACGCCACCGAGAGCGCCATGATGCCGGCCTTCCGCGTGTTGTCACCGGTGGACATGCTGCTGCACAGCATGACCCACCTGCTGCACAACGACGAGCTCAGCCACGGCTTGCGGGACCTCTCGGACATCGATCTGATGTTGCGCCACCAGGCTGCCAATGCCGCGTTTTGGTCAGCCCTGGCGACACGGGCTGAGCAACTGGGCCTGGGCCGAACCTTGCATCAGGGCCTCACGGCAGCGGTGGAGGTCCTGGGCACGCCTGTCCCGTCGCAGGCCTTGACGTCGGCACGGCGCCATGCCGCGCCGGTGTGGCAAGACCGCGGCCTGGCATGGCTCTGGCGCCAGGCTTTGCGCGGCCCGCACGCCAGCTGTCGCACCGCGGGGGCGGAGGCCGC
Organism: Rubrivivax sp.; assembly: GCA_018780805.1. GTDB lineage: Bacteria > Pseudomonadota > Gammaproteobacteria > Burkholderiales > Burkholderiaceae_C > Rubrivivax. The sequence goes on along the minus strand of JADMJD010000006.1, from coordinate 10,209 downwards.
CGAAGGCCTGCTGTATGTCAGGGCGCACGCCTTGCGCATGCCGCCCGGGCTGCTGCTGCGCCATCTGACGATCAAGGCCTTCAAGCGCGTCTGGCCCACCCCCGAAGCCCACTGATTGCGCGCATCCGTGGCGGAGTGCCGATTCGCGGCACCTCGAAGTACGCCATGCGGGTCCGTCTGATACACAGTTGCACAACGGCGTCACAGCCGCCTTTTCGGGGCGCCCCTCAAGCCGGGGATGTGCTGGGAAGGGCCGGGTTCGTACATTTGCGAACGCCGGGATTCGATGTGTTTTCAGCCGCTCGGCGATGGGTCAGATCAGCATCCTGTTCGTGGTGCATCAGGACCTCCGAGTTGTCCACAAGGTCCGTCCCGATTCAGCCCCAGCGATCCACATGATCCGCATCTTCAACCACTACATGCACCGGCAGACCCTGATGAGGATGCTGGCGGACCTGTTTTTCATCCTGGCCGGCATGGCGGCGGTGTTTGCCACCCAAGCCGACAGCCTGGCCAGCTTGTTGCCGATGGCCGGCGGCCAGGTGGCCACGCTGGCGGCCGGCATGTTTGTCATCAACACCGCGTCCGGCCTGTATCAGAAGGCCCCCAGCTTCTCGGCCAACCAGGCCATCGCACGTGCCGCCGTTGCGCTGTTGCTGGCCTTGCCGCTGACCTGGCTGATCTTCGGCCTGTTGCCACAGGATCTGGAGGACCGCGGCGCCATGCGCATGGCCGCGATGGTGGGCGTGTCGGCCATCATCCTGCGCCGCGTGTATGCCACCCACTGGGCCAGCAGCCACAACGCCAAGACCCGCATCCTGATCCTGGGCTCTGGCCCGGCGGCCCAGCTGGTCACGCAGACCTTGCGGCAAAACGACCCCCACGCCGAGGTCGTCGGTTATTACCCCAGCCCGAACGAGACCGAATGTGCGGTTGACGCAGCCAAGGTGCTGTCGACAGCCCACCCGCTGAGCCAGACCGCCCGCGACATGGATGTCGACGAAATCGTCGTGGCGCTCACCGAGCGCCGCTCCGGCAGCATGCCGCTGCGCGAGCTGCTGGATTGCAAGCTGTTCGGCATCAAGGTCTTCGACGTCAACACCCATTTCGAAAAGACACTCGGCCAGATCCGCCTGGGCTTTGCCAACGCCGGCTGGATGATCTTCGGCGACGGTTTCAACCAGGGCCTGTTCCGCACCGCCGTCAAGCGTGTGTTCGACATCCTCTCGGCCTTGTTGCTGCTGGTGGTGGCGGCGCCCATCATGCTGGTGGCCGCCGTCGTCATCAAGCTGGACAGCCGCGGGCCGATCTTCTACCGGCAGGAACGTGTGGGCTTGAACGGCAGCACCTTTCCCGTCACCAAGTTCCGCAGCATGCGCGTGGACGCCGAGAAGGATGGCAAGCCGCGTTGGGCCACCGTGCACGACGACCGTGTCACCAAGGTCGGGCATTTCATGCGCCGCACCCGCATCGACGAACTGCCGCAGCTGATCAACGTGCTGAAGGGCGAGATGAGCATGGTCGGGCCGCGCCCCGAGCGGCCTTACTTCGTCGAGCAGCTCACCCAGCAGATCCCGTACTTCGCCGTGCGCCAGTCGGTGAAACCGGGCGTCACCGGCTGGGCCCAGGTGCGTTACCAGTACGGTGCCACCGTCGAAGACTCGATCGAGAAGCTGCAGTACGACCTGTACTACGTCAAGAACAACACGCTGTTCCTCGACATCGTGGTGCTGTTCGAAACCGTGGCCGTCGTCATCACCGGCAAGGGCGCACGCTGAGGCGCGCGCCGGCCGGCAGCCCGGGCGGCGCCGTCCGGGTTGTGGTCTGATCCTGCCCCATGGGATCCGATCCTCCACCGCTCGTCCTGCTGGGCTTTGTCGTCGCCGTGCTGGCCCATGGCCTGCTCAGCGTGCGGCTGCTGTTCAACGGCTACCTGCGGCGCAGCGCCGGGCCGGCGGCCCATGTCTTCCTGCTGGCCGTGCTGGCCAGCGCCGCCTGGGGCGCGGCGGGCACCTGGCTCGCCCTGGCGGAAACCGATGCGTCGGCACTGGCCACCGCGCTGGCCGATCTGGCCCGCTACGGCGCCTGGTTCGGGTTCCTGCTGCTGCTGCTCAGACCCGCCGATGCCGACCCCGGCGCGGCACCCACCGCACGCCTGCCCACTGTGGCCGCGTTCGTGATCGGGCTCGGTGGCCTGGCGGCCGCCGGCACGGCCTTGAGCGACAGCGAGCCGCTGCGCCGCTGGGCCTTGTTCGCCGCACTGGCGCAGCCGGTGTTCGGCCTGGTGCTGGTGGAGCAACTGTTCCGCAACGTGGCACGTGACGGCCGCTGGGGCGTGAAACCCTTGTGCCTGGCGCTGGCGGGTGTGTTCTGCTTCGACCTCTACATCCACTCCCAGGGTGTGCTGTTCGGCAGCTTCGACCAGGATGCCTTCAGCATCCGCGCCGGCATCCACAGCCTGGCTGTGCCGCTGTTGTTTCTGTCGTCCCGGCGCCAGGCCGATTGGCGCATGCGGCTGCAGGTTTCGCACAACGCCGCGTTTTTCTCGGCCACGCTGCTGCTGGCCGGCGCCTACCTGGTGTTCATTTCCGGCATCGGGTACTACGTGCGCTACTTCGGTGGCAGCTGGGGCCGTGCGCTGCAATTGGCATTGTTGTTCAGTGCCGTGGTGCTGCTGGCCCTGTTGGTGCTGTCCAGCGAGTGGCGGGCACGGTTGCGCGTGCTGATCAGCAAGAACTTCTTTGCCTACCGCTACGACTACCGCGAGCAGTGGCTGAAGTTCACGGCCACCTTGTCGGCGTCCGCCTCACCGCAGGAGCTGGGGGCCTTGGTGCTGCGGGGCCTGTGCGAGCTGGTGGACAGCCCAGGGGCCAGCCTCTGGACCCTGCTGGGTGACGACAGCGAACTGCGCGAAACCGCCTGGACGCGTCAGCTCACCAGCGTGGGCAGCGTGCCGGTGAACGCGCCCTTCGTGCAGTTTCTGCAGGCCAACCAGTGGATTGTCGACGTGACCGAGGCCAGGCGGCACCCGGAGCGTTACCAGGGCGTGTTGCCACCCGAGTGGTTGGGTGAGGGGGTCTGGGCCGTCGTGCCGCTGATCGTGGGCGAGCACCTGACTGGCCTGGTGTTGCTGGCCCCTCCCCACGCGGCGCCCGAGCTGGACTGGGAAGTGCGCGATCTGCTCAAGACCGCCAGCCGCCAGGCCGCCGTGTTCCTGGCGCAATTGCAGGCGACCGAAGCGCTGCTGGAGGCGCGCAAGTTCGAGGCCTTCAACCGCATGTCGGCCTTTGTCGTGCACGATTTGAAGAACATCGTGACGCAGTTGTCCTTGATGATGAAGAACGCCAAGCGGCTGCACGACAATCCTGAATTCCAACAGGACATGCTGATGACCGTGGAAAGTTCGCTGGAGAAAATGCGCCGCCTGATGCTGCAATTGCGTGAAGGCGAAACGCCACCCGGCAGCCCATTGGGGGTCGAGCTTCAGCCCATCGTGCAACGCATTGCCGATGCCGCCCGCTCTGCCGGTCGCACGCTGGAATTGCCGCGGCTGGAACGTGTGGCCACACGCGGCCATGCCGAGCGCATCGAACGTGTGCTGGGCCACATGGTGCAGAACGCCTTCGACGCCACACCGGCCCACGGCAGGGTCTGGCTGGAGCTCACACGTGCCAGCGGCCAGGCCCGTGTGGTGGTGGGCGACACCGGCCAGGGCATGACACGAGAGTTCATCGAGACCCGTTTGTTCAAACCCTTCAACACCACCAAGAGCGCCGGCATGGGCATCGGCGCCTACGAGAGTTTCCAGTACGTGCGTGAACTGGGCGGCGAAATCCAGGTGGACAGCACCCCCGGCCACGGCACCGTGATCACCCTGGTGCTGCCGCTGTTCCAGGCCCATGAAGACACCGGGCTTGCGATGGTGGGCAACGCATGAGCGCCGACAAACAACCGCCACTGCTGATCGTCGAAGACGACCTGGCGCTGCAAAAGCAGATCAAGTGGTCGCTGGACCGTTATGAGTCGGTGACGGCCCACGACCGTGGCAGTGCGCTGCTGGCCTTCCGGCGCCACCAACCGGCGGTGGTGACCATGGACCTGGGGCTGCCACCCGATCCGGACGCCACGTCTGAGGGTTTCAAGCTGCTGGAACAGATGCTCGACATCGATCCGCATGTGAAGGTCATCGTGTTGACCGGCCAGAACGAGCAGGCCAATGCCCTGCGTGCCGTGGCCTTGGGCGCCTACGACTTCTTTGCCAAACCCTTCGAGCCGGAGCTGCTGGGCCTGACCATCGACCGCGCCTACCGGCTGTTCGAGCTGCAGGCCGAAAACCGGCGCCTGCAAGCGGCGCAGCACCCGGATGCACTGTCCGGCCTGATGACACGCGACAGCGAGATGCTGCGCATCTGCCGCCTGATCGAACGGGTGGCCAGCAGCGACGCCACCGTGATGCTGCTGGGCGAAAGTGGCACTGGCAAGGAAGTGCTGGCCCAGGGCGTGCACGAAGCCTCCAAGCGCAGCGGCAAGTTCGTGGCCATCAACTGCGCGGCCATCCCGGAGAACCTGCTGGAGACCGAGCTCTTCGGCCACGAAAAAGGCGCCTTCACCGGCGCCACCAAGACCACCGTTGGCAAGATCGAGACCGCCCACGGCGGCACGCTGATGCTGGACGAGATTGGCGACCTGCCACACTCGCTGCAGGCCAAGCTGCTGCGCTTCCTGCAGGAGCGCACGATCGAGCGTGTGGGCGGCCGGCAGGAGATCCCGGTGGACGTGCGCGTGGTCTGTGCCACGCACCAGAACCTGCAGGGCCAGATCCGCGAAGGTCGCTTCCGCGAAGACTTGTACTACCGCCTGGCCGAGATCGTGGTCGACATCCCGCCGCTGCGTCAGCGCACCGGCGATGCCGTGCTGCTGGCCCACGCCTTCCTGCGCCGGTTCGCGCAGGAGCAGCGCCGCGGCAGCCTGAGCTTCACCGACGAGGCCGTGCGCGCCATTGAAGCCCATGCCTGGCCCGGCAACGTGCGCGAGCTGCTGAACGTCGTCAAACGCGCAGCCATCATGGCCGACGGCGGCCGGGTAGGCTGCGAAGATCTGGGCCTGCGTCCACCCCCTGGCGAGGCCGGCACGGCAGCGCCCGAGGCCAGCGACCTGGACCTGCGCCGCATCCGTGAACATGCCGAGCGCGAAGCCATCGTGACGGCGCTGGCGCGCGCCAATGGCAACATCCTGCGCGCGGCCGAGATCCTGGGTGTCAGCCGCCCCACCCTCTATGACCTGATGCACCGCCTGGGCATCAAGTAGCCCTACCGTTCCTGGAGTTGGAATGCCTGTGAAACACCTGCCCCGTGCCTTTGCCCCGGTCCTGCTGGCCCTGGCCGCCGCCGCCCTGGTGGCCTGTGGGGGCGACAGCCCCGACAAGCTGCTCGGATCGGCCAAGGAACTGCTGGCCAAGGACGACCCCAAGGCGGCCGTCATCCAGATCAAGAACGTGCTGCAGGCCGATGGCAACAACGCCGAAGCCCGCTTCCTGCTGGGCAAGGCCATGCTGGCCAGCGGCGATGCACCGTCGGCCTCGCTGGAGCTGCGCAAGGCGCTGGACCTGCGCCACCCCGAGGCCGCCGTCGTGCCCGAGCTCGCGCGGGCCATGTTCATCGAAGGGCAGTACCAGAAGCTGACGGAGCAGTTCGGCCAGACCAGTTTGTCCGACCCGCTGGCCGATGCCGACCTGAAGTCCACGCTGGCGATGACCTATGGCTCCATGGGCCGGCGCGACCAGGCCCAGACGGCCGTGGCCGCCGCGCTGAAGGCCATGCCCGACTATGGCCCGGCCAAGGTCTTCGAGGCCCGGCTGCAGGCCGACACCGGCGACCTGGACGGCGCCCTGGCCGCGGTGGACAAGCAGATCAGCCGCACCCCGCAGGACCACGACGCCTGGCAGCTGAAGGGCGACTTGCTGAACTACGGCAAACGCGATCCCGACAAGGCCATCGAGGCCTACAAACAAGCCGTCGCCGTCAAACCCAATTTTGTGCCGGCGCACAGCGCCTTGATCACACTGCTGCTGGGCAAACAAGACCTGAAGGGCGCGCGTGAGCAGGTGCTGGCGCTGCAGAAGGTGCTGCCCAACCACCCGCAGACGGCCTACTTCGCCGGCAACGTGGCGCTGCTGGCCAAGGAATACGACAAGGCACGCGAGGTGGCGCAGGCGCTGCTGCGGGTGGCGCCCGACAACCCGCGCATCCTGCAGCTGGCCGGCGCCGTGGAGTTTGAGAAGAAGGCCTTCCTGCAGGCCGAGTCCTTCCTGGCCAAGGCGCTGCAAAAGGCGCCTGAGCAGGACATCTCGCGCCGCATGCTGACACTGACCTACCTGCAGATGTCGCAGCCGGCCAAGGCCCTGGCCACGCTGCAGCCGCTGCTGGACCGACCCAACCCACCCGCGGCCGTGTACTCGCTGGCCGCGCAAGCGCACCTGCAGGCCGGCGACATCAACGATGCGGAAGCGGCATTCGCCAAGGCGTCCCAGCTCAACCCCGACGACAAACGCGCGAAGACCGCGTTGGCCATCAGCAAGCTGCTCAAGGGCAACAACGACGCCGGCATGGCCGAGCTGCAGACCCTGGCCGCGGCCGACGACTCCACCACGGCCGATCTGCCGCTGATCGGCGCGCTGGTGCGCAAGAAGGACTACGCCGGCGCGATGAAGGCCATCGACGCGCTGGAGAAAAAGCTGCCCGGCAAACCCATCGCCGCCAACCTGCGTGCCCGGGTGCTGATGCAACAAGGCAAGAAGGACGAGGCCAAGGTGGCCTTCGAGCAGGCCTTGAAGGCCGATGCCACCTTCTACCCGGCCACCTCGGCACTCGCCCAGCTGGCGCTGATCGACGGCAAACCCGACGAGGCCAAACGCCTGCTGGACGAGGCCATGAAGGCCGACCCCCGCAACATGCAGGCCCTGCTGGCCTCGGCGCGGCTGAAAGCCGGCACCGGCGCGCCGCGTGAAGAGATCATCAAGGTCTTCACAGACGCCATCCAGCAAAACGGCAGCGACCCGGCGCCGCGGCTGGCGCTGATCAACTACCAGCTGGCGAACAAGGACTTCAAGGCCGCGCTCGAACTGGGCCAGGCCGCCACCGCCGCGCTGCCCAACAACACCGACATCCTGGAAGCCCTGGGCCGCGCCCAGGCGGCTTCGGGCGACACCAACCAGGCCCTGGCCACCTTCAACAAGCTGGCGCAGCTGCTGCCGCAGTCGCCGCTGCCCTACCTGCGCCTGGCCGATGTGCAGTGGGCAGCCAAGAACCGCGACGGTGCCATGCAGAGCCTGAAGCGTGCCTTGGTGATCGCGCCCGACAACCTGCAGGCGCAGCGCGCCGTGGTCGACGCCTACCTGGCGGACAACAAGACCACCGAAGCCATCGGGGTGGCCAAGGACATCCAGAAACAACGGCCCACCCAGGATGTGGGCTTCCTGATCGAAGGCGGCATCGAAGCCTCGCTCAAGCGCTGGGACAGGGCCCTGGAGGTTTACAACGGCGGCCTGAAGGCGGCGCCCAACTCCACCGAGCTCGCCACCCGTGTGCACGTGGCGCTGACCGCCGCCAAACAGGAAGCCGCCGCCGACAAACACGCGACCGACTGGCTGAAGGCCCACCCGCGTGACGCCGAGTTCCAGTACTACCTGGGCGACTTTGCACTCGCTGCACGCAACCTGCCCCAGGCCGAACTGCGCTACCGCGAGGTGCTGAAGCTGCAGCCGGAAAACGCGCTGGCGCTGAACAACGTGGCCTGGTTGATGGCCACGGCCAAGAAGCCAGGCTCGGTGGTCATGGCCGAGAAGGCCAACGCCTTGCTGCCCAACCGGCCGGTGATCATGGACACCCTGGCGCTGGCGCTGGCGGCCGAAGGGCAGGCGGCCAAGGGCGTGGAGGTGATGAAAAAGGCGATGGCGCTGGAAAACACCAACCCCCAGCTGCGCTTCAACCTGGCCAAGCTGCTGATCGAGGCCGGCGACAAGGCCGGTGCGAAGACCGAACTGACCACGCTGTCGCAGCTGGGGACCAAGTTCCCCCGCCAAGGGGAAGTGGCGGCACTGCTGAAAACGCTGTAAGGCGTCTTCAGCCGGCGCCGGTCAGCGCTTCAGTTCAGCGCGGCAACGCGCTGGCGCCCATCAAGAAGCGGTCCACCGCACGCGCGGCCTGCCGGCCTTCGCGGATCGCCCAGACCACCAGACTCTGGCCGCGGCGCATGTCGCCGGCGGCAAAAACCTGGGGCACGTTGGTGGCGTAGCCGCTGTCGTCGTCGGTACCGGCCTTGGCATTGCCGCGCGGGTCGCGCTCCACACCAAAGGCCTGCAGCACACCTGGCACGGGGCTGGTGAAGCCCATCGCCAGCAGCACCAGGTCGGCCTTCCATTCTTTTTCGGTGCCGGCCACCTCGACCATCTTGCCGCCTTGCCACTGCACGTGCACGGTCTTCAGCGCCGTCACACGGCCCTTGTCCTTGCCGGTGCCAGCGACCAGCTCCTTGGTCGCAATCGCAAACTCACGCTCGCAGCCTTCTTCGTGGCTGGAGCTGGTGCGCAGCTTGCTCGGCCAGTAGGGCCAGGTCAGCGGCTTGTCTTCGGTCTCGGGCGGCTGCGGCATCAGCTCGAACTGCGTGACGCTGGCCGCGCCATGGCGGTTGCTGGTGCCCACGCAGTCGCTGCCGGTGTCGCCGCCGCCGATGACGATGACGTGTTTGCCGGTGGCCATGATCTGGCCCTTGAGTTTGTCGCCGGCCACGACCTTGTTCTGCATCGGCAGGAACTCCATCGCGTAGTGCACGCCGTCGAGTTCACGGCCGGGCACCGGCAGGTCACGGCTGATCTCGGAGCCGCCGGCCAGCACCACGGCGTCGAACTGCGCCTTCAGCGCGTCGGGGCTGATGGTTTCCTTGGCGTCGTTGGTCACCTTGCTGCCTTCGCCCATCTCGCCGATCAGCACGCCGGTGCGGAAGACCACACCTTCGGCCTGCATCTGTTCGATGCGGCGGTCGATGTGGCTCTTCTCCATCTTGAAGTCGGGGATGCCGTAGCGAAGCAGGCCGCCGATGCGGCTGTTTTTCTCGAACACCGTCACCGCATGGCCGGCGCGCGCCAGCTGCTGGGCTGCGGCCAGGCCGGCGGGGCCGGAGCCGACCACGGCCACGGTCTTGCCGGTTTTCACGGCCGGCGGCTGCGGTGCCACCCAGCCTTCGGCCCAGGCGCGGTCGATGATGGCGTGTTCGATGGACTTGATGCCCACCGCGTCGTCGTTGACGTTCAGCGTGCAGGCGGCCTCGCAGGGTGCGGGGCAGACACGGCCGGTGAACTCGGGGAAGTTGTTGGTGCTGTGCAGCACCGTCAGCGCGTTCTGCCAGTCACCGCGGAAGACCAGGTCGTTGAAGTCCGGGATGATGTTGTTGACCGGGCAGCCGCTGTTGCAGAACGGTGTGCCGCAGTCCATGCAGCGCGCGCTCTGCACCTTGGACTGCTCGGCCGACAGGCCGATGACAAACTCCTTCCACTTCTTCAGCCGTTGCGGCACGGGCTCGTAGCCCTCTTCCAGCCGCTCGTATTCCAGGAAACCGGTGACCTTGCCCATGGTGTGATGACCTCTTACTTGGCGGGGACCGCAGCCGCGGATGCCTTGGCCTTGCTGGTGGCGGTGCTGGCCTGTGCCTTGGCGGCCTGTTCGGACAGCGCGCGGCGGTACTCGTGCGGGAACACCTTGACGAACTTCTGGCGTGATTCGGCCCAGCTGTCCAGGATCTCGCGGGCGCGCAGCGAGCCGGTCCAGCGGTGATGGTCTTCGACCAGCTTCTTCAGCATCACCTCGTCGGCCAGGCCGCGGTGCCAGCTGGCGGGTTCACCGTCCTGCTCCGCCTGCGGCAGCACCTTGTCCAGGCCCACCATGCTGGTGTTGCAGCGTTTGGCGAAGCTGCCGTCTTCGTCATAGACGTAGGCCACACCACCCGACATGCCGGCGGCAAAGTTGCGGCCCGTACGCCCCAGCACGGCCACCGTGCCGCCAGTCATGTACTCGCAGCCATGGTCGCCCGTGCCTTCGACGACTGTGGTCGCACCCGACAGACGCACCGCAAAACGCTCCCCGGCCACGCCGCGGAAAAACGCCTCGCCGCTGGTGGCGCCGTACAGCGCGGTGTTGCCGATGATGATGTTCTTGG
>JADMJD010000087.1:62240-65470 GCA_018780805.1 Rubrivivax sp. | reverse complement strand
GCGCGGCACCTTGTAGATGGTGTCCACGTCCCACATGCTGATCACGCCGTGCGGCTGCACGTTGGTGAACAGGCTGATCTTCTCGCGCTCTTCTTCGGGCACGGCGCGGTCGGCGCGGCACAGCAGCACGTCGGGCTGGATGCCGATCTCGCGCATCTTCTGCACCGTGTGCTGCGTGGGTTTGGTCTTCAGCTCGCCGGCGGCGGCGATCCAGGGCACATAGGTCAGGTGCACAAAGGCCGCGTTGTTGGGGCCGGCGCGCAGGCTCATCTGGCGCACGGCTTCCAGGAAGGGCAGGCTCTCGATGTCGCCCACCGTGCCGCCGATCTCGACGATGGCCACGTCCACATCGGCCGCGCCGCGCTTGACGAATTCCTGGATCTCGTTGGTGACGTGCGGGATCACCTGCACCGTCTTGCCCAGGTAGTCACCGCGGCGCTCCTTCTCGAGCACGCTCTTGTAGATCTGGCCGGTGGTGAAGTTGTTCGCACGCTTCATGCGCGTGCTGATGAAACGTTCGTAGTGGCCCAAGTCGAGGTCGGTTTCGGCCCCGTCGTCGGTGACGAAAACCTCGCCGTGCTGGAACGGGCTCATCGTGCCCGGATCGACGTTGAGGTAGGGGTCGAGCTTGATCAGCGTGACCTTGAGCCCGCGCGACTCGAGGATGGCCGCCAGCGACGCCGATGCGATGCCCTTGCCCAGGGAAGACACCACCCCGCCGGTGACGAAGACGTACTTGGTCATGGAATCTGCTTGGCGGTTGTGGCCGGCTCGAGGCGGCACCACACAAGCCCAGTTGGTAAAGCGAGAGTATACGGTCGGGGGGTGCCGCCCTGGCCTGCTTGGCCGATACACTGCGGACGTGACCAGACCCCCGGCTGCCATCCCTTGAGCGCGGACGACAGGGAAGCCCTGCAGGCCGAGATCACGCGCCTGCGCCAGCAGCTGGACACGGTTCAGCACTTCGGCCGGCTTTGTGTCTGGGAGCGCGACCTGCTCACCGGCCGGGGCCGCTGGGACCCTCAGATCTTCCGCCTCTTCGGCCTGCCGCAGCAGGCCGAGTCCCCCGGGCCCGAGCAGGCGATCGCCCTGCTGCACCCGCTGGACAAGGCGCGTGCGCTGGCGTGCTGGCAGGCGTCGTGGGCCCGGCCCGGGCGCCACGAATTGCGCTACCGCATCCAGCGGCCCGACGGCATGGTGGTGTACCTGCACTCCATCTGGGAGGTGCCGTCCGTGGGCGCCCTGGTGCGGGGGGTGGTGATCGACGACACCGAGAGCGTGCAGCTGGCGCAGGCGCACGAGGTCACACGCACCCAGCTGGCCCTGGTGTCCAAGCTGGTGGGCATGTCCTTGTGGCGCACCGACCTCGCCACGCAGCGCATTTTCCGCGGCGACCAGGTCTGGCACGCCACCGGCATCGACCCCGGTGAGGCCGGCATCCCGGTGACCGAGTTGCGCACCCTCATCCACCCCGACGACCTGGCGGCGGCCGACCGGGCCTCGCGGGCAGTGCTCGACGGCCACGAAACCGCCGATGCCGAAACCCGCTACCGCACACCCGACGGCGGTTGGCGCACCATGCTGACGCGGCGCATCGCCCAGCGCGACGCCGAGGGCCGGCCGGTGGCCGTGCTGGGCGTGGCGCTGGACATCAGCGAGCAGGCCGCTGAACGAGAGCGCTACCGCCGCCTGCTGGAGCAGTTCGACCTGGTGGTCGAGGCCGCTGGCGTGGGCCTGTGGACGCTGGACCCGGCCACCGGTGCGCAGCACTGGAACCCGGCCATGCGCGCCATCCACGGCCTGGGCGCCGACGAGCCCATCCCCGACGACGACGCCCAAGGGGTGTCCAACCCCGTGCTGCCGGAAGACCGGCCGATGCTGGCCGAGCTGCTGCGGCGGCTGAACAGCGGGCAGGCGCAGCGGGTTGAGTCCACCTGGCACATCCGCCGCCCCGGGGGCGAGGTGCGCACCCTGGTGGGCCGTGCACGGCGCCTGGGTGGTGAACAACCCTTGGTGGCCGGCGTGGCCATCGATGTGACCGAGCTGCACCGTGCCGAGCAGACCGCGCGCGACAAGGACACGGCCGAGCGCGCCAACCGAGACAAAAGTGCCTTCCTGTCGCGCATGAGCCACGAGCTGCGCACGCCGCTGAACGCCGTGCTGGGGTTCGGCGCCCTGTTGCTGGACGACCCGCGCGAGCCGCCCAGCCCGCGCCAGGCCGAACGTCTGCAGCATGTGCAGCGCGCCGGCCGCCACCTGCTGGCGCTGATCGACGACGTGCTGGACCTGTCGCGCCTGGAAAGCGAGGCGCCCGACCCGGCCGCCACCACCGATCTGGCCGTGGCCTTGAAGGAGGTGCTGCCCTGGATCCGGCCCGACGCCCAGGCCGCCGGCCTGCTGCTGGACCTGCAACTGCCCACCGCGGTGGTGCCGGGCGACGCCCGCCGTTGGCGCCAGGTGCTGAGCAACCTGCTGTCCAACGCCGTCAAGTACAACCGCCGCGGCGGCCAGGTGGTGCTGAGCATCCAGCTGCTGCCTGGCGGCCAGGCCCGGCTGAGTGTGCGCGACACCGGCCACGGCCTGGATGCGGCGCAACGGGCCCAGCTGTTCCAGCCCTTCAACCGCCTGGGCGCCGAGCGCAGCGGCATTCCCGGCACCGGCATCGGGCTGACGGTGGTGCGGCGCATCGTCGAGGGTCTGGGGGGCCACATCGACGTGCAAAGCACACCCGGCGTCGGCACCGAGGTCACGCTGCTGCTGCCGCTGGCCGCGGCGCCACCGCCCAGCGGCGCGCAGGTGGACGCCGCGTGTGGGCCCCCGGCCGCGCCCACCGGCCGCCACGACCTGGTCTACGTGGAAGACAACCCGGTCAACCTGCTGCTGCTGCAGCAGGCGCTGGCGCCGCACACCGCCTGGCACCTGCACGGCGCCACCACCGTCGCCGAAGGCGAAGCCATGGTGCGCCGCCTGCGGCCCAGCCTGGTGCTGGTGGACCTGCACCTGCCCGACGGCGACGGCTACACGCTGCTGCAGCGTCTGCGCTCCGGCCCCGAGCCGGCGACGGCGCCCTGCGTGGTGCTGTCGGCCGATGCGCAGCCGGAGCAGATCCAGCGCGCGCTGGCCGCCGGCTTCGAGGACTACTGGACCAAACCCGTCGACACCGTGGCGGTGGTGGCCGCCATCGGGCGCCGTCTGGCTGGGCCAGCCGGGTCAGCCGGTCCAACCGGGCC
>JADMJD010000087.1:0-62230 GCA_018780805.1 Rubrivivax sp. | reverse complement strand
ATCAGCCCGGCCGGCGCGCCAGCAGCGCCCGCGCCACACGCGAGCCGCTGGGCCGGCCCAGCTGGGCGCTGATCCAGGCACCGGTGTCGACCAGCGCGTCCAGGTCGATGCCGGTCGTGGCGCCCAGGCCGTGCAGCAGGTAGACGATGTCTTCGGTCGCGACATTGCCGGTTGCACCTTTGGCATAGGGGCAGCCGCCCAGGCCGGCGACCGAGCTGTCGAACACCCGCAGGCCGAACAGCCAGGAAGCGTGCACGTTGGCCACTGCCATGCCGTAGGTGTCGTGGTAATGGCCGGCCAGTTGCGCCACCGGCACCCGTGCCGCCGTGGCTTCGAGCAGGGCGTTCACCGTCGCCGGCGTGCCGGCGCCGATGGTGTCGCCCAGTGACACCTCGTAGGCGCCCAGCGCCTGCAACTCGGCCGCCACGGCCGCGGCCTGGGCCGGTGCGATGGCACCTTCATACGGGCAGGCCACGACGCAGGACACGTAGCCCCGCACCCGCACACCGGCGGCTCGGGCGGCGTCGAACACCGGCACGAAGCGCTGGATCGATTCGGCGATGCTGCAGTTGATGTTCTTCTGCGAAAAACTCTCGCTGGCGGCGGCGAACACCGCCACCTCGCGCGCACCGGCGGCCAGCGCGGCTTCGAAACCTTTCAGGTTGGGCGCCAGCACGGGGAAGTTCACCGCGGGCAAGTCCGGCAGGCCGGCCATGACTTCTGCCTGATCCGCCATCTGCGGCACCCACTTCGGGCTCACGAAGGCCGTGGCTTCGATGGTCTTCACACCGGCCGCGGCCAGGCGGCGGATGAGCTCCAGCTTCACGGCCGTGGGCACGGTCTGTTTTTCGTTCTGCAGCCCGTCGCGCGGGCCGACTTCGACGATGCGCACAGCGTCGTTCATGCGGGGGTCTCCTTTGACATCAGTTCCAGTTCCGCCAGCACGGCTTCGGCCGTGGCCTGCGGGCGTTCCATCGGGAACAGGTGGCTGCCCTCCAGCCAGCGCAACCGGCCGCGGGTGACGGCGCGGGTCAGCGCCAGGCCGACCTGGCGCACCTCCACCGACTGCGTGCCACCCAGAAAAGCCACCGGGGCCTGCGGCGGGTGGCGGTGCAGCAGGCGGTCGAAGTGACAGGCCAGCGTGTTGTAGATGTGCGTTTCCACGTCGCGGCGGAAGGCCAGCTGCACGCCGCCGTCCGGCGCGGCTTCGGTGCCGGCGCGGATGTAGTCGTCCAGCACCCGCGGGTCCCAGCGCGCAAACGCCGTCTTGGCGGCGTAGTGGGCGCGCGCGGCCTCGGTCGAGGGCCAGTGGTTGCGCCGGGTCTGCGACACCTTGCCGGGCGAGACCCGGCCGATCAGCCTTGTGCTTTTCATCACCTGCACGCTGTGCGCCCGCCAGCCGCCCAGCACTGGTGAATCGATCAGCACCACACCCCGCACCAGCTCGGGCCGGCGGCAGGCCGCCAGCAGCGACAGGTAACCGCCGAGTGAATGCCCGACCAGCCACACCGGCCGGCCGGCGGTGTGCACGCGGATGAAATCGGTCAGCTCGTCACGCAGCTGCGGCCAGTTGCTGCTGACGGGGTAACGTGGGTCGTGGCCGAATTTTTCCGGCGCCAGCACAAACCAGCCGGCGGCACGCCAGTGCTCGAAGAGCACCCGGTAGGTGCCGGCCGGAAAGCCGTTGGCGTGGCTGAAGACGAGGGTGCGCGGCATCCCCAGAGTGTGCCTCGGCTGCGTGCGACACTGGCCGCGATGCACGACGAAGCTTCGTTGACCCTGCTGCTGCACCAGGCCCAGGCCGGTGACAAGGCCGCGGCCGAGCAGGCCTGGCGGCGCCTTTACCCCGAGCTGCGCAAGATCGCACGTGCCCGGCTGCGGGTGCACCAGGCACCCACGCTGCTGGACACCGAATCGCTGGTGCACGAGAGTTTTCTGCGTTTTGTCGGCGGCATGCCGGTGGTGCTGGACAGCCGCAAACACTTCTACGCCTACGCCGCCAAGGCGATGCGCCACATCGTGATCGACTTCGTGCGCCGCGCCCAGGCCGAACGCCGCGGCGGTGATCTGCAGCGGGTCAGCTTCGACACCGCGGCGCTGCACGCGCTGCCGCAGCCCGATGCCACGCCGGTGCTCGACCTGGACCGTGCGCTCGCCACGCTGGAGGCCGTGGACCCGCCGCTGGCGGCCCTGGTCGAGCTGCGGTACTACGGCGGTTACACCGACGCCGAAGCGGCCCAGGCCCTGGGCATCAGCGAACGCACCGTGCGCCGCCAGTGGGACAAGGCACGGGCCTTTCTGCTGCTGGAGCTGGCGCCGGAGTGAGCGCCGCGTGACCGGAAGCCGCGCCGCGCTGCGTATGTGCCCGTCATGACCGCGTCGTCCCGCATCCCGCCCGCCTTGTGGCCCGCCGTGTCGGCGCTGTTCGACGACGCGCAGGCGCAGCCGCCGGATGCGTTGCCGGCCTGGCTGGCCGCGCTGGACCGGTCGCAGCCCGACCTCGCGCCGCACCTGCGCCGCTTGTTGGCCGCGGGTGCGGCAAATGCCGCGTTGCCCGGCACCGATGCCGAGCTGATGGCGCGTGCGCTGGCGCAGGCGCTGCCCGCGGCGCACACACCGCAGGCGGGGGACCGCATCGGCGCCTACCGCCTGCTGGCGCCCATCGGCCGTGGCGGCATGGCCACCGTCTGGGTGGCCGAGCAGTTGCAAGGCGTGTTGCGCCAGGTGGCGCTGAAGCTGCCGGATGCGGCCCTCGAACCGGCCCCCGCGCTGGCGATGCGCTTCACACGTGAACGCGACCTGCTGGCCGCGCTGGAGCACCCGCACATTGGCCGTTTGTACGACGCCGGCATCGCCGACGGCCAGCCCTTTCTGGCGCTGGAGCTGATCACCGGCCGGCCGATCACCTTGCACGCGGCGGAGTTGCCGCTGCGGCAGCGCCTGCCGCTGTTCCAGCAGGTGCTGGCCGCGGTGGCGTTTGCACACGCCCGGTTGGTCATCCACCGCGACCTGAAGCCGAACAACATCCTCGTCACGCCTGATGGCCAGGTGAAGCTGCTGGACTTCGGCATTGCGCGGCTGCTGAGCGACGAAGCCGCCGGCAGCGGGCCGGGCTCCGGCGCGGCCTTGACGCCGGACTGCGCGTCGCCGGAACAACTGGCCGGCGCGCCGCTGGGTGTGGCCAGCGACGTGTATTCGCTGGGCGTGGTGCTGTACGAGCTGGTGTGTGGCCGCCGGCCCTATGTACTGGACCGTGCGTCGGCTCTGCCGCTGGCCGAGCAACTGGCCCGTGTCGAGCTGCTGCCTCCTGGCGCCGGCGCCGACCTGGACGCCATCGTCGCCTGTGCGATGGCGCGTGACCCCGCGGCACGTTATGCCAGCGTCGACGCACTGGCCGCCGACCTGCAACGGCTGCTGGAGCAACGCCCGGTGCAGGCGCGCCCCGGCGGCCGGCGCTACCGGCTCGGGCTCGCGCTGCGCCGCCACCGCGGCGCGGTGTTCGCGGCCGGCAGCGTGGCGGTTGCGCTGGTGCTGGGGTCGGGCGTGGCCCTGTGGCAGGCCCAGGCCGCATGGCAGCAGGCCGCACGCGCCGAAGCCGCGCAGCGCCTGCTGGTGAACCTGTTCGACGGTGTCAGCCCCGAGCAGCTGAAAGGCGGCGACATCAGCGCACGCGACCTGGTGCTGCAAGGCAGCCACCGCATCGACGCCGGCCTGCAGGACCAGCCGCGTTTGCAGGCCGACCTGCGGCGCCTGAGCGGCGAATTGCTGGGCCGGCTGCAGGCCTGGCAGGCCGCGGCGCAGCAGCTGCAGGGTGCGCTGGACCTGTACGACCGCCTGGGCCTGACCGACCACCCCGATGCGCTCGCAGCACGTGCGCTGCGCCTGGAGGCGCTGAACAACGAACACCAATCCGATGCGGCGCGCGCCGAAGGCCAACGCCTGCTGGCACTGGCCGATGCGCGCCACGGCCCGCTGCACCGCTGGTCCACGCACGCCCGGCTGGTGATGGCGATGGCCACGTTGGACGCCGGCCAGCCGCAGACCGCGCTGGACGAGGTGGCCGCGGCGTTGGCCCTGCCACCGGTGCCGGGCGTGGACCGCGCGCGCCAGCAGCTGGTCGGCGAGATGACCCGGGGTCAGGCGCTGTGGGACCTGGGCCGTTTGGCCGAATCGCGCGCCGCCTTCGAGACCGTGTTGGCCCAGGCCCCGGCGGTGCCCGGCTTCCCGCAGGGGGACGTGCTGCAGGCCCGTTACCGCCGGCTGGCCGCCATCGGCCGCGAAGGTGATTTCGGCACCGTGGTGGCCGACTCGCCGGCGTTGCTGGCCGACAGCCTGAGGTTTTTCGGCCCGTCCGCCATCACGACGCTGCACGTGCAAGAGCTGCGCGCCCAGGCGCTGGCCCGCGTGGGCCGTTATGCCGAGGCGGTGGCCGAGCAGCGCGCCGTGGTGCAGCAGGTGCAGTTGCGCGCCGCCGCCGACGACGAACGCCGCCAAGCCGCCCAAGGCATGCTGGGCATCCTGCTGGTGGCGGCTGGCCAGGTGGCCGAAGGCCTGCCGCAGATCGTGGCGCAGGTCGACTTTCTGGACCGCAAGTACCCGGTCGCGCAACCGTACCGCGAGACCCTGCGGCTGGCGCTGGGCATGGCCTTGCTGCGCGCCGACCGCGCCACCGAGGCGTTGCCGGTGCTGAGGCAGGCGCTGGCCCATGTGCAGTCGCTGCCGGCACCCGCCAACGGGCCGCTGCTGGCCGAGATCGGGCAGGCGCTGGCGCTGGCGGAACACGCGGCCGGCCAGTCGGCTGCAGCGCGCCAGCGCATCGGTCCGGTGTGCACGGCCTTCGAAACCAGCTTCGGGCCGGCCAACCCGCGCGCCCAGCGCTGCCATGCGCACCAGGCCTGGTTGCGTGGCCTGGGCGGCGACCCGACGGCGCTGGCCGATCTGGACCGCCACGGCGCGACCTACCAGGCGACGCTGCCCGAGGGCCACGTCGTGGCGGCCGAACTGCAGTGGATGCGAGCCGAACTGTTGGCCGCGGCGCGCCAGCCCGGCGCGCCGGCCGAGCTCGCCGCAGCGCGCGCCGACTGGACGGCCACGATGGGCGTGCCTGCGCCGCGGCGTTTCAGCGGTTTGCACTGATCCCTCGAACGCGGGGTGCGTGGCCGGGTTGTGGTGCGGGGTGCGTACGTCCCGGCACCACACCCCAACCGGAGAGCCCCATGTCCATCCACCCCTTCCCCGTTTTCCCGCTGTGTGCCCTGTTGTGCCTGGCCGCCGGCAGCGTGCAGGCCCAGCAGATCCAGCCGCTGAGCTACGACATGCCCAACGGCTACGGCCAGGCCAACGGCGGCGGCCGCAACTACTGGGACGCCAGCTACAACGGCAGCGGCGACCCGCTGCTGGACTACTCGCCGTTGTCCGGCGGCACCGGCGACCTGACCGATGGCGTGATCGCCACCCAGCGCTGGGACGAGGTGGAAAACGACGCCGGCACCGGCCCCTACGTGGGCTGGAACAAGGGCGACCCTTGGGTCATCACGTTCCACTTCGACGGTGTGCAGAACTTCGGCAGCGTCACCGCCTGGCACGACGACGCCAACGGCTGGGGCGACATCGCACCCCCCGGGTCCATCACCGTCACCGTGGGCGGCATGAGCCAGCGCTTCGACATCGTCGACCCGGCCAGCGACACACCCTTCGGCAGCGTGCTGGCCCTGGGCCCGGGCTGGACCGGCGACACGCTGGTGCTGAGCCTCGAACGTTTCAACAACGGCCTGATGCTCAGCGAGGTCACGTTCCTGGCCGCGGCCGTGCCCGAGCCGGCGACCTGGGCCTTGTGGGCCGCGGGTGCGGGGTTGCTGGTGCAAAGGCGCATGCGCCAGGCCGCCAGCCGCCGTGGGGTGGCCGCATGAAGGCGCTGCTGTGGATCGGCGCAGCGATGTGGGTCGCCGCGCCTGCCCAGGCCCAGACCTGGCAGCTGACGGGTTTTGTGAACGCGACCGCGGTGATGTTCACGCCTGGTCCCGGGCAGGCGTTCTACAACGTTGACGACGTCTACCTGCTCAACGATGCAGCGGCCACGACCATGCAGCAGGTGCAGCGCACGGCCGTGGTGGACAACGGCGGCGACGCCATCGCGCGGTTTGAGGGCGAGATCGGTCTGCTGCGCGGCTATGCGGCCGCCAGCTACCCGGTGTGCTGCACCATCGACGGCACCGTGGTGACCACCGGTTATGCCGGAGGCCGTGTGGACGGCAGCTTCTACGACACCATCCACGTGACCGGCGCTGGCCTGGCCGTGGGCACGCCCGTCCGCTACGAGGTGGACTTCGACGTCAGCGGCCACCTCAGTTCGCCGTCGTATGAAAGCGGCGGCTACCTCTCGGCCTTCGGCCTGGCCAACGTGTTGTTGCGCGACCTGACCAGCTTCCAGGAGGTGTCGTTCAGCTGGGACGTGTCACGTGATGCGGGCGGCCGCTACACGCTGGTGCTGGACACGGTGGTCGGCCACAGCCTGGCGCTGAGCGGTGCCCTGAACGTGGGTGCCTCGGTGGACGCGTACGCCACGCTGGGGCGCTGGGTCGAGGCCGACCTGGGCCACTCGGCCGGCTACAGCCTGCGGCCCTCGGTCGCCGGACTCAACACCGTGGGCGCCAGCGGCCACGACTTCCTGGCCCCGGTGCCCGAGCCCGAAGGCTGGGCACTGATGGCCGGTGGGCTGCTGGCGCTGGCCCTGCAGCGCAGGGCGGCCGTTCAGCGGCTGGTTTGAGCCAGCGTGGTCTGGCCGATGGCCTTCTGGCCGGCCATGCGGATGGCGTCGGCCTGGGCCGGCGTCACCTGGTAGGCCGGGCCTTCGCCGAAGCTCAGCACACCCAGGCGCAGCGCTTCACGCGCTTCGGCGGCCACTTGCACGCGGCTCAGCGTGGGGCGGAAGTTGCTGCGGTCGATGGAGGCTTCGCCACGTTCGATCTCGCCGGCTTTCAGTGCGGCGACGGCCTCGGCGCGCACGGCTTCGCGCGAAACGCTGGACGTCACTTGCTGCCAGGTGTCGGGGGTGGCTTCCTGGGCCATCGCCAGCGGGGCGGCGAAGGTCAGGACAGCGGCAGAGATCAGGGCGGCGACGGTGGTGATGCGGGTGGTGGTCATGGTGGGCTCCTTGGGGATGGGTTCAGGGTTTGTTGCGGGGTTCTCTCGATGGAGAGGCTCTGTATCGCCCCGCCATGGAATGAACTGTAGAAACCGCAGCCGAACTTTCCCGAACACGCAGATGACATGTTTGTCATCTTCTCCGTGCCCACACAGACCTCAGACGATGCGCTCACCCGGGTGCCGGATCTTGCGCATCGGTTCGTAGCGCCTCAGCGGGCTCATCAGCGGGTGCGCCGTGTCGCCACCGTCCCAGCGCGGGTCGTCGATGCTTTCGAACACCTCGCGCAGGCGCTGGCCCCAGGTGTCGTGGATCATGCGGAAATACGGGTTCTGCTCGTCGATGCAGACCACCTGATCGGTCTGGAAGCTGCCTTCACGGTAGACCAGCAGGTCCAGCGGCAGGCCCACGCCCAGGTTGGATTTCAGCGTGCTGTCCATCGACACCAGCGCACATTTGGCAGCTTCGTCCAGCGGCGTCGATGGTGTCAGCACACGGTCCAGGATGGGTTTGCCGTATTTGCTTTCACCCACCTGGAAATAACAGGTTTCGCGGGTGGCCTCGATGAAGTTGCCAGCGGAATACATCAGGAACAGCCGCATCGGCTCGCCCTTGATCTGGCCGCCGAAGACCATGCTGGCGTTGAAGTCCACCCCCGCGGCCTTCAGCGACGGGCCGTCCTGTTCGTAGACCCGGCGCACAGCGCTGCCCAGCACGCGCACGGCGTCGAACATCGAGGTCGCGTTCCAGATGGTCAGCGGTTCTTCCGTTCCGTTGTCGAGTTTTTCCACCTGCAGGATCTCGCGCACGCTCTGGCTGATGCTCAGGTTGCCGGCCGACAGCAACACCATGAAGCGGTCGTCGGCACGCTCGTAGATCATCATCTTGCGGTAGGTGCTGATCTGGTCCATGCCCGCGTTGGTGCGCGAGTCGGACAGGAAAACGAGGCCGGCATCGAGTTTGATGCCCACGCAGTAGGTCATGAGGAGTCCCAGGGTCGAAACTGAAAGGGCAGCGCCCCACCCGCAGGCGCCGCACCGGCGGGAAGGGTAACAGGCGTCGGCGCCTGCTTCCCCGCGGTGCCCGTTACGGGTGGACGGCCGCGCGGCGGCCATCCACCGCCTGGTGTATCGCCACGTTGACCAGGTTGCGCCGCAGGAAGGCTTCGCGGAAGACGGTCGGTACCTGGTCGCTCGCGGCGCCCAGCACCCAGTTCCAGGCCAGGTCGAGTTGTGACTCCGCGGCGCCGAAGTCCCCGACTGCCGTCATCGCCCGGTACAGGATCAGGTGCATTTCAGGCCTGTAGGCTGACACGGGCGTCGTGTCCGCGAGTTGTCGGGCTGCGGCGGCAGCGGCCCGGGCGGCTGCGTGCACGTCCAGACTGCCCTGGGCCTGGATGCGAAGCAAGCGGGCATGCAGCGCCAACGCAGGATGGGCCGTCCTGGCGCACTGTGTTTCGATCGCTGCCAATCTGGCCACGCGGTCGCGGGGCGCCATCGCATCCGCCATGACCATTTCCGCCTGGGCCAAGACATTGGCATCGCTGCATTGCGCCCAGCCAGCGGGCGGGGCACCGGGCGGTGACAGACCGCAAAGCCGGTGCAGGTGCGCCTGCAGCGTCCACCGACGCAGGCGGATGTAGAGCTCGTCGTCTTCGTGCACCTCGCCCAGCGCCTGCTGCGCGCGAGCGCCCTGTCCCAGGCAGCACCAGAGCCAGGCCATGTGGTTGCTGGCGATCGCCTGGGGTTGTCGCGATCCGAGTTGCCCCAGCACGGCCACGCCGTGCTCGGCGCGTTCGATGGCTTCGGAAAAGAGCCCTTGCGCGGCCGCCATGATGCCCAGGTGAAGCAGGCTCTGCCCGCCGACCTGTCCGTCCAGCTGGTGGATCTGCTCGGCCTGCCTCACGGCTTGGCGCGCATGCACAAGCCCTGGTGCAGGGTGCCCGGCGCGGAACAGCAACATCACGATGTTGTTGAGCAAGGACAGGCGTTGGGTCTGCGCCTCGGGCCTCTCCGCCAGCGCCAGACAGGCCTCCATCGTCGCCAGCGCTTCCGGCAGGTGGTAGAGGTAGGTATAGGTGTCCGCAACGCGCGAACGATGGTTCAGCTGCAGTTCCCAGCCGGCAGCGGACACGTCCATGGCCAGAAGCTCGGCCAATGGGGTTTGGGCTTCCACACCGCGCCCCAGCAGTGCCAAGGCGCAGGCCTGCAGCCCCAGGATTTCCGACAGCCAGATGGTGTTCCCGACCAGTCGTGCGGCAGGCAAAGCCTGTTCAACAACGTCCAGTGCGGCCAGCCAGTCCCGTTGGTAGCCCAGGGCCCAGGCGCGCAAGCGCAGCACCCGCGCCCAATCTTCAGGCGACCGCGCCTGCCGTTGCAGGGTGTCGCAAAGCTGCGCGCACTCGGCCGGCAAGCCGGCGGTCAGTGCACATTCGGCTTCTGATGCGGTGGCGGAAAACGCGTCCTCATGACGGCCTGCGCGAGACCAGAGCCTGGCGGCCTGACGCCAATGCGTGCGTTGGGCCAGGCGGTCGGAACGTGCATGGGACTCTTGCGCGGCACGCTCGTGGCAGCGGGCCGCCTCTGACCATCGCGCAGCCTGTTCCCAATGGTGGGCCAGCACGGCTGCGTCAGCCTGGCGTGTCTCCAGCGCCGCAGCCAGTGCCAGGTGCAGGGACAGGCGCGCGGGTGATGAAAGCGCCTCCAGCGCGATGTCCGTGGCCAGCTGCGGCATGGACCCGGCGTCGTCCATCTCCAGCATCGTCCGCAGTTCCTGCCAAGGGGCATGGAGCTCGTTCAGGCTCAGGCCGAGCACGCTGCTGGCCAGTTCGGCGTGAAAGTCCGTGCCGACCAGCGCGGCGAGTTGTGCCAGTTCGCGCGCGCTCGGGGACAGTGCCTCGATCAAGGTGCGGACCCCGGCCCTGGTGCGGAGCGGGATGGGCCAGTCGGGCACGTGACCGCCCTCGGTGCCACCCGCGAGGAACGCCGCGGTCAGCGTGGCCAGCAGCGCGCCGGGCCGGCCACCCACCCGCCGATGCAGGCTGGGCGCGATCCGTTGGCCGGGCAGGCCGGGCAGGTTCAGGCTGTGAATCAGGCTTTCGATCTCAGGCACGGTCAATGGATTCAACTGGATGCAGACAGCGGCGGCTGTTGCGCGCGTGTGGTGGCCGCCGGGCTGCGATGTCAGCAACCAGCGCGGTGCGGCAACGCTGGCCCAGGCCGGCCTGAGCAGGGCCAATGACAGGGCGTCTGCATGCTGCAGGTCGTCGACGGCCACGCCTGCCAGGCCCGCGTGGCACCACTGTGCGAGCAACGCCGACACGGCCTGCGCGGTGGGGGGGCTGTACCGCGCGGTCGCCATGGCCTGGTGTGGCCACATGGCCTCGACCGCTGACACCGCGGCCGCGTGGCCCCACTCGGCAGTGCAGGTTTCCAGCAGGCGCTGCAGCAGGCACAGCGGCACCTGGTCGTCACCGGGCAGACACCGGACGGAGGTCCATCCGGCGTTCCTGGCGACGAAGTCGCCCAGCAAGCGTGTTTTGCCCCCGCCCGGCCCGGCGACCAGCAGCGGGACGACGCCGTCCCGCAGCGCGTGTTCGATCTCCAGCCAGACGGGGCCGCGGCCGACGAGCGCAGGTGGCAGCGTCAGGCTCAGCGGGACCGACCTCGGTGGCCGGTCGCCGGGATGGGCACTGTTCAGCAGGTGCAGCAACTCCTGCGTCTGCCGGCTGGGCGCGATGCCCAGCTCCTGTTTCAGCAGCTGTTCGCAGTCGCGGTAGGCCGCCATCGCCGCGGCGCGGTCATTTCGCCGGTACAGCAGGCCGATGAGCGTGCGGTGACCCACTTCATCGAGGGGTCGCGTTTGCACGCGGGCCTGGGCAAACGTCAGCGCCGCATCCAGGTCGCCGCGGTCGGCCAGCACCCGGGCCTGTTCGTCCAGTACCCGGACACGGGCCTGCAGCAAGGCGCCGCGGCGGCTCTCCAGCCAGTCGGCCACCACGTCGTTGCGCTTGATGCCCAGTGTTCCCAGCAGGGTGTCGCGCCCGAAGCCGGGATCGGCGGCTGCCCGCGCGTCGTGGTTCTGCAGGTCGTGCGAGAGGGTGTCTGACAGGGTGATCGTGCGGTCGCCGACCACCACGTCGCGGCCAGACAGCCGCTTGAGCTTGAAGATGCGTTGGCGCAGGTTGGCGGCTGCCTTGGTCCCACCGCCGTCGGGCCAGAGCATGGTGGCCAGCGACTGGCGGGTCTGTGGCCCGTCCAGCGCCAGCACGGCCAGCAATGCCGCATCTGCAGCGCCCAGCGCCACCGGTGGTCTGTCCGGGACAAAGAGCAGCGGGTTGCCCAGCAGTTGCAGGTGGAAAGTGCAGGCAGCAGAGGCTCGGGATGACATGTGCAGGCCACGACACCGTCCGTGTGCGGGTCATGCAGATTCGGTCCTGTAGCTTACCTGCGCGATGAGGTGGCGCGCGGGGTCGTGCATGCCGCAGGCGGCCAGCCGGGCGGCCGACCTGCCACCCCGCGAAGAGGGGGTGCGCCGAGGTCCGGCCCCGGGCCGAAATCACGCTTCGATAACGCCCCCCCGCCTACCGTCCACCCGGTGCTGCTCGCCGCGGCTGTTCGACCCAATCCGGAGCGCTGCCACGTGCAGGCCCTCTCCGCCCCTGACCCACTGCAAGGAACACGACATGAGCCCACCACGCCCAGACCTCAGCACACGACGGCCGCGGAACAGAGCCCGACCGATCCTGGGCGCACCGATCGCCCTGCTGGTCGGCGCGCTGAGCGCACCGGCCTGGGCCGTGGACTACACATGGCAGGGGGGCAGCGGCCTGTGGTCCGACAACGGGCGCTGGACGCTGCTGGGTGTGCCCGGAGCCAACGACACGGCCACGATCAACGGCACGGGCACGGGTGCCGTGCAGCTCGACGGCCACTACGAGCTGGGCCTGCTGACCCTGAACCCGGGCGCAACGCTCAGCGGCACCGGCACCCTGACCACGGGCAGCCTGGTCTTCAACGGCGGCACCGTGGCCACTGGATTCGGCCTGACAGGCGGCCAGATGAACGTGCTGGGTGCGGCCACCTTCAACGGCACCGGCAACCAATCGGTCGCGCTGAGCCACACGCTGCAGCTGGGCGGCCACAGCACCTGGACGGCCGGCAACGGCCGGCTCATCGTCGACGCGGCCTACCAGACGGGCCACGATGCCTGGCCCAGCGCCGTGCTGCGCATCGCCAGCGGCAGTGTCTTCGCAGACCAGGGTGCGGCCAGCGCCGCGGGCTACAAGGTGCTGGGCGGCGGTGACGGCAACGTGCGCAACGACGGCGCCTACACACGCAGCGGCCTGGGCACCACCTGGGTCCGGGGCCTGGACAACACCGGCACGCTCCACATCGAGGCCGGCACCTTCGGTCTGGAGGCCGGCAACTGGCGGAACTACTCCAGCGGCCAGATCCACGTGGCCGCCGGCGCGGAGCTGCTGCTGGCCGCCACGACGATCAGCGCAGGGGCCATCCACAACGCCGGCCTGGTCACGGTGATCGGCAACGACAGCCTGGTGCGGGCGGCGGCAGCCCTGTCCGGCAACTGGCAGATGAACGCCGGCCGGCTGACCATTGAAGGCACGCAGCAGATCGGCATGCTGACCTTCAACGGTGGCACCGTGGCCGGCCGCGGCGCGCTCTCGGTCGCGCAACTGCAGTTCAACAACGGCACGCTGGAGACGGGTTTCGGTCTCACGGGTGGGACCACCACGGTGCTGGGTGCGGCCACCTTCGATGGCACCGGCAACCAGTCGATCGCGCTCAGCCACACGCTGCAGCTGGGCGGCCACAGCACCTGGACGGCTGGCAACGGCCGGCTCATCGTCGACCGAGCCTATCAGACGGGCCACGACGCCTGGCCCAGCGCCGTGCTGCACATCGCCAGCGGCGCCAGCTTTGCCGACCTTGGCGCGGCCACGGCCACGGGTTTCAAGACGCTCGGGGGTGGCACGGTGTTGAACGAAGGCCAGGTCCTGCGCTCCGGCCTGGGCACCACCGAAGCCTATGGCCTGGTCAATGCCGGCAGCCTGCGCGTGGCTGCCGGTGCGATGGGCGTGGACGACCGGTTCAGCAACACCGGCGACGTCACCGTCGAGGCCGGCGCAGTGCTCTTCGGCCTGGGCAGCAACCTGCGCAACGACGGGCTGTTGCAGGGCAACGGCACCGTGCGCACGTACAACACCAGCTTCGCACTCAGCAACGCCGGCATGCTCACCCCGGGCGCCGTGGGGACCGCGGGCACCCTCACCATCGACGGTGACCTGCTGCTGTCCAGCACCGGCAGCCTGCGCATCGACCTGATGGCGGGCGGTCACGACCTGCTGGCCGTGACCAGCGATGCCCGCTTCGATGGCAGCCTGCAGATCTGGGGTGTGCAGGGTCTGGGGCTGCAACTGGGCGACAGCTTCGTGGTAGCCACCTACGGCCAGCGTTTGGAGGGCTCCAGCTTCAGCAGCGTCAGCTGGCTGGGCGGCGGCGACAACCCCTTCAGCGTCGAGTACGGCGATCACGAGATCACGCTGCGCGTGACCAGCGTCGTGCCCGAGCCCGGCACCTGGGCCTTGTGGGTGGCGGGCTTGCTGCTGCCGGCCGTGGCGCGGCGGCGCCGCGGGCAAGGCCACAGCGCTTGATGGCACCCAGCTCATCCTCCTTCCACATTCACTTGATCGAGACCAACATGAAGTTCCGCCGCATCCCAACCATCGCCGCGTCGCGCTTCTTGCCCGCCGTGCTGATCGCGTGGGCCCCATTGGCACACGCCGGCTACTTTGCCCAAGCCGAGGCCAGTGCCTACCTGTGTGAAGACCCCCAGGTGTGCAGCCCGATCCTCAGCGACTGGCCGACCACCCGAACGGACGGCAGCTACTTCTACCATTCGCCCTGGACGCCGCCCATCACGCAGGCCTCGGTCAGCAATGGCGGCAGCTTCGAGACCTTCGATCTGTACAGCACCGCCAGTGCCGACATGGCCAGCGGCAGCCTGCGGGCCGCTGCCCGCATAGACAACAGCGCTGCGGCGCCGGGCCGAACCGCGCTGGTGAGCGCCAGCGCCTGGATCGGTGACAGCTTCTCGTTCAGTTCTGAGCAGGGCGGCTCGTTCGATTGGGACGCATCGGGCATGGCCACGTTCAACATTCACCTCGAGGGTGTGTTGATCAACACCAGCGCCGACCCGTGGCCTGCCACGTACGGCATCCAGTTCACGGTGCGCGAGCATGGTGCCATCCAGTCGACAAACGGCACGCCGCTGACGCCGCGGGGCGGTCTCAATTGGAGCCAGTGGTCGACCGCGGACGGTCCGGGCGGCTACGACTTTTTTTCCACGGGCGGCGCGCTGCCGATCACGGGCACCGCGACGGGCGATCTGGCTTCGGGCGGGCTGGACCTGCAGTTCCAGTTTCAGCCCGGGCGCGACTTCGACTGGGACCTGGTGCTGTACACCAGTGCCAGTCTCACCGACCTGCCAGGCACGAAGGAGGCCGACTTCGGCCACACGCTGCAGGCCAGCTTCGTGGCACCCGCTGGGGCGGTGGTCAGCTCGAGCTCGGGTGTCTTTCCCGTGACCTCCCCCGTGCCCGAGCCCGGTACCTGGGCGCTCATGCTGGTGGGCGGCGCGGCTGTGCTGCGCCGGGCCTGTCAGCGGCAGTGCGCGCCTTGAAACAGGGGCGTCTGCCGTTCAGCAGCCTCGGATGGCGGCCGCCTTCAGGCGGTAGAGCGCGTCCAGTGCCTCGCGGGGCGTCAGTTCATCGGGGTTGATCGCCTCGAGGGCGCGCTCAACCGCCGAGGGTTCCGGCGCCGCCGTGACGGGTGGCGCGGCAAACAGGTCCACCTGCGCCTGCTGCGCGTCGGACTGCGCTTCCAGCGCCTCCAGCGCCGCCCTGGCCTGCCGGATCAGCGGCGCCGGCATGCCGGCCAGGCGCGCCACCTGCACGCCGTAACTCCGGCTGGCGGGGCCGGGTTCGATCTGGTGCAGGAAGACGATGCGGTCGCCGGCCTGTCCTTGCGATTCAGCCGCGCTGACATGCACGTTCACCGCACCCACGTGTTTTTCCGGGAAGGCCGTGAGCTCGAAGTAGTGCGTGGCAAACAGCGTGAAAGCCTTGTTGCGGTCGTGCAGCTGGGTGGCGATGGCACCGGCCAGCGCCAGGCCGTCGAAGGTGCTGGTGCCGCGGCCGATCTCGTCCATCAGCACCAGGCTGTGTTCGGTGGCCGCGTGCACGATGGCCGCGGCTTCGGTCATCTCCACCATGAAGGTGGACTGGGCGTTGGCCAGGTCGTCGGCCGCGCCGATGCGCGTGTGGATGGCGTCGATGGGCCCGAGCCGGCAGGCGCTGGCCGGCACGCAGCTGCCGATGGACGCCAGCAGCGTGATGATCGCCACCTGGCGCATGAAGGTGCTCTTGCCGCCCATGTTGGGGCCGGTGACCACCAGCATGCGGGTCTTCGCGTCCAGCCGGCAGTGGTTGGCGATGAAACTGCCGCCGCCGGTTTCTGCCAGGCGAGCTTCCACCACCGGGTGGCGGCCGTCCTGGATGCTCAGGCAGGGGAAAGGCACAAACTCGGGTCGCGCCCAGCCCAGCGTGGCCGCCCGTTCAGCCAGCGCGGCCAGGGTGTCCAGCGCCGCCAGTGCTCTCGCCAGCGCGCCCAGTTCGGCCAGATGGGCCTGCAGCGCCTCGACCAGGTTGTCGTACAGCCACTTCTCGCGCGCCAGCGCCCGGTCTTGCGCCGACAAGGCCTTGTCCTCGAAGGTCTTCAGCTCCGGCGTGATGTAACGCTCCGCGTTTTTCATGGTCTGCCGGCGCTGGTAGTCGGCCGGCACCTTGCCCACCTGCGAGGCCGTGACCTCGATGTAAAAACCGTGCACCTTGTTGAACATCACGCGCAGGTTGTTGATGCCACTGCGGCTGCGTTCACGTTGTTCCAGGTCGAGCAGGAAGGCGTCGCAGTTGGCACCGATGGCACGCAGCTCGTCGAGCTCGGCATCCACACCGGCCGCGATCACACCGCCGTCGCGCAGCAGCACCGCGGGTTCGTCGGCCACGGCGCGCAGCAGTTCGGCGATGCCGGCATCGGGTTGCAGTGCGCTGTGCAGCTGGTCCAGCAAGGTGCTGCCGGCCGGCGCCACGGCGCGCAGCGCGGGCAGCGTGGCCAGGGTGTCGCGCAGGCCGGCCAGCTCGCGCGGGCGCACCGAGCCCAGGGCGATGCGGGCCGTGATGCGTTCGACATCGCTGGTCTGCGCCAGTTGGACACGCAGGGCGTCGAAACCCTGGGCATGCAGCGCGGCAATCGCGTCCAGCCGCTGCGTGGCGCTGCGGCGCTCGCGCAGCGGCTGGGTCAGCCATTGGCGCAACAGCCGGCTGCCCATGCCGGTGCGGCAGCTGTCCAGCAGCGACAGCAGCGTGGGTGCGTCTTCGCCGCGCAGCGTCTGCACCAGTTCCAGGTTGCGCAGCGTGGCCGGCGGCAGGTTGATCAGGTCGGTGGCACGCTGCACTTCCAGCGTGCGCACATGGCTGAGCGCGCGGCCCTGGGTGTGTTCGGCAAAACTCAACAAGGCCGCGGCGGCAGCGTGGGCTGTTGGCAGGTCCTGCGCGTTGAAGCCGTTGAGTGAGGCCACCTGCAGCTGTGCACACAGCTTCTTCAGGCCCAGGTCGGCTTCGAACTGCCAGGCCGGCCGCGTGGTGCGGGCACTCGACACACCGGGCCACACCGGCGCACCGCCGTCGTGCAGGATCTCGGCCGGCGCCAGCCGCGCCAGCCAGCCCGGCAGCTCGTCGTCATCGCATTCGCTCAGGCCCAGCCGGCCGCTGCTCAGGCCCAGCCAGGCCAGGCCCCACACGACGCCGTCAGGCGTTGTGCTGGATGGCCTTTGGCGGCTTTTGTGCACGGCCAGCAGCAGCGTCTCGGCGCGGTCGGCCATCAGCTCGCTGTCGGTGACGGTGCCGGGCGTGACCACCCGCACCACCTTGCGCTCCACCGGGCCCTTGGCGGTGGCGACATCGCCCACCTGCTCGGCGATCGCGACCGCCTCGCCCATCTTGATCAGCCGCGCGAGGTAGTTCTCCAGCGCGTGCACCGGGACCCCGGCCATCACCACCGGTTCACCCGCACTCTGGCCGCGTGTGGTGAGCGTGATGTCCAGCAGCCGGTGCGCACGCCGCGCATCGTCGTAGAACAGCTCGTAGAAGTCGCCCATGCGGTAGAGCACCAGGGCGTCGACATGGTCGGCCTTGATGCGCAGGTACTGCTGCATCATCGGCGTGTGAGCCGAGAGGTCGAGTGGCGGGGTCGAGGCGTGGGACAAGGGCAGATTCATGGCGCCGCGCATCTTAGGCGAGGCCGCCGGCCCGGCGCAGAATGCGGGCCCAGGGGTCTGAACGGTGGCAGACATGGTGGCCAGATCACAGCGTGACAAAGCAGGTGTGGATCTGCTCGAGCTCTACCGCTGGGCCGTGCAGGCCCCTGAGACCCACGCCACGGTTTTGCGCCTGATGTTCGAGCGTCTGCACCCGGGCCACACGCCCACCGTGCTGCGTGAGGACTTTGCCGGCACCAGCGCCGAGGCCGTGGCCTGGCTGGCGCTGGCGCCGGGCCGCCAGGCGGTGGCGGTGGATCTGGACGGCCCCACCGTCGCCTGGGCCCGGCGCCGGGCCGAGCGCCTGCTGGGCGACTGTGCAGCGGCACTGCAGTTCGTCGAGGCCGATGTGGTGGCCACCGCGCCGCCGGCCGTGCCGGCCGCGCACATCCTGTCGGTGCTGAACTTCAGCATCCTCTACCTGCGCGAGCCGGCTCAGCTGCAGGCTTACCTGCAGCATGCCTGGCACTGCCTGGCGCCGCAGGGGGTGCTGGTGCTGAACCTGTTCGGTGGGCCGGCCGCGAAGAAACCCCGCAGCGACCGCCACCTGATCACGCCGCAGCCGCGGCTGCCCACCGAGGCGGCGATCCCGCCCTTCGAGTACACCTGGGAGCAGCGCCACTTCGACGCCCGCACGCGGCACATCGATTGCCGCATCCACTTCCGCACGGCCGACCCGGCGCACCCGGGCCGCGTGCTGGACCTGCGCGATGCCTTCCGCTACCGCTGGCGGCTGTGGACCGTGGCGGAACTGACAAGCGCACTGCATGCCGCCGGCTTTGCCACCGTGCAGGTCTGGCGCCACACGCACGACCCGGCGCCCGGCGGTGCCGGTGTGTTCCTCGGCGCCGTGGACCCCCGCGTGCTGGACCCACTGGCGCACTGGACGGCCTACGTGCTGGCGTCGCGGGTGTCGTCAGAAGACGGCTCGGCATCCTCACCCAGCGCCGCGCGCAGCGGCCCCAGCAGCGCCGCGTAGTGCCGCCAGCGCCCCGACGAGCGTGTGTGCAGCGGCTGGCGCACCTGCCAGAGGCTGGCGGTCTGCACCACGCTGCGCCGCTCTTGGAAGCGCAGACAGGCCGGGTCCCAAGGCAGGCCGCAAAAGGCCAGCAGCTGCTGGGCGACCGGCTCGGGCCCGCGCACAAAACGGTCGTAGTCGAACACGAACAGATCGTCGCCGTAAACCGCCTGCCAGTGCCGCAGCAGGCGCAGGTGCTGTTGGTACCAGTGCGCGGTGTCCAGCAGGTCCAGCGCGTAGGGCATGCTGCGGCTCAGGTGCAGGAACCAGACCGACAGGCAGTTGTCCAGCGGTTCACGGCGTGTGAAGACGATGCGCGCGTCGGGGAACAGGGTCTTGATCAGGCCGATGTGCAGGAAGTTGTCGGGCCGCTTGTCGGTGATCTGTGTTGTGCCGGGAAGACGCTGCGCCACACCCGCCAGGTACTGGTCGGCCAGGGCCTGCAGCGCGGCGGGGTCGTCCAGCACCGGCCAGGGCGCACCCGGCGGCAGGTGCTGGCGGGCCAGGGTGGGCAGCAGGTCCAGCTCGCCCCCGGCCGTCAGCTGCGGGTGCGCGCCCAGCACCTGCTCCACCAGCGTGGAGCCGGAGCGGAACATGCCGCAGATGAAGAGCGGCGGCGGGCGGCCCGAGGTGTCGGGCCGCAGCACCGCCGGGCGCGGGAAGCTGGCGATCAGGCGGTCCACATGCCGCTCATGCGCCGCGGCGTCGTAGCGCACGGCCGGGCCGCCGGCCTCGCGGCTGGCGGCGTTGGCCGCCTGGTAGGCCGCAAAGGCCTCGTCGTAGCGGCCCACGTCGTCCAGCGCCTTGCCCAGGCCAAAGCCCAGGTCGGCCCGTTCGGCCGGGTGGCGGCCGGGCACCGCCAAGGCCTGCTGCAGCTGGCCGATCAGCGGGTCGGCCGGGTCCTGCAGCGTCTGCAGGTTGGGCAAGCGCGAGAGGGCCAGGGCCTGGCGCGGGTCCAGCGCCAGCACCTGCTGGTAGAGCGTGCGGGCACGCTCCCGATCACCGCGCTGCTCGCACACGTTGCCCAGGTTCAGCAGCGCCGGGCCGTAGCGCGGGTTCAGCGCCAGCGCGCGTTCCAGGTCGTGCACGGCTTCGTCGCTGCGGCCCAGGTCCCGCGCCAGGATCACGGCGCGGTTCAGGTGCACTTCTTCGGGCTGCGTGATGCCCAGGCCCAGTGCATGTGCGTAGGTGGTGAGTGCGGCCTCGAACTGCCGTGCCTGCCACTGCGTCTGGCCCAGGTTGTACCAACCGTCGGCCCAGTGTGGGCGCAGCGCCAGCAGCCGCCGGTGCGTGGCGATCGCCTCTTCGAGGTGGCCGGCACGTTCAAGCTGTGCGGCCTGCTGGCGCAGGGTGTCTGGGGAGTCTGCCGATGTCATGGTGTGCGCCGACACTGTAGCCTGCCCGCATGCGACTCTTCTCCACCCGCGACCGCCCCGTGCACCTGGGCCCCTACCCACTGGAACGCCTGGCGCGCCAGTTGGCGGTGCCCGAGCTGGGGGACCTGCCGCCCATGCAGGCGCTGGCCTTCGACGCGGCCGACGCCGAATCCATCGTGCACGCGATGGCGCCCTACATGGCGATGTTCGACCTCGTGCGCGACGGCGCCGTCAACCCGCAACGCGGCGAGGTGCCGGCCGATCCGGCCGAACGCGCGCGCCACCTGAAGGCGGCGGCCCAGTACTTCGACGCCACGCTCAGCGCCGTCTGCGCGCTGCCGGCGGCGGCGCTGCTGGCCGAGCCGATCCGCAACCCGCGCGTGGCGGCGCTGGGTGAGCAGCTCGCGCGCAGCCAGCCGCAGAGTTTTGCGGCCGGCATGGACATGATCCTGGCCGACGTGATCGAGTCGGCGCAGGCCCAGCACGGCCCGGTGGCCCACCACAGCCATGCGCTGGTGATCGCGGTCGAGTACCCGCGCGACCCGCGCCCCGACGAGCCCGGCTGCGAATGGCTGCACGGCGCGCAGGCCCAGCGCGCCGCGCTGCTGGCCGCGCAGACGGCGGTGCTGCTGTCCAGCTACCTGCGGATGCTGGGCTTCGAGGCGCGGGCGCACAGCGCCAGCTGCAGCGATGTGCACCTGGGCCGCCTGGCGCGTGCGGCCGGCCTGGCCGATGCCGATGGCGCCCATCCGTACCTGGGCACGCGCTACGGGCTCGCGGCGGTGAGCACCGGCTTCGAGATGGCCCCTGATGAACCGCTGGTCGATTCGCCCGACCGCGCCGACCGCTGGCACAGCCACGGCCCCGCCTGGTGGCTGGGCCTGGGCACCACCAAGAGCGCGCTGAACCATCGGCCCTACGAGGCGCGGGACTTCCGCGATGGCGCCTGGCCGTTCGAGGACCTGTTGCGCGTGGACCAGCCCACCACCTTCATCGACCACGAGCGTGTGCCCCGTTTCCCCAAGCGCGCCGACTTCTTTGCGCGCGCGCTGTTCGGCGACCTGGGCCCTGACGTGCAACAGGACGCCAAAAACGCGCACTACGTGATGAAGAGCCCGATCGGCGCCTGCGCGCGGCGGGCGCTGGGCGCCTTGTTGTTGCTGCAGTTTGGTGACGCGCGCGGTCCGGTGTCACCCAGCGCGGCCGACCCGCGGCACAACGCCGAGCGGCTGAAGGCCGCTGCCCATTGGCTGGGCGTGGACGCGGTGGGCCTGTGCGCCGTGCCGGCTTGGGCGTACTACTCGCACGATGCAGGCGGCCGGGCGATGCCCGCTTACCACGCCAACGCCGTGAACCTGCTGATCGACCAGGGCCACGAGACCATGGAGGGTGCCAGCGGCGACGACTGGATCAGCGTCGCACAGAGCATGCGCGCCTACCTGCGTTTTTCGCTGATGGGCGGCGTGCTGGCCGAACAGATCCGGCGCCTGGGCTACAGCGCGCGGGTGCACTCGGTATTGGACGGCGACGTGCTGCAGCCGCCGCTGCTGCTGCTGTCGGGCCTGGGCGAGGTCAGCCGCATCGGCGAGGTGATCCTGCACCCCTTCCTGGGCCCGCGCCTGAAGAGCGGCAGCATCACGACCGACCTGCCGATGGCGCCGGATCGGCCCATCGATTTTGGCCTGCAGCGCTTTTGCGAAGGCTGCAACAAGTGCGCCCGCGAGTGCCCGTCCGGGGCCATCACGGCGGGGCCCAAGGTCATGTACAACGGCTACGAGATCTGGAAGAGCGACGCCGAAAAGTGCGCGCGCTACCGCATCACCAACGCCGCCGGCGGCATGTGCGGCCGCTGCATGAAGACCTGCCCCTGGAACCAGGAAGGCCTGCTCGCCGACAGCCTGTGGCGCCAGGTGGCGATGAAGCTGCCGGCCGCCGCGCCCGCGCTGGCCCGGCTGGACGATGCGCTGGACCGCGGCAGCATCAACCCCGTCAAGACCTGGTGGTGGGACATCGAGTTGGACCGGTCGTCGGGCCGCTACGTGAAGGCCGCCAAGACCCACCGCCGCGGGCTGCAGAAAGACCTGGTGCTGCGCGCCGAGGACCAGAGCCTGGCCGTCTACCCGGCTGACACCATGCCGCCGCCGTACCCCGTGCCCTGCCCGGTGGACCGGGAGGCCGGCCTGCAGCGCTACCGTGCGCTGCTCAGCCCGGCCGCCTACCGCGCGCGCCTGGCCGCTGGCCAGACCGAGGGCCTGGCCCCGGCCACCGCGCCGTTGCCGGCCGAGCCGCCGGTGTTCCCGGTGCGGCTGGTGCGGCGCGACGAGATGGCCGAGGACCTGGCCCGCTACGAGTTCGAGGCGCTGGACGGCGGCCCGCTGCCGGCCTTCGAGGCCGGCGCGCACATCGACGTCGTCATCGCGCCCGAGTACCAGCGTGCCTACAGCCTGGCTGGCGATCCGGCCGACCGCCAGCGTTACGTGCTGGGCGTGCAACGCGAGCAGCCGGCCAGCGCCGGTGGTGCTGGCCGTGGCGGCTCTGCGCTGATGCACCGCGCCTTCAGGCCGGGGCGCCAGGTGTTTGTGCGCCGGCCGGCCAACCACTTTCCGCTGGTCGAGGACGCGGCGGTGAGCCTGCTGTTTGCCGGCGGCATAGGCGTCACGCCCTTGATCGCGATGGCGCACCGGCTGCACACGCTGGGCCGGCCCTTCCAGCTGCACTACAGCGTGGCCAACCGCCGCAGCGCGGGTTTCCTGAACGAGCTGGCGCAGGTGCCCTGGGCCGCGCAGGTGCAGCTGCACGTCAAGGACGAAGGCGGTCGCGCCGACCTGGCCGCGCTGGTGCCGCGCTACAGCGCCGGCGCGCAGCTCTACACCTGCGGCGCGGCGCGCTACATGGACGCCGTGTTCACGGCCGCCAGCGCCTGCGGCTGGCCTGAGGAATCGCTGCACCGGGAGTATTTCAGCGTGCCGGAGGCGCCCGGGCGCGTGGACCACCCGTTCCGTCTGAAGCTCGCGCGTTCGGGCCGCGTGCTGGCCGTGCCCGCCGGGCGCAGCGCCAGCGCGGTGCTGGCCGAAGCCGGTGTGGCGCTGGACCTCAAATGCAGCGACGGCCTGTGTGGTGTCTGCGCCACCCGCTACGACGCCGCAGCCTCCGACGTGGTGGACCACCGCGACGTGGTGCTGGGCCGCAGCGCCCGTGCCGCGCAGGTCATCCTGTGCTGCTCGCGCAGCGCGGTGCCGGGCGGCACCTTGGTGGTGGACCTGTAGCCCCGCGTCCCGACGACGCTGTTCAAACCTGGAGATCCACACATGGACATCGGATTCATCGGCCTGGGTGTGATGGGTGCACCCATGGCCACGCACCTGGCCAAAGCCGGGCACCGGATGACCCTGCTGGACATCAACACCGCCGCTGCGCGCGACCTGGCGGCCGGCATCGGCGGCCAGGCCGTGCTGACACCGGCGGCCGTGGCTGCGGCCAGCGATGTGCTCATCACGATGCTGCCCAACGGCCAGGTGGTGCAGCAGGTGGCCCTCGGCGCCGACGGCCTGCTGCACGGCCTGCGGCCCGGGGCCTTGCTGCTGGACACTTCGTCGGCCGAACCCTGGCTGACGGAACAGACCGCCGCCCGGCTGGCCGAACGCGGCGCCAGCATGGTGGATGCGCCGGTCTCGGGCGCGGCCTGGGGCGCGCAGGCGGCTGAGCTGGTGTTCATGGTCGGCGGCAGCGACGCCGACGTGGCCCGGGTGCGCCCGCTGCTGGACCTGATGGGCAAAGCGGTGCACCACCTGGGCGGCCTGGGCAGCGGCCACGCGATGAAGTGCATCAACAACTGCATCACCGCGATGACCTTCACCGCCACGGCCGAGGCCCTGGTAGCGGGCAAACGCTATGGCCTGGACCCGACCGTGATGGTCGACGTGCTGAACCAATCGACCGGTGGTTCCTGGATCACGCAGACGCACTTCCACCAGCGTGTGTTCAACCGCAGCTTCGACGACCCCTTCAAGCTGGAGTTGATGCTGAAGGACATCGGCATCGCGGTGCAGCTGGCGCAGCAGACCGGCGCGCCGATGCCGATGGCCGGCATGGGCCAGCAGCTGTGGCGCATGGCCGATCACGCGGCCGGGGCGGGCGCGAGTGTCAGCGAGCTGGTGCGTTGGGTCGAAAAACTCAGTGGCACCGAGCTGACACCGGGCCGCGCAGAGCGCCAGGGCTGAGACACCATGAAACTCGAGTCCCAGCTCGCCCGCTTCGTCGTCACGCAGCGCGCTGCCGACGTGCCGGCCGACGCCCTGCGCACCACAAAGCTCGTCCTGATGGCCGCCAGCAGCACCGGCGTGGCCGGCGCCGGGGAAGACGGCATCAACGCGCTGCGCAGCCTGCTGCTGGAGCGTGGTGGCACGCCCCAGGCCACGACCCTGGTCTTCGGCGACCGTCTGCCGGCTGTGGCCGCTGCGCAGCTGAACGG
Organism: Rubrivivax sp.; assembly: GCA_018780805.1. Taxonomy (GTDB): domain Bacteria; phylum Pseudomonadota; class Gammaproteobacteria; order Burkholderiales; family Burkholderiaceae_C; genus Rubrivivax. Next base: position 37,826 of record JADMJD010000087.1, on the reverse strand, counting down.
CACCATGTGCCGCGCGCTGGACTTCTGCGACGCGATGGCGCCCGGGCCGCACATCGGCTCGGCCCTGGTGCCGGCCTGTTTTGCCGCGGCCGAGCTGCGCGGCAGCTGCCCGGGCGACGAGTTCCTGGCCGCGCTGGTGGTGGGCTGCGAGGTGGGCGCCCGCTTCAACCTGAGTGAATCGCAGTACGACGGTTTCGACCCCACCGGCGTGGCCGTGGTGTTTGCCGCCACCGCCGGCGCGGCGCGGGTGCTCGGTCTGGATGAACAGCAGACGCTGAACGCACTGGGCCTGGCCTTCAACCGCTGCGGTGGCAGTTTCCAGAGCAACATCGACGGCACGTTGGCGGTGCGGCTGATCGAAGGCTGGGTGGCGCAGGCCGGTGTGGAATGTGCGCAGATGGCGCAGCGCGGGCTCACCGGGCCGGTGAACTTTCTCGAAGGCGTCTACGGTTTCCCGCACCTGTTCGGCTGTGGGCGGCTGGATCCGGCATCCGTGGTGGCCGACCTGGGCGACGAATGGCGGCTGCAGCGCATGATGTTCAAGAAGTTCCCGAGCTGCGGCGCCACGCAGGGCCTGACGGAACTGACGCTGCAACTGGTGCAGGACCTGGCGCTGACACCGGCCCGGGTGCAGCAGGTGGAGGTGCGCCAGCCGCCGTATTCGCACAAGCTGGTCGGCCACCCGTTCAAGCTTGGCGCCAACCCGCGTGTGGACGCGCAGTTCAGCGTGCAGTATTGCGTGGCCAACGCCATCGTGCGCGGCAGTTCGCGGCTGGAACACTTCCGCCCAGAACAGATCCGCGACCCCGCGGTGCTGGCGCTGGCCGAGCGTGTGCGCGGCGTGGGCGATGCGGCGATGGACGTGCGCGGCCACACCGCGGTCGACGTCATGCTGACCACCACCGACGGCCAGCGCCACCACCGGCAGCTGGACATCGCGCCCGGTTACCCCGGCAACCCCTTGAGCGACGCGCAACAGCTGGGGCGTTTCCACGATTGTTTGGCCTACGCGGCGATGCCGCTGCCAGCCGGCCAGGTGCAGGCCTTCCTGGACGGTGTCCAGGGCCTGTCCGGCCTGGCCGATTCGCGGGTGTTGTTGCAGGCCCTGGTGTCACGCTGATCCCGCGCTGACCAACTGCGCTGCAGGGAATTGCCACACGGCGCATCATGCGCCGCTGCAACAACCCCCGGAGCGTGTGATGGCCCAGCTGAACGTCAACGGAGTCGTGCGCCAGCACGATGCAGAGCCCGACACCCCGCTGCTGTGGGTGCTGCGCGAACAACTGGGCCTCACGGGCACCAAGTACGGCTGCGGGGTCGCGCAATGCGGCGCCTGCACCGTGCATGTGGACGGCGCGCCGGTGCGCAGCTGCGTCTACCCAGTCTCGGCCGTGCAGGCCAGCCAGAAGATCACCACCATCGAAGGCCTGTCGCCCGACGGCCAGCACCCGCTGCAAAAGGCCTGGGCCGCGCTGGACGTGCCGCAATGTGGGTACTGCCAGAGCGGCATGTTGATGGCCGCCGCGGCGCTGCTGAAGGAAAAACCGCAGCCCACCGACGCCGACATCGACAGCGCCATCACCAACATCTGCCGCTGCGGCACCTACAACCGCGTGCGCGCCGGCATCAAGCAGGCCGCGGGTGTCACACGCACGGCCGAGATCCAGGTCATCCACCTGACACGGAGCCAGGCATGAGCGCGCCGGGCCGCCCCCAGCGCGAATCCCGCAGTGCGAAGCACGCAGGGTCCACAGCAACCGCCGCCGTCAACCGCCGCGAATTCATCGGCAGCGCCGCCGCGGCCGGCGCGTTTGTTCTCGGCTTCCCGACCACGGCCACGGCCCAGGGCCTGCCGCCCGAGGTCAACGCCTGGGTGGTGGTCAAACCCGACGAAACGGTGCTGATCCGCATCGCACGATCGGAGATGGGCCAGGGCACGCTGACCGGACTGGCGCAGTTGGTGGCCGAAGAGCTGGGCTGCGACTGGACGCGTGTGACCACCGAGTACCCGACACCGGGCCAGAACCTGGCGCGCCAGCGGGTGTGGGGCAACTTCTCCACCGGCGGCAGCCGCGGCATCCGCGAATCGCACGAGTACGTGCGCAAGGGCGGCGCCGCCGCACGGATGATGCTGGTGCAGGCCGCGGCCGACGGCTGGGGCGTGCCGGCGGCCGAGTGCCGGGTCGACAAGGGCGTGATCACCCACCCCGGCAGCAACCGCCGCACCACCTACGGCCAGGTGGCCGTGGCCGCCGCCAAGCTCACACCGCCGGCCGCGGCCAACGTGGCGCTGAAGGACGCCAAGGACTGGACCCTGACCGGCCAGCGCCTGGCGCGCCTGGACACGGTGGACAAGACCAATGGCAAGCAGGTCTACGGCGCCGACCTGCAGATGCCGGGGCTGCTGAACGCGGCCATCGCCGCCTGCCCGGTGTTCGGTGGCAAGCTGAAGAGTTTTGACGCCGCCAAGGTCAACAACATGCCCGGCGTGAAGAAGGTGCTGGCCGTCGGCGACAACGCGGTCGCCGTGGTGGCCGACACCTGGTGGCGCGCGAAGAAGGCGCTGGACGCGTTGCCGGTGCAATGGGACCTGGGCCCCAACGCCGCCGTGCAGCAGGCCGGCATCGACGCGATGCTGAAAGAAGGCCTGGGCGCCGAACAGGCGGCGGTGGGCAACAGCAACGGCGACGTCAAAACCGCGCTGGCCGGGGCGAAGCGCCGCATCGAGGCGGTCTACGCCTACCCGCACCAGAACCACGCCACGATGGAGCCGATGAACGCCACGGCCAAATGGACCGCCGAGCGCTGCGAGGTCTGGACGCCCACGCAGAACGGCGAGGCCGCGCTGGCCGCCACCGCCGCCGCGGCCGGCCTGCCGCCGGCGCAGTGCGAGGTCTACAAGATCCACCTGGGCGGCGGCTTCGGCCGCCGCGGTGCGGTGCACGACTGGGTGCGCCAGGCGGTGCTGATCGCCAAGGAAATGCCGGGCACGCCGGTCAAGCTGCTGTGGTCGCGCGAAGAGGACATGACACACGGCCTGTACCACCCGATCACGCAGTGCAAGCTGACCGCCGGGCTGGACGACAAGGGCCAGCTGACCGCGCTGCACATGCGGCTGTCGGGCCAGAGCATCCTGGCCGGCCTCTTCCCGCAGAACGTGCGCGACGGCAAGGACCCGGTGGCCTTCCAGGGCCTGAACAACGGTGGTGGCGAGGCGATGATCGGCTACGGCGTGCCGAACCTGCTGATCGACCACGCGATGCGCAACCCGCATGTGCCGCCGGGTTTCTGGCGCGGCGTGAACCTGAACCAGAACACGATCTACCTGGAGTGTTTTCTCGACGAGATCGCCCATGCCACGGGGCAGGACCCGCTGGCCCTGCGCCGCACGCTGATGAAGGAGCACCCCAAACACCTGGCGGTGCTGGAAGCCGCCGCGCAGCGTGCCGGCTGGGGCCAACCCGCGCCGGACGTCAGGGGCCAGAAGGTCTACCGCGGCCTGGCGCAGACCCACGGTTTTGGCAGCTATGTGGCGGCCTGTGCCGAAGTGTCGGTGAGCGCCGAGGGTGAGCTGACCGTGCACCGCATCGTCGCCGCCACCGACCCCGGCCACGCGGTGAACCCGCAGCAGATCGAGGCCCAGGTGGAGGGCAGTTTTGTCTACGGCCTGTCGGCGGCGCTGTACGGCGCCTGCACCGTGAAGGACGGTGCCATCGTGCAGAAAAACTTCGACACCTACCCGGCCATGCGGCTGGCGCAGATGCCCAAGGTCGAGACCATCACGATGCCCTCGGGTGGGTTCTGGGGCGGTGTCGGCGAACCGACGATCGCGGTGGCCGCACCGGCGGTGTTGAACGCGATCTTTGCCGCCACCGGGAAACGCATCCGCACGCTGCCGCTGTCCCAACACAGCTTGAAACGTGCCTGATGTGACGGCGCTCGCGCTGGTGGCGGCGCTGGTGGGCGACCCCGTGCAAGGCCAGGCCATCGCCAGCAGCCGCAGCACCGGGCTGTGTGTGCTGTGCCACGCCATGCCCGGTGTGCCGGCGGTGCACAGCGGCAACATCGGGCCCGACCTGGCCGGGGTCGGCGCCCGCTACCCGCGTGCGTTGCTGCGCGAACGTTTGTTGATGCCCGAACGTTTCAATCCGCAGACCGTGATGCCGGCACCACTGCGCAGCGACGGCCTGCAGCGTGTGGCCGCGGCACGGGCCGGGCAGGGTGTGCTGACGCCGCAGCAGACGGCCGATGTGCTGGCCTGGCTGGAGACGCTGCAGTGATGCTGCAGCGCCGCCAGGTGCTGGGCGGCCTGCTGGCCGTCAGCGTGTGGCCCGCTGCCCGCGCGGCCGAACCCACCATGGAAGCCGCCGTGCGCGCCTGGGCCGGCAGCGCCACACCACGCACCGGGCGCGTGCTGCTGCAGATCCCGGAGCTGGTGGAAAACGGCAACGCCGTGCCGCTGCTGGTGCGGGTGGAGAGTGCGATGACCGCGGCCGAGCATGTGCAGGAGATCGTGCTCTTCAACGAACGCAACCCGCAGCGCGACATCGCCCGTTTCCAGCTTGGGCCGCACAGTGGCCGCGCCGAGGTGGCCACGCGCATCCGGCTGTCCACCAGCCAGCAGATCTTGGCGCTGGCACGTCTGAACGACGGCAGCGTGTGGCAGCAGCGGGTGGACGTGCTGGTCACGCTCGCCGCCTGTGTGGAAGGAGGATGAGCGTGTCGACGCGTGCCCTCATCCACCTGCCGCCCGGCATCGCGCGCGGCAGCGTGGTCGAGGTCCGCACCACCCTCGGCCACGCGATGGAAACCGGCCACCGGCGTGACAGCGACGGGCGGCTGCTGCCCCGCGACATCGCCACGCGTTTCGAGTGTCGGCTCGATGGTGCGCTGGTCTTTGGCGCCGACCTCTTTCCGGCCATCGCCGCCAACCCCTACATCGCCTTCCCGCTGCGCGCCACGCAGCCGGGTGAGCTGGTGTTCCTCTGGACCGGCGACAACGGCTTCCGCCACCAGGAGACGCGGCGGCTCGACCTGGCATGAAACGCGGGGCGATGCTGCTGGCCTTGGCGCTGTGCGCGGCGGCTTCGGCCCAAGACACCCGCCAACCCGGCAGTGCCTTCATGAGCGCGCCGCTGCAGGCGCTGCAGCGGGATGCCACCCAGCACCCCGGCCAGCTCTTTGTCGCCGAAGGCGAGGCGCTGTGGTCGCGGCCCGCCGCCAACGGCCGCCGCTGTGCCGATTGCCATGCCGCGCCGATGCCGGTGGCTATGCGTTACCCGGTGCACGACCCCACCACCGGCCGTCCGCTGAGCCTGCCGGCGCGCGTGGACCAGTGCCGCCAGCAGCACCTGGCCCAGCCACCGCAAGGCCCCGACGGCCCGGCGGTGCTGGCGCTGACGGCGCTGCTCACCGAACGCAGCCGCGGCCAGCCGGTCACGCCAGATCCGCGTCTGCAGGCCTGGGCGCTGCGGGGTGAACAGCTCTGGCAGCAACGCTTCGGCCAGCTGAACCTGTCGTGTGCGCAGTGCCACGACCAGCGCGCTGGCCAACGCCTGGGCGGTGCTGCGATCCCGCAGGCCCACCCCACCGGCTACCCGATCTACCGGCTGGAGTGGCAGGGCGCAGGCTCGCTGCAGCGCCGGCTGCGCGGCTGCCTGACGGGTGTGCGCGCCCAGCCCTTTGCACCTGACGCCGACGAGTGGTTGGCGCTCGAGGCCTGGTTGATGCAGCGCGCCGCCGGCATGGCCTGGGAGGGCATGGCGCTGCGGCCGTGAACGCTCAGGCTGGCGGGCGCCCCTGTGTGAGCCGATGCACCACACGCTGGCCCGCTTCGGCCACCTGCTGCATCGAACCCTCCAGCAAGGCCATCTCGCGCAGCGACAACGCCAGCGCCTGGTACTCGGCCGATTGGGCCTGCGCCACCACCACCGGCGGCGCCACGTCGGTCAAGGCACCGGCCACGGCCGCAAAACGCTGCCGCAAGCGGGCCAGCTGCGCCTGCAGCTCGGCGCCGGTGGCGGCGGGCAGCGCGCCAGCGTGGGCCAGCGTGTCCAGTGTCTGCGCCAGTGCGTCGAAGGCCCCGGCCTCGCGCGCGGCCAGCAGCTGCAGGTCCAGGCTGCGGCGCGCGTCGTCGCCCATCCGCTGCAGCGCGGTGCTGCGCAGGCCATCCACCTGCTGCTCCAGGCCGCGGTTCAGCGCCCCCAGGCGCGCGCCGACGCGCACCACCTCGGCGAGGATGCGGTCCAGGTCCTGCACCACCACGCCGATGCGGTCCAGGAAGTGGTTCAGGTCCTGCGCCAGTTCACCGAACTCGTCGGCCGTGTTCACCGCCGCACGTGGCGACAGGTCCATCACCCCCTTGGCCAGGCCGGCGACCGTGGCGCGCAGCGTCAGCAGCGGCGCCATGCGCACCTTCAGCAGGCCGAACAGCAGCAGCGTGTGCAGCAGGATCTTCAGGCTCAGCGCACCCGCGGTCAGCCGCACCTCCTGCCACCACGCGGCCTCCTTGCTGGCCAGGTAGCTGCGCACATGCACCGTGCCCAGCACATCACCCACCTTGGCCTTCAGGTGGCAGCCCAGGCAGAACTGCTCGGCCGTCAACGACACCGAGGCCTGCTGGTGTTCGCTGTCCGTCCAGCGCGGCTGCAGGCCGATGGCCTCGAGCCCGAAGCGCTGCTGCATCGATTCCACCGTCACCGCCGACGGCAGCACGGCGATGGACAGGCCCAGGTCGGTGTAGTTGCGGTCCAGGATGGGGTAGATGGTGGCCGCTGCCATCGGCCCGCCGGAGTTCAGCATGATGGCCTTGACGTCGTTGGCCAGCTTCTGCGCCGCGCCGTCCACCCGCGCCGGCTCCTGCTGCGCGAAGTTCAGCCGCAGCACCGCGTAGCGGATGCCCAGCTCCAGCGCCGCCACCGCCACCAGCAGCAAAAAGAAGTCCCGGATCATGTGGAACATGAAGGACTGTTCGAAGCCCCCACCGCTGTTCACCGCGTTCGTCGCGTTCGACATGGCCATCCCCCGACTGCTGGACGCCCGATGATGGCGGCAGCGGCCGGTGAACACCAGCGGTGGCCGCCCCGGGCTGGGTGCGGCCCCGCCCTGGGGGCCTCAGAACGGCGGCGGCTGCGTCAGATCCGCATCCACGTTCATCAGCACGCTGGCCAGCGCAAAGCTGCGCCACAGCGGGGCAGGCATGGCCAGGATGTGGTCCACGTCGCGCGCCTGGCGGATCCAGTGTGCGATGTCGGCGTGTTGCGCCGGGGTCAGCAGTTGGCGGCTCAGCATCTCGTCCAGGGTCTGCATGGTGGCCTCGGGCGGTGTCGATGTTGCAACGCTAGCATGCGCCATGCCGCCTTTGTCCGCAGCGCCCCCCGGCCTGGTGCCGAGCAGCGCACACACACGCCGTCTGCGTGCCATGTGGCGCTCGGCCGGCTGGCCCTGCCATGACAACGTCGAGGCCGAGCTGCTGGTGGCCGGCCTGCTGCAGCGCCACCTGGACGCCGCCGGGCGAGAGCAGCTGCGCGTGACGGACGCCGGACTGGCCGCCATCGCCCACGCGGTGGCCCGCCACCGGCGCGCACGCGACGACCACGAGGCCCTGGTCGAACAGGTGGCACGTGCCATGCAGCGCGCCGGGCGCGTGGTCTGGCGCGGCCTGTCGCTGCGCGCGCCGCTGCCGGGCGATGACGTCGACAGCACTCGCTGGGCGGTGGCCATGCCCGATGTGTTCTCGATCCGCCACACCACGGTGGAGGACTACGTCGAGCCCGTGGTGCACGAGATCAAGGTGCGCCGCGCCGACCTGCTGAGCGACCTGCGCCACGAGGCCAAACGTGAAGCCTACCGCGCGCTCAGCAGCCAGTGCTGGTATGTGCTGCGGGCTGGCATTGGCGAGCCCGACGAGATCCCGCCTGCCTACGGTGTGATGCTGGCCCGGGGCGCGGCGCTGGAGGTGCTGCGCCCGGCGCCACAGCGCGCGATGCGCCTGCCATTTTTGGCCTGGATGGCGCTGGCCCGCGCCACCGCCGAACCGCCGCTGGACGACGACGCGCAGCCGGATCTGCCCGATCTGGGCGACTGAACCGGGGCGGTCAGAACGGCGCGTCGCCGGTCTTGCGGATGCGCACCGTCTTGCGCGCCGGGGCGGGTGCCTTGGTGGTCTCGACGAAGGCCTGCGTCGCGTCCGTCAACGATGAGGCCACCGGTGCAGCCGCCGGTGCCACCGGTGCCGCTGTGTCGGCCTCCGCCAGCACGCGCGTGTACGGGGCCAGGATCTTGACCAGCTGGCCGTAGACCTTCGGGTTGCCGGCCACCAGCTCGCGCTGGTAGAGGAAGTCGGATTCGCCGGTGAAGTTGCCCACCAGGCCACCGGCCTCGGTGATGATCAGGCTGCCGGCGGCGGCATCCCAGGGGCTCAGGCCCATCTCGAAGAAGCCGTCGTAGTAGCCCGCGGCCACGTAACACAGGTCCAGCGCGGCGGCACCCGGGCGGCGCAGGCCGGCGCAGGACTGCATCACCTCTTCGAACATCTTCACGTAGCGCTTGAAGTTGTCGCCCTTGCGGAACGGGAAACCCGTGCCCACCAGCGAATCCGCCAGCCGCGTGCGCTTGGAGACACGCAGCCGGCGGTCATTCAAGAAGGCCCCGCGCCCGCGCGACGCGAAAAACAGGTCGTTGCGCGTCGGGTCGTACACCACGGCCTGCTGCACCACGCCGCGGAAGGCGAGTGCGATGGACACCGCGTAGACCGGGAAGCCGTGCAGGAAGTTGGTGGTGCCGTCCAGCGGATCGATGATCCACAGGAACTCGCTGTCTTTCGAACCGCGTTCGCTGCCCGATTCTTCGGCCAGGATGGCGTGTCCGGGGTAGGCCTCGAGCAGGATGTCGATGATGGCCTGCTCGGCCGCGCGGTCGACATCGGAGACGAAGTCGTTCGGCCCCTTGCGGCCCACCTTTAGGATGTCGATGTCCAGTGCTGCCCGGTTGATGATGGACCCCGCTGCACGGGCCGCCTTGATGGCGATGTTGAGCATGGGATGCAAGGCTTGCGACATGGAGGTCCTGGATAGAAGTGGGGGCGCGGCGGGGACAAAGAGCGCTTGCCGTGACAATGGCGTCAGGCAAAACCCTTGATTCTAACGACCGTGACCGAGCCTGCAGGCCCCCGATTCGTGCTGATGCACACGAGCCACGCCGGCAACGTGGGCGCCGCCGCGCGTGCGATCAAGGTCATGGGCTTCGCCGACCTGGTGCTGGTGCAGCCGCGTTTCCCCGACGTGCTGGTGTTGGAGGAGACCGTGGCCCTGGCCAGCGGCGCCGCCGATGTGCTGACTCGGGCGCGCGTGGTGGCCACGCTGGGCGAGGCGCTGGACGGCATCAGCCACGCCGTGGCCACCGCGATGACACCGCGTGATTTCGGCCCGCCGCTGCATGCGCCGCGCCCGCTGTTCGCCGCGCTGGCGCCGCGCCTGCAGGCCGCCGGTGAGCGGGTGGCCTTTGTCTTTGGCAGCGAGCGTTACGGCATGGCCAATGAAGACGTCTGGCGCTGCCACGCCTGTGTCTCCATCCCCACCGCGCCCGGTTATGGCTCGCTGAACCTGGCGCAGGCGGTGCAGTTGCTGGCCTATGAATGGCGCCAGGCGCTGGGCGGCTACGACGTCGTCGCGCGCACCGCCGAGCCGAACATCGCCGACATGCCGGCGGTGGACGGTGTGCTGGCGCATTGGCGCAAGGTGCTGGTGCAGATCGGCTACCTGGACCCGGCCGCGCCCAAGAAGCTCACGCCGCGGCTGCAGCAGCTGCTGAACCGCGCGCAGCTGACCACCGAAGAAGTGCACATCCTGCGTGGCATCGCGCGTGCCGTGCAGCGCGCCAGCAAAGAAGCTTGACGCTGGCTACACTGGCCCGACCATGTTTGCACGCCTGAACGAAGACATCGCCTGCATCCTCGAGCGCGACCCCGCAGCGCGGTCGCGTCTGGAGGTGCTGCTGTGTTACCCGGGCCTGCACGCGCTGGTGATGCACCGCTGGGCCAAGGCGGCCTGGACACGTGGCTGGCGGCTGCCGGCACGTGTCATCTCGCACCTGGCGCGGTTTTTCACCGGCATCGAGATCCACCCCGGCGCCACCATCGGCCGCCGGGTCTTCATCGACCACGGCATGGGCGTGGTGGTGGGCGAAACCGCCGAGATCGGCGACGAGTGCACCATCTACCAGGGCGTCACGCTGGGTGGCACCTCGCTGACCAAGGGCGCCAAGCGCCACCCGACGCTGGGCCGCGGTGTGATCGTCGGCGCGAACTCACAGGTGCTGGGCGGCTTCACGGTGGGTGATGGCGCACGTGTGGGTTCGGGCGCCGTGGTGGTCAAACCCGTGCCACCCGGCGCCACGGCCGTGGGCAACCCGGCGCGCATCCTGCAGGCCGAGACCGAGGCGCAGCGCGAAGCGGCCGCTGCGAAGATGGGTTTTTCGGCCTACGGCGTGACGCAGGGTGACGACCCGGTCGCCCAGGCCATGAAGGGCCTGATCGACAACGCCTCCGGCCAGGAACACCAGATCGCCTTGCTCTGGGCCGCGATCGAAAAACTCTCGGCGCGTGCACGCGAACTGCCGGGCGATGACTGTGTGCCGCAGGACGCGCACACCACCGAAACGTTTGACGCGGAGAGGCTGAACCGGCTGGTCAAGTAGCCGCCGACAACCTGTCTCCGGTCGGTTGCTGCGGTCCCGGTTGGGCCGGGTTGTCGCGCAGCACACTGCCACTGTGAGTGCGTACACTCCGTGCCAACATGGCTAAACGTGTTTTCGCCACCGTCAAACCAGAGATCCTGGTGTGGGCCCGCACCTCGGCTGGTTTCACCGGCGAGGCTGCAGCTGCCGCGTTGAAGATCGAACCGGGCTTGCTGGCAGCGTGGGAAACGCAAGCTGGCGACGAACGGCCTAGCGTCCCGCAACTTCGCAGTATGGCGGCGCTTTACAAGCGCCCGCTGGCCGTGTTTTACCTTCAGGAGGTTCCTCTCCGCTTCCAGGTATTGAGCGACCTTCGGCGCCCTGCGCTAGGGGAAGACAGGACGTACTCCCCACAGTTGACTCTGGAGATCCGCTCAGCACAGCAGCGGCGAGAGCTGGCGCTGGAGTTGCGCGCGGAACTCGAGGAACCCGTCGAGCCGTTCCCCTTCCGGCTGGCAGTAGAGAACATCGAACAGGCGGGAGAAGCGGTCCGCCTGTTTCTGGGGTTGCAGCCGGCGCATCTGCAGAACTTGGGCGGCGACGCCACCGGGCGGCAGGCCTTCAATTTGTGGCGCGTGGCCATTGAACGCTCGGGTGTTCTTGTGTTCCAGAGCTCGCGCGTCTCCCAGAGTGAGGCATCCGGCTTTGCGCTGGCCTACGACACTCTTCCGGTGGTGGTTGTGAACCGAAAGGATGTGCCTCAGCGCCGTCTGTTCTCGATGTTGCATGAGTTCGTGCACGTTGCCTTGCGGGAGAGCGGCGTGTCTGACTTAAAGCTGGATCTCGTGCAGGTCCAGACGCCCGACATTGAGTTGCTGTGCAATTCCATTGCGGCTGCAGCGCTTATGCCTAAAGATGTCATCCTGTCTGAACTTGATCTGGCTACGGATGGACGGCGGCAACTGAGCGATGACGTCATCCTCCGGGTTGCTCGTCGGTTCGGCGTCAGCCGGCCTGCCTTGCTGCTTCGGTTGATCGGCCAGCGCCAGGCAACGTGGGACTTCTACTTTGAGAAAATCGCGCAGTATGCAGCTGAACATGAGCGCGAGTTGGCGGCGCGTTCGCCTGCCAAGGACATGAAGCGAAACATGGCACAAGAGTCGTTGAGCAATCTGGGTCGACCATTTGTCGGCCTTGTGCTCGGCAACTACTTTCAGCGCAGGATCACGCTGAGCGACGTAGCGGGCCATCTGGGTATTCGCGTCAAGCATGTAGAAGCCCTGCAACGCCGGTTTGTGGGGTAATGCAAGATGCCGCTGAATGAGAGAGCACGGTACAGCTTCGACTCCAGCTCACTTATCCATGCGTGGAACCGCGTCTACCGTCCTCAGAATTTTCCTTCCTTCTGGGACAAACTTGAGGAGGCCGTTCGCGAGGGTTTGGTGGTGACCTCTGTTGAGGTTTTGACCGAGCTCTCGAAAAAGGATGACGCCGTCTTTGCTTGGTGCAAGAGTCTTGCAAATGACTTGTGTGTGGAGTTTGACGATGACCAGCAAGAACACATGCGGTACATCATGGGCACGTACCCCCGACTTGTAGACACGGTTCGCGGCAAGTCAGGCGGCGACCCCTTTGTCATCGCGCTCGCCCGCGTTCGGCTTGGTCAAGTCATCGTTGTCAGTGAAGAAGACTTCGGCAGGAAGGACAGCCCCCGCATCCCGGACGTTTGTCGAGCAGAGGGCATTGAGTGCTACAAACTTGCGGACTTCATTGAAGCGCGCGGTTGGCGTTTTTAGGCGATATTGCCAGCTGGCAACGGCCCGCCGAACACCACCAGTTCCGCCGCCGCCAGATCCTCCAGCGCGGTGCCGACCGACTTGAACAGCGTGCAGCGCTGATCGTCCTCTCGCAGCTGAACCTCGCCGCGCAGCAGCTGCGCCAGATCGGCCACGATGTGCTCGCGTGTGATGCGGCCGCTGGCCAGTGGTTGTGTCAGGTCCCCGGCTTCGGCCAGTGCGCCGGCGAAGGTGTCGACCACCACCTGGCAGCGGGAAACGGCCTCGTCGTCCGCCTCGCGCATCGTGGGCCGGAAGCCGCCCACCAGGTCCAGGTGCGTGCCCGGCGCCAGCCACGCGCCCTGCACCAACGGTGTGTTCGACGTGGTGGCGCAGCTGACGATGTGCGCCTGGCGCACGGCGGTTTGCAGATCCGGCGCGGCGCTCGCCGGCAGGCCCTTGGCGGCCAGCGTGAGGGCCAGTGCCTGCGCCGCGGCGGCATCGCGCCCCCAGACCTGGATCTGCTCCAGCCCCGGCCGCAGCGCCGCGTGCGCGCGTGCCATCCAGGGCGCCAGCCGTCCGGTGCCGACGATCAGCAGCGTCTGCGCATCCCGCCGCGCCAACCGCAATGCGGCCAGCGCCGAGGTGGCGGCCGTGCGGCGCAGCGTCAGCGCTTCGCCGTCCAGCAGCGCCAACGGCTCGCCACTGTGGCGGTCCAGCACCAAGACGCTGGCCATCACGGTGGATTCAGCCTGCGGCATCACCGTCACCAGCTTGACGACGATGGCACGCGGGTTCCACGCTGGCATCAGCAGCAGCGTGTCCTGTGGCGAGAGGGCGTGTGCCTGGCGCAACGGCACCTCGGCACCGGCCACGAAAGCGGCTTCGATGGCGGTGACCAGCGGGCCCCAGGGCAGGGCAGCGTGCACCTCGGCGGCTGCATAGACTCGCATGATGAATCGGGATGTCGTGATCGTGGGCGGGGGTGTGATGGGTGCGGCCACCGCGTGTTTCCTGGCGCGTGATCATGGCATTGCGGCCACCGTGATGGAGCGGGACACGTCCTACGCCCGCGCGTCCAGCTCGCTGTCGGCCAGCTCGATCCGGCAGCAGTTTTCGCAGCCAGTGAACATCGCGCTCTCGCAGGCGAGCCTGGCCTTCCTGCGCCGCGTGGGCGACGAACTGGCGGTGGACGGCGAGGCCCCGCACATCGGCCTGACAGAGCCGGGTTACCTCTACCTGGCCAGCGAAGCCGGCGCACCGCTGCTGCGCAGCAACCAGCAGGTTCAGCAGACCGCGGGTGCGGACACCCGCTTGCTGGACCCGGCCGCGCTGCGGCAGCAGTGGCCGTGGCTGGCGGTGCAGGACCTGGCACTGGGCAGCTGGGGCGCCAGCGGCGAAGGCTGGTTCGACGGCCCGGCGCTGCACCAGGCCTTCCGCCGCAAGGCCATCGCCCGCGGCGCACGCTTCCTGGCCGCCGAGGCGGTGCAGCTGGCCACGGCAGGTGGCCGCGTCACGGCGGTGGCCACGGCCGAGGGGCGCCGCTTTCAAGCGGACGCCTTCGTGCTGGCCGCTGGCGCCTGGAGTGCGCCACTGGCCGCGCAGCTGGGCTGTGCACTGCCGGTGTCGCCCAAGAAGCGCGATGTGTTTGTGCTCGACTGTCCGCAGGCACTGCCCGGCTGCCCGCTGGTCATCGACCCCAGCGGTGTGTGGTTCCGCCCAGAAGGCCGCGGTTTCCTGGCGGGTGCCCCGCCGCGCGACGGCGACCCCGATGAACCGCCGTTGCACGCCATCGACCACGGCCTGTTCGAGGAGCACCTCTGGCCCGTGCTGGCCGCGCGTGTGCCCGCCTTCGAAGCACTGCGGGTGCGCAGCGCCTGGGCCGGGTATTACGAGATGAACCACTTCGACCACAACGGCCTGGCCGGCCCGCTGCCGGGTTATGTCAATGCCTACACCGCCTGCGGGTTCTCCGGCCACGGCATGCAGCAGGCGCCGGCGGTGGGGCAGGCGCTGGCGGCCTTGATCGCGGGCACCGGCGGTGCGGTCTTGCAACCGCTGTTCCCGGCTCGGATCGCAGAGAACCGGCCGCTGTGGGAGGCCAACGTCATCTGATGGCCGCGCCGTCGCGTCATGCCGATGGCACAGGCCGGCATTTGGCGCCGCCCGGCAGCACTTCGTCGCAGCCCGCTGGCATGCGGGCCATCGGCGCCTCACAGTCCGTTCCCATGCTGATTCGCCTTGGAGACTGACATGTTCGCCTACATCCCCGTCTGGGTGCCGCTGGTCCTGTTGCTGTTGCTCGTGCTGGGGCAACGCCAGTCCCGCACACGTGATGTCCGCCCCGGGCTGGTGACCGGCATCGCGCTGGCCATGTTCGCCTTTTCCTTGTTCGGCGTGGTGTCCGCCTTTGGCGCTGCGCCTGCGGTGCTGTTGCTCTGGGCTGCGGCCTATGCCAGCTCGGTTTTCTGGGGCGCCCGGCGGGTGTCGTCACGCGGCATGGCCCTGGTCGGCGCCGCGGTGCGTGTGCCCGGCAGCTGGGTGCCGCTGGCGCTGATGCTGGGCATCTTCGGCGCCAAGTTCCTGCTGGGTTTTGCGGCCGGCGTGCACGCCGGTTTCCTGCACGAGCTGTGGTTCGTCGCCGCGATGAGCGCTGTGCTGGGCCTGCTCAGCGGTGGCTTCGGCGCCCGGGCGGTGGCGGTGCGGCGCTTTGCTGCTGCAGGCAGCCGACATACTCTGAACCCAGGAGGTCCGCGATGAAAGTTGAATTGCCTGAAGTCACGGCCCAGACCCTGGGTGCGGTCTGCAAGCTGGACGCCGAGGCCAACGACTACGTGGCGCCCAACGTGTACTCCATCGCGCAGGCGTACTTCCACCCCGAGGCCTGGTTCCGCGCCATCTACGCCGATGGTGAACCGGTGGGCTTCGTGATGCTGGAAGACCGCTCGCTGCGCACCGACCCGCCGCCCGAACCCTGTGTGCTGCTGTGGCGCTACATGGTCCACAAGCCGCGCCAACGCCAGGGTCTGGGCCGCGCGGCGCTGCAACTGGTCATCGCCGACGTGCGGCGGCGGCACCCGACGCTGAAGACCTTCATCACCTCCTGCATGCCCGGGCCGCAATCGCCACGGGCGTTCTACGAATCGCTGGGGTTCGTGGCGACGGGGGAGAAGGACGAGGACGAAGACATCCTGGTGCTGGATCTGACTCAGCCGAGTGGCCGCGCCAGGTAGACACCTTCGCGCCCGACGATGGCTTTGCGCGTCGGCATCAACACCGTGCAGTGGTCACAAGGCGCGCGCAGCTCCTCCGCACCATCGGTCGCAATCAGCTCGCCTTGTGCAAAGGTCTCGAACCCCACCAGCGGCTGGCTGAAGCGGAAATCGTCGTGTTTGACCACCCAGGTCTGCATCAGCTCGAAGCGCTGCTGCGGTGCCGGGGTGTGGCGGTCGGCGGCTGCGCGTTCGATCAGCCCGAAGTGCGCCAGGAAGTCCAGCGTCACCTGGACCGCCAGGTCGCTGGTGGCCTGGCGGAAGTGCTGGCCACATTCGGCCACCAGGGCCACGCCGTGGTGGCCGTCGGTGCCGTGCAGACCATGCTGGATCAGCGGTGTGCCCGAGCCCAGGCCCTGCGGCATCACCAGGTGCACGGCGGGGCGGCCGATGGCCAGTGCCGCGTCGGCATTGCGGCCGTAGGCGGGGTAGACCCAGAAGGGCTGCACCTCCTGCGCGGTGGAGTGCAGGTCCAGGATGTGGTCGGCCGCGGCCACCACCGCACGCATGGCGCGGGCGCGCTGCAGCTCGGGGCTGTCATCAAGGCCGTCCAGCCAGGCATCGGACCAGATGCGGTTCAGGTTGTGCACCAGCTGCCGGCTCTCGAAGGGCCGCGTGGCGTCGAAGCTGCGGTAGGCCGCGACGTTGGCAAAACTGATGGTGAGCGTACCGATCAACGGCCGCACCGCGTGGTCCAGCAGGTGGCAGGCGGCCACCATGCCGCAGAACTCGTTGCCGTGTGTCAGCGCGTTCACCAGCACATGCGGGCCGGGGCGGCCGGATGCGAAGCGGTGCACCCAATCGACGCCGGTGTTGCCGGCACGGTAGGGTTCCAGGTCGCGGGGCAGGACTTCCAGTTCGACGTCGGGCATGGGGGCGGCGGGTGGTGAAGGATGGCCGGCCAGTATCCCCTGAGACAATCGCAGGGTCATGTTGCTGCACAGTGCCTTCTACCGCTTCACCCCGGTGGCCGACCCGGCCGCGGCCGCCGCCACGCTGCGCACGCTGGCGGCCGATCTCTTCGGCGCCATCACGGTGGCCGCCGAGGGACTGAACGGCGCCGTCTCCGGCACCGACACCGCCGTGCGGGCCTTCGAGGCCGCGCTGCAGCGGCCCGAGGTGCTGGGTGGTGCCTTCATCGGCATGCCCTTCAAACGCAGCGCCTGCACCACACCCCCGTTTGCGCGCCTGAAGGTGCTGGTCAAACCCGAGATCGTGGCGCTGGGCCTGCCGGGCGAGGCCGACTTGCCGACGCCGGACGAACACGACACCAGCCACGTCAGCCCGGCCGCATGGCGCGCGCTGCTGGACCGGGACGACGTGGTGCTGCTGGACAACCGCAACCACTTCGAATATCGCCTGGGCCACTTCCGCGGCGCGGCCGACCCCGGTGTGCGCCACTTCCGCGACTTCGTGGCCTATGTGCAGGACCAGGCGCCCGCCTGGCGCGACGCTGGCCGGCCGGTCGCGATGTACTGCACCGGCGGCATCCGCTGCGACAAGACTGCGCCCTGGCTGCGCAGCCTGGGGCTGGACGTGCTGCAACTCGAAGGGGGCATCCTGAACTACTTTGAGCAGTTGCCCGATGCCGCGCGAGACTGGTTGGGCGAGTGTTTTGTGTTCGACAAGCGCATCGCGCTGGACGCCCAGCTGCAGGAAACGTCCACCACCGCCGACGAGGTGTTCGACCCCGCCGACGAAGGCGAGGCCTGGCGCCTGGCCCGCGCGCGGCGGCTGGACGCGTTTTGATCCCCCGATGACGCGCCCGTGACACGCCCAAGAGCGGCCTGGACCCCGCCGATGCGCGACGGTGTCAGCGCCAGCCGCGTCGCGGTGTCCGCCGGCCCCTGGGCCACCGTGGCGCAGTTCCTGGCGGCCCGCCTGCGCCCCGGCATCGATTGGCACGCCCGGCTGCTGCAGGGCGAGGTGCTGGACGCCGACGGCCGTGCGCTGCCGCCCGATGCCCCGGCGCGGCCCGGTGCCGTGCTCTGGTACTGGCGCCAGCTGCCGCCGGAGCCGGTGGTGCCGTTTGCGATGGACATCCTGCACCAGGACGAGCACCTGGTGGTGGTAGACAAACCGCACTTCCTGCCCGTCACGCCCGCGGGCCGTCACCTTCAGGAAACCGCGCTGGTGCGCTTGAAGCGCGCGCTGGGCATCGAGACCCTGGTGCCCATGCACCGGCTCGATCTGGAAACGGCCGGCGTGCTGGTCTTCACCGTCCAACCGGCCACCCGCCACGCGTACCACGCGGTGTTCCGGGACCGGCTGGCCCACAAGGTGTACGAAGCCGTGGCGCCCTGGCGGGCCGACCTCGCCTTGCCCTGCACCGTCAGCAGCCGCATCGAAGAGCCGGCAGGCGTTGGTTTCATGCAGATGCAGACGCTGCCGGGCGAGCCCAACGCGCACACGCAGGTCGAGCTGATCGCGCAGCAGGGCGGCCTGGGCCAAGGGCTGGGCCACGGCCTGGGTCACTACAGGCTGACGCCGCTCACCGGCCGCAAGCACCAGCTGCGCGTGCACATGGCCAGCTTGGGCCTCCCGCTGCTGGGCGACCGCATCTACCCGGTGCTGTGGCCCGAGCCCGCGCCCGATGCCGAGCCGGACTACAGCCAGCCGCTGCAGCTGCTGGCGCGGGAACTGGTTTTCACCGATCCGGTGACCGGCGAAACACGCCGCTTCGTCAGCCGGCGTGTGCTGGCTCAGGCCGTGGGCCTCTCCGAATAGGCCAGGCGCACGTAGATCGGCGCAAAGGCTTCGGCCTGCGTCACCTCCAGCAGGTGCTCGCGCGAGAGCTCCAGCATCGCGATGAAGGTCACCACCAGCACCGGCGTGCCACGGCGGGTGTCGAACAGGTCGTGGAACTCCACGAAACGTTTGCCCTGCAGGCGGCGCAGCACGATGCTCATGTGCTCGCGCACCGAGAGTTGCTCGCGGCTGATGGTGTGGTGCTGGTTCAGCCGGGCGCGCTTGAGGATGTCGGCCCAGGCGGCACGCAGGTCGTCGGCGTTCACGGCCGGCCACACGGGCTCCAGCGCCTGCTCCACATGCACCTGGGCGCGCTGGAAATCGCGGCCCAGCACCGGGATCCGGTCCAGCCCGGCGGCGGCCAGCTTGATCTGCTCGTATTCGATCAGCCGGCGCACCAACTCGGCACGCGGGTCTTCGGGTTCGCTGCCGTCGGCCGACTTCTTCGGCGGCAGCAGCATGCGGCTCTTGATCTCGATCAGCATCGCCGCCATCAGCAGGTACTCGCTGGCCAGCTCCAGGTTGTGGCGGCGGATCTGGTCGACGTAATCCAGGTACTGGCGTGTCACGCTGGCCAGCGGGATGTCGAGGATGTTGAAGTTCTGCTTGCGGATCAGGTACAGCAGCAGGTCCAGCGGGCCTTCAAAGGCTTCGAGGAAGACCTCCAGCGCATCGGGCGGGATGTACAGGTCGGTCGGCAGCTTGAACAGCGGCTCGCCGTACAGGCGTGCCACGGCCACCTGGTCGATCACCTGCGGGCTGGCGGCATCGCCACCCGCGAGGGTCGCGAGCGTTTCCAACGCGGGCAGACTCAGTCGTTCTGGTAAACGTAGGGCTTCTGGGCCACACGTGCGTCTTTCCAGTCGGCCTGGGCCTGGCGGTCCACGGGTTTGTCCCACAGCAGGGCGCGGCCGGCGCGTTGTTCGGCTTCCAGCGTGGGTTTTTTCGCCCGCAGCTCGTCGATGAACTGCGTCACGTCGGATTTGTAGGGCTTCCAGAACAGGGGCATGGTGCGGGCCGGCAGAATCAACAACCCGTGATTTTAGCCGCCCACCCCCTGGTTCACCCATGACAGCACCTGACACCGGCCTGGAGATCGAGCTGAAGTGCCAGGTGCCGCCGGAAAGACTGGCCGCGCTGACCCGCGCGCTGGCCACCCGCACCGCCGAGCGCGTGGACCTGCGGGCCCGGTACTTCGACACCCCCGACGGCCGCCTGGCCGCGGCGCAGCTGGCGCTGCGCCTGCGCCGAGAGGGCGATGTCTGGGTGCAGACGCTCAAGGGCCGTGGTGATGGCCTGATGCAGCGGCTGGAAGACGAGGTGCCACGCGACGCCGAAGACGGCGACCCGCCGCCGCTGGACATCGGCCTGCACCGCGGCACCGCCGCCGGGCAGGCTTTGCTGTCGGCGCTGGCCGGCGGTGCGCCGCCGCAGGTGGTCTACGGCACGCAGATCCAGCGCCTCAAGCGTGTGCTGCGCCACGGCGGCGCGCGCATCGAGCTGGCATTGGACGTCGGCGACATCGTTGCGGGCGAGGCCCGCACGCCGGTGTGCGAGCTGGAGTTCGAGCTGCTGTCGGGCCCGGTGCCGGCGCTGCTGGACCTGGCGGCCCGCTGGTCGGCCCGGTTCGGCCTGGTGCTGGACCCGGCGACCAAATCCGAACGGGCGCAGTGGCTGGCGCAGGGCCGGGTGCAGCGCCCTGTGGTGCGCGCGACGGACCCTGCCTTGCCCGCCGGCCTGCCGCTGGCCGAAGCCCGCGCGGCGATGGTGGCCTCGGCGCTGGCCCAGGCGCTGCCGAACGCCGCGGCGCTGACGTCCGGCGGTGGCAACGCCGACCATGTGCACCAGCTGCGTGTGGGCCTGCGCCGTCTGCGCAGTGTCTTGCGCGCTTTCGGGCCCGAAGATGCCGCGCGTGATGCCGCCCTGGGCGAGCTGTTCGGCGCGCTGGGCGGCACGCGTGATGCCGACGTGCTGGCGCTCACGCTGGCCCCGGCCCGCGCGGCCGCGCAGGCCGCGGGTCTGCCGCTGCCTGATCTGCCGGCCGCCGCTGCAGCGCCCACTGGCCTGCAAAGGTTGCAGGAGCCCGCCACCACCGCACTGTGGCTGGGCCTGATCGCGCTCACCGTGCCCGAGGCCGCTGTGGCAGCCGAGCCCTGGGAGAGCGTCGCCCTGCCGCGGCTGCGCCGCTGGCACCGACAGGCCCGGCGTGATGCCCAAGCCTGGGCCACGCTGGACGACGACGCCCGCCACCGGCTGCGCAAACGCCTGAAGCGCCTGCGTTACGTGCTGGGTTTCTGCAGCGCCTTGCTGCCGGCCAAGGCCTGGGCTGAAGAGGCCAAGGCGTTGCGCCGGCTGCAGGACGCGCTGGGCCGCTGGAACGACGCCGTGGTGGCACGCGCCGCGCTGGTGCCGGCCGGGCCTGTCGACGCTGGCGCGGCCTTTGCCACCGGCTGGCTGGCGCGTGAAGCGCAGACCATCGAAGCCGACTGCGCCCGAGCCACTCGGCGCTGGCAGCGGCTCAAGGGGCGGGTGCTGAAACCGAAGCAGAAGTCGCGCGGCTGATCTGCGCCTGCGCCTCGGCCAGCGAACCGCACACCCGCTCCGCCCCGATGTGCGACACGAAGCCGCTGCGCTGCATCAGCGACAGCGGCTGTTGATTCACCTGCACCAGCCACAGCGCCACGCCGCGCCGCGCCAGGCTGCGCTGCGCCTGCTCCAGCGCGTCCAGGCCCGAGCTGTCCAGCAGCACCAGGCGGTGCAGGTCCAGCACCAGCGCATGGTGGCCGGCGGGCACCATGCCGGGCAAGGCCTCCACCTGGCCCACGGCACCGAAAAACAGCGAGCCGTAGAGCTCGAAGCCGGCCACGCCCGCGGGCAGGGTGTGGTCTGACAGCGGCGCCACGCGGAACAGCGTGCCCATGCGCCAGATGAAAAACACGCAGGCCAGCACCAGGCCCAGCTCCACCGCCACCGTGAGGTCGAACACCACGGTGGTGAAAAACGTGCCCAGCAGGATGGTGCGGTAGGGCAGGTTGAAGTGTTTGAGGCGCGCAAACTCGCGCCACTCGCCCATGTTCCAGGCCACGAACAGCAGGATGCCGGCCAGCGCCGCCAGCGGCACGTTCAGCGCCAGCGGTGCGGCCACCAGCACCACGGCCAGCAGCGTCAGTGCGTGCACGATGCCCGCCACCGGCGTGCGGCCGCCGGCGCGCACGTTGGTGACGGTGCGTGCGATGGTGCCGGTGGCCGGGATGCCGCCGAACAGTGGCGTGACGAAGTTCGCCACGCCCTGCGCCATCAGCTCCTGGTTGGGGTCGTGGCGCGGGGTTTCGCCCAGATCGGCCGCCATGTTGTCCGCCACGCGCGCGCACAGCAGCGATTCCACGGCGCCCAGCAGCGCAATCGTGAGGGTGGGCACCACCAGCTGTTTGGCCGTGGCCCAACTGAAATCCGGCAGTGCAAAGGCCGGCAGCGCCTGCGGGATGCCGCCGAATCGGCTGCCGATGGTGTCCACCGGCAGCTGCAGCAGCGTCACCGCCAGCGTGGCGCCCACCAGCACCACCACCGTGCCCGGCAGGTGCGCGGCCACGCGCCGCGTGCGTGCCAGTGCGCCCACCGGCGCGGTGGGCATCGTGTAGGACTTGGGCCACAGCACCACCGTGGCCAGGCTGGCCAGCGCGATGCCCAGCGCCCAGGGGTTCAGGCTGTGCAACGCGCCGCCCAGCACACCGATCTGCGAGAAAAAATCGGCCGGCATCGGCCCGGTGGCCAGGCCCAGGAAATCCTTCACCTGCGAGAGCGCGATCAACACCGCGATGCCGTTGGTGAAGCCGATGACGATGGACACCGGCACGTAGCGCACCAGCGCACCCAGCTTGAACAAACCCATCGCAAATAGCAGCACGCCGGCCAGCATGGTGGCGATCAGCAGGTTGGCCAGGCCGTAGCGTTCGACGATGCCGTAGACGATGACGATGAAGGCCCCCGCCGGCCCGCCGATCTGCACATTGGAGCCGCCCAAAGCGCTGATCAGCAGGCCGGCGATGATGGCCGTGACGATGCCGGCTTCAGGTTTGACGCCGCTGGCAATCGCAAACGCCATCGCCAGCGGCAGCGCCACCACGCCCACCGTGAGGCCGGCGCCGGCATCCCGCGCCAACTGCTGGCGGCTGTAGCCCGCCAGTGTGTCCAGCAGCCGGGGCCGGAAGCGGTGCAGAGACAGTTTCATGCCGGCCGCGCCAGGCTGCGCAGGTCGGCCAGCAGCGGCCGGACCGCCACGACGACCAGTGCGATGGCCAGCGGCACCGTGGTGATGTAGCCCACGTGTTTGAAGCCCAGCGCGCCGAACAGGCCACCGACGAAAAACATCAGGATCAACAGGCCGTGCATCTTCATGCGGCTGCGGTCGGCCCGCACCGGCAGCGTGGTGCGGGCGTGGTTGACGTAGAGCAGCTTGCCGAGTTCGATGCCCAGGTCGGTGACCAGGCCGGTCACGTGGGTGGTGCGGATGGTGGCGCGAGAGATCTTGCTGATCACCGCGTTCTGCAGCCCCATGATGAAACACAGCAGCAGCACCGTGGCCGGCAGCAGCAGCGTGACGGCCAGGCTGAGCGTGGCGCCCAGCAGGCCGAACAGCAGCAGCAGCACGGCCTCCAGCATCAGCGGCAGCGCGAAGCGGCTGTGCATGCCAC
This sequence comes from Rubrivivax sp., assembly GCA_018780805.1. Taxonomy (GTDB): domain Bacteria; phylum Pseudomonadota; class Gammaproteobacteria; order Burkholderiales; family Burkholderiaceae_C; genus Rubrivivax. The sequence continues at coordinate 14,666 of JADMJD010000087.1, read as the reverse complement.
GCTGGCGCGCCAGGTTCACCAGCACCGCGGTGCACATGGCGCCCAGCAGGAACATCGTCAACGCCGCACCGCCGGCCAGCGCCAGCGTGCCTTTGCCCAGCACCAGGTCATCGGCCATCGCCGAGACGATGCCGGTCATGTGCGAGGTGTAGCGCGCCACCGCCAGAAAACCGCCGGCGTTGGTGGCGCCGGCCACGAAGGCCAGCAGCGCGCCCAGGCGCAAGTCGGCTTCCGGGGTGCGTCGGATGTCGGTCCAGCCCCTCAGCCACGGCAGCATGGGGCAGTGGGGCTCAGCGCACCCGCATGCCGGGCACGGCACCCGGCCACGGCTCGAGCACGTAGACCCCGGGGTGGGTCTTTTCGTCGGCATCGCTGGCGGCCAGCACCATGCCTTCGCTGACGCCGAACTTCATCTTGCGCGGCGCCAGGTTGGCCACCAGCACCGTCAGCTTGCCGGTCAGCTGCTCGGGTGTGTAGGCGCTGGCGATGCCGCTGAACACGTTGCGTGTTCGGCCTTCGCCAGCGTCCAGCGTCAGGCGCAGCAGCTTGGTGCTGCCGTCCACCCGTTCGGCGTTGACGATCTTGGCGATGCGCAGGTCCATCTTGACAAAATCGTCGATCGTGATCGTCGGCGCGATGGCCTCCCCACCCGGCAAAGCGGGCGGCGGGGCCGCGGGTTCCGGCGGTGTCAGCAGCGCCTCGACCTTGGCCGCGTCCACCCGCTGCATCAGGTGCTGGTAGGGCGCAATCTGGTGGTGGCCCAGCGCGCGCGCGACATCGGCAAACTGCAGCGGCGGCACCCGCAGGAAGGCCTCCACATCGGCGGCCAGCTTGGGCAGGATGGGTTTGAGATAGATGGTCAGCACGCGGAAGGCCTCGATGCAGACCGAACACACGTCGTGCAGCGCCGCGTCCTGCCCGGCCTGTTTGGCCAGCTCCCAGGGTTTGTGGGTGTCCACGTATTCGTTCACGCGGTCGGCCAGGCCCATGATTTCGCGCACCGCGCGGCCGAATTCGCGGCTGTCGTACAAACCTTCGATGGTGGCCTGGTGCGCGCGCAGCCCGTCCAGCAGCACCCGGCCTTCCACGCCCAGGTCGGCCGAAAGATGGCCGTCGAAACGTTTGCTCAGGAAGCCCGCCGCACGGCTGGCGATGTTGATGTACTTGCCCACCAGATCGGCGTTCACACGCGCGACAAAGTCCTCGGGGTTGAAGTCCAGGTCTTCCACCCGCGCGTTGAGCTTGGCGCAGAGGTAATACCGCAGCCACTCGGCGTTCAGGCCCGATTCCAGGTAGACCAGCGGGCTGATGCCGGTGCCGCGGCTCTTGCTCATCTTCTCGTTGTGCACCGTGAGGTGGCCGTGCACGAAGATGTTGTCCGGCACCTTGCGGCCGGAGAACTTCAGCATCGCGGGCCAGAACAGCGTGTGGAAGGTGACGATGTCCTTGCCGATGAAGTGCACCTGCTCACGCGCCGGGTCGGCCAGGTAGGTGTCCAGGTCTTCGCCGCGCTGGTCCAGCAGCGCCTTCAGCGAGGCCAGGTAACCCACTGGCGCATCCAGCCAGACGTAGAAGTACTTGCCCGGCGCGTCGGGGATTTCAATGCCGAAGTAGGGCGCGTCACGGCTGATGTCCCAGTCGCCCAGGCCGGCCTTGCCGTTGTCGTCGCGCGTGAACCATTCCTTGACCTTGTTGGCCACTTCGCTTTGCAGCCGGCCGTCCTGCGTCCAGGCCTCCAGGAACTCAACGCAGCGCGGGTCGCTGAGGCGGAAGAAGAAGTGTTCGCTGCTCTTGAGCACCGGTGTCGCGCCGCTCAGGGCCGAGTACGGGTTCTTCAGGTCCGTGGGCGCGTAGACGGCGCCGCAGACCTCGCAGTTGTCGCCGTACTGGTCTTTCGATCCGCACTTGGGGCACTCGCCCTTGATGAAGCGGTCGGGCAGGAACATGCCCTTTTGCGGGTCGTAGAACTGCTCGATGGTGCGCACGTCGACCAGGCCGTTGGCCTTGAGCGCGCGGTAGATGTCCTGCGCTAGCGCATGGTTCTCCGGCGCGTCGGTGCTGTGCCAGTGGTCGAACACGATGTGGAAGCCGTCGAGGTACGGCTTGCGGCCCGCCGCGATGCCGGCCACGAAGGCCTGCGGCGTGAGGCCAGCCTTCTCGGCCGCGATCATGATGGGCGCGCCGTGCGCGTCATCGGCGCAGACAAAATCGACCATCGCGCCCTGCATGCGCTGCGCCCGCACCCAGGTGTCGGCCTGGATGTATTCCATCATGTGGCCGATGTGGAAAGGCGCGTTGGCATAGGGCAGCGCCGTGGTGACGAAGAGCTTGCGGGGGGCGGGTGCAGACATGGGGCAAGATTGTAAGGACGCCACCTTGCAGCTTGCCGACATGCCAGTCCGTTCATGAGCACCCGACCCACACCGCCGCCACGCAGCGCCTACGCGCACTTCACCGCCATCAGCACCCGCTGGAGCGACAACGACGCCTACCGCCATGTCAACAATGTCGTCTACAACAGCTTCTTTGACACCGCGGTGAACCAGCTGCTCATCCAGGCCGGCGCGCTGGACCTGGAAAACTCACCTGCCGTGGGCCTGGTGGTCGAGACGCAGTGCCGCTACTTCGCCCCCGTCAGCTTCCCGGACCGTGTGACCGTGGGCCTGCGCCTGGCCCACATAGGCAGCAGCAGCCTGCGCTACGAGCTGGCGGTGTTCCGCAACGACGACGACACGGCCGCGGCCGAGGGCCACTTTGTGCACGTCTACGTGGACCGGGCCAGCAACCGGCCGGTGCCGGTGCCCGAAGCCGTGCGCGCGGTGGTGACGCCGTTGCTGCGGTCCGCTGCGCCGGGCTGACCCTCAGCCCGGGCAGCGCTCGGCCGCCTGGCCGGTGGCGCTGCGGCGCGGCTGGTCCATCGCGCGCACCGCGCCGGCGGTCTCCATCTGTTGCCAGGCCTGTTGCGCCAGGGCCAGGCTGCGGCAGGCGCTTTGGTCGGCGGCATCGCCGGGGCGGCGTGACAGCCCGCGCCAGGCGCTGCCCACCTGCTGGCCGACAAAGGCCACGGCGCGCCGGCCGTCGGTGGCGCCCGCTGCAGCCAGCGCTTGCGCCAGCTGCATCGCACGCTCGCCATGCCGCGCCACGGCATCAGCCTGCTGCAGCAGGCCCTGCGCCTCGGCCAGTGTCGCGTGGGCCAGCGCCAGGCCGGCAGCGACTCGCCGGTCGGCCGCGTCGCGCTGGGCCAGCGCCTCGAAGGCCGCCACCGAGGCCTGCAGCGGCGCCAGCGCAGCACCGGCGTCGCCCAGCTTCAGGTGCGCCCAGCCGACGTCGGTCTGCAGCTTGGCGACGTCCCGCCGGGCCGTGGTGTTGGCGGGGGCCTGGTCGGACACCGCCTGCATGCGGCGCAGCGCTTCGGTCGACGCTGCCAGTGCCTCGGCGTAGCGGCCCAACTGGCCCAGCGCCAGGCCCTGGCTGAGTTTGTTCACCGCCGCGTCGCGGGCATGCAGCATGTTGTCGGGCTCGCTTTGCACCAGGCGCTGAAACACCGGGTCCAGCGATCGCAGCAAGGCCAGGCCTTCCTCGAAACGGGCGTCGCGGGCGGCGGCGAGGTAGCGGGTGTTCTGCGTGCTGGCATACAGCGCCAGCACGTCGGTGTCGGCTGGCATCTGCTGCACCAGCGCGGTCAGCAGTTCGCCCGCCCGCGTGAGCTCGGCGTCGGCCCGGGCAGGGCTGCCGTTGAGTGCATCGCGCAGCCGCAGCCGCGCGCGCACCTGCTCGACGCGGTAGGGCTTGGCGCTGGGTGCCTCCGCGGCCAGCGCGTCGAACAGCGCGGCCGAGGGCTGCAGCTGGGCCAAAGCCGCCGGCAGATCGGCCATCTCCTGCAGCGTGGCGCCTTGCGCTGCCTGCACCAGGGCCAGCTGGTAGCGGGTCTCGGCCGAGGCCGGCGCCAGTGCGTAGGCCCGTTGCAGCAGGGCCGTGGCCTCCCGCAGCAGGGCCAGGCTGGTCTGGATGTCGCCCAGCGCCGGCCGGCCCAGCGAGTGGTACAGCTCGCCCAGACGGCGGAAGGCCACGCCCAGCTCGCGCTGCAGCGTTGCGTCGTCGGGTGTGGCGTCGCGCAGGCTGCTCAGGTAGCCGCGGGCATCGGCCAGCAGGCGCGCCACCACCGGCGTGGCACCGGGCAGCAGCAGGATGGCGTCGTGGTAATCGAACAGCAGCCGGTTGGCCTGTGCGCGCAGCTGCGCCGCGCGCGCCCGTTCGGCCAGGCGCGCCTGCTCGGCCTGCTGCCATTGCCAGGTGGTGCCGGCCAGGCCGGCCAGCAGCGCCAGCACCAGTGCGCTGGCCAGTGCCGTGCTGGTGCGGTGGCGCCGCACGAACTTGCCCAGCAGGTAAGCCGGGCTGGGCGCATGCGCGCTGACGGGGTGGCCGGCCAGATGGGCGCGGATGTCGCGTGCCAGGGCCTCGACGCTGGGGTAGCGGCGCTCGATGTCTTTCTCCAGCGTCTTCAGCAGGATGTTGTCGAGGTCACCTTCCAGCTTGCGGCGCGCCTGCAGCCAGTCCGGATCGGGTGCGTCGTCGGCCGACAAGCGGCTGGGCCGGGTGGGTGCTTCTTCCAGCACGCTGCGCGCGGCTTCGGCCGGGGTGGTGGCGTGGCGGCCCGTGGGGCGTGTGCCGGTCAGCATCTGGTACAGCAGCACACCCAGGCTGTAGAGGTCGGTGGCCGTGCTCACCGGCTCGCCGCGCACCTGCTCCGGGCTGGCGTAGTGCGGGGTGTAGGGGCGAACGCCGGCCTGCGTGTTGTCGCCATCGGTGGGGTCCAGCGCCTTGGCGATGCCGAAATCCAGCAGCTTGACCTGGCCGTCACCATCCACCAGCACGTTGCCGGGTTTGAGGTCGCGGTGCACCAGCAGGTGGCGGTGTGCATGCGCCACCGCATCGGCCAGCTGCAGGAACAGGCCCAGGCGCTCGTGCAGCGGCAGGCCGCGCGCGGCGTCGTCCAGGTGGCGGCCGTCCACGTGTTCCAACACGAAGTAGGGCAGGCCCATCGCATCGGCCCCGGCGTCCAGCAGGCGTGCGATGTGCGGGTGGCTCAGCCGCGCCAGGGCCTGGCGCTCCTGCTCGAAGCGTCGCAGCACCGCCGCGCTGTCCATGCCACGCTTGAGGCGCTTGATGGCGGCCCGGCCCTCGTACTGGCCATCGGCACGGCGCGCTTCGTAGACCTCGCCCATGCCGCCGCTGCCCAGCAGCCGCACGATGGCCCAGGCGCCCAGCCGGTGACCGGCGGGCAGGGTCTCGGGCCCGAGCAGCCGCGTGGCGGCCACGCCGGCCAGCGGGTCGGGTGTGGCCGGATCTTCAGGGCTGACATGGGCCAGCAGCGAGTGCAGTTCGGCCAGGTCGGCGCCGGTGAGACCGGAGGCGGCGATCAAGGCCTCGCGCTGATCCGGCGCCGCCTCGGCACAGGCATCGAAGACGGCCCGGATCTCTGGCCAGCGCAGCGGTTCGGGTGTCATGCGGGGTTCATGGAGGAGGCCCTGCGAGTATGGGCCTCAGGCCTGGGCCGGTCAGCCGCAGGCGGCCCGGTTCTCTGGCGCGATGTTGGTGGGGTACTCCATCGAGCCGTCCAGCGTCACCGTGGTGTTGGTGCTGGTGAGTGTGAAGGCCGTGAAGACGATGCGCCGGTTGGTGGTGTCTACCGTGATACCGGCGGTGGGCGCGGCCACGCGGGCCAGCGTGGCCAGGCCGCTGTCGAGCCCGAAGTTGACCAGGCCCACCTGGCGGTCGGTCTTGCGGAACGAGAGCTCGACGAAGTAGTTGACGCTGTCACCGCTGTTGCGCAGCACGTAGCCGGCCACGCGGCAGTGGTCGTCGGTGGCGGCAAACGTGCCCATCACGTCGTTGCTGCTGCCGCTCTCGTACAGGCCGGCCGCCTTGTCCAGCGTGCCGTTCAGCGTGCTGGGCGTGGCGGCGCTGATCACCAGCGGGGCGGCCGTGGTGCCGCCCCCGCCGCCCGCGGGCGGCGGGGGCGGTGTGGAGGTCTCGTCGTCGTCGCCACCCCCGCCGCAGGCGGCCAGCGTGATCGACAAGGTGGCCAGCAGCAGCGGGCGGGTCAGGCGCAGGAGGTTCATGGACAGCTTTCCGTGTGGGGTGGCAGCCCGGGGAAATCCGGGCCTTCATGCACTAGCGCACAGGCGGGGCGCCAAAGGGCTCACGGGTCGCCAATGGCCGCGGGCCAGAATGCGACCCATGGCGCCCACACCCCCCGATGCCGGTGAGATCACCCACTGGCTGCAGCAGATCGACCAGGGCGATGCCAGCGCCGTGGACGGCCTGTTCAGCGCGCTATACGCCGAACTCAAACTTGGCGCGGGCGCCCTGATGCGGCAGGAGTCGGCCGGCCACACGCTGAGCGCCACCGCGCTCACGCACGAGGCCTGGTTCCGGCTGACCGAACAGACCCGCACGCAGTGGCAAAGCCGCTCGCACTTCCTGGCCATGGGCTCGGTGATGATGCGGCGCATCCTGGTGAACCACGCCATCGCACGGCGTGCGCTCAAGCGCGACGTGCCGCTGGTGTCGTTGACGCTCACCGAAGCGCAGGCCGTGGCCGGCGACCCCGGGGCCGAGATCGTGCGGGTGCACGAGGCGCTGCTGGCCTTCGAGCAGGTGGACCTGCGCGCCGCCAAGGGTGTGGAATTGCGCTTCTTCGGCGGCCTGGAAAACGAGGAGATCGCCGAGCTGCTCGGGATCTCGCTGGCCACCGTCAAACGCGACTGGACCCTGGCCCGCGCCTGGCTGCACCGCGCGCTGGGCTGACAGGGTCGTCACCCGGGCACAGACGCGCCATCGGGTTTGCGCGTTGCGCGCGCGTCATGTGGTTCGGCCCTTGCCGCCATGACGCACCAGTCCGGATGGCGCATCCGCACCAATGTGGGCATTGATGCGTCCGGAAATGAAGGCCGCCCCTAAATCGCAGGACTTGCGAGTTCGCGCCAAGTCGATGTAAGTTACAGCAACCCTTGAGCCTCAGAGCGAAGAAGTCTCACTTTGCAGGTACCGCCATGCCCGGGGTGAATTCATTGAATCACGCGTCAGCAACTCAATGGGAGAACACGGATGAAGGCATGGCAATCTTGGGTGGCCGCGGGCCTGTTGGTGGCATGGGCCGGCACTGCACACGCCGATCTGTTTGACCGCGGCAACGGCATGATTTACGACAGCACGCTCGACATCACCTGGCTGGCGGACATGAATTACGCCAAAACCAGCGGTGCCGATGCCGATGGCCTGATGAAATGGAAGGCCGCGCAGACATGGGCGAACAACCTCGTCCATGGTGGTTTCAGCGATTGGCGCCTGCCCTCCGCGCTCAACGCCGACGGCAGCGAACCTTGTTTTGGCGCCCGATGCATCGGCAGTGAAATGGGGCATCTCTTCATCATTGACCTGGGCAACAAAACCGGTGAATCCGTGTTGAATCAGGAGGGAGATCGCCCGCGCCAGATCGCCAATTTCGCGTTGTTCTCAAATCTGCAGTCTTTCGACTATTGGAACGACACGGAATGGACATCGAACACCAGCTTCGCGTGGAACTTCCTCGGCACTTACGGCATGCAGGACTATGACCACAAGGGCAAGGAGTCGTATGCCGTGGCGGTACGCCGGGGTGATGTGGCCGCGTCTTTGTTTGCCGTCAGCGTCACCGCCGTGCCCGAGCCCCACACCTGCGCGATGCTGCTGCTGGGTTTGACCACGGTGGTGGTGGCGACTCGGCGGCAACGTGGCGGCAACGCCGGTGCTGCCCCGTCATTGGATCGCTGGAGCCATTCATGAAACGACTCTGTCTGGGCATCGCCCTGTTGTTCACCAGCGGGTGGGCCGTGTCCGCACCGCCGCCGCCAGCGGTGCCGGTGCTGTCACAAAGCTCGCCATTTGCGCTGCCGGGGTCGACCTCGACATTCACCGTCACCGGAACCCCCGGTGCAGAGGTGAAACTGCTGCAGACCAACCAGCCGGCCGAGGTTTACAAGGGTGTCATCGGCATCCAGTTCTACAAGTCAGGCACCCAACGCTCGATCGGGTCCGGTACCTTTGACGCCAACGGGACGTTCAGCCAGCAGATCACCCATGCAGCCGACGTCGGCACGGTGTACTACGTTCAGGCCGTGGCGAATCTGAACCGCCAGACCCGCATGAGCAATGCGGTGGCCTACCGGATCGAGTCATCGCTCCCGGCCGGCGCGCGCGAGACGGTGGCCATCGCCACGACGCCGGACGGTCGGCGTGCCTACGTCGGGCACCGGAAAGGTGGCATCGTCACGGTGATTGACGCGGTCAACAACACCAAGCTGGCGGAATTGCCGGTCACCACGGCGGCGGTGGCCGTGCCCTACAAGCCGATCCGCATCGCGATTGACCCGAATGGGCGGCATGCCTTCGTGGCAAATGCCGCTGCCAAGCGGCTGACGGTGATCCACGCCGCCAGCGGATCGATCTCGGCGCAATTGCCCGTTCCGGCCGGGAATCGTGGCATCGGCTTTGACTTCCGCACGGCGCGCCTGATCTACGTTGCCAACGAAACCACCAATGCCGTGCTGGTGTTCGAAGAAACGGTACCGGGCACCTTTGTGGCCAGGCCGCCGATTCCGCTGCAAGGGCATTCACCCGGGCCGCTGCTGGTGCTGCCCGACGGCAAGCTGGCGGTGGGCAACCGAACCGGCGCCGAAATCGAGATCCTCGACCCCGCGGCAGCGCCCGGGGCGACCACCATCGCCCGCACGCCCATCCTCGGCGTCCCTTTCGACCTGACCTGGAACCGCGGGGAAATCCTGGTGCCGTCGTTCCTGCCGCCTGGGCCCTCGCCCGACCGTGGTTACAACCGTGTGGTCCGGCTCGACGGCACGACCTTCCAGAAAACCGGGGTGTCCTTCACCGAGGCCGGCACGGATTGCCAATCCATCGTGGCCCAGCCGACCGTCAAGGACGTCGCGTCATTCCTGGCCTTCAGTTGCACGGGCACCGGCACCGTCGTGGTGGGCGATGGTAGCAACCGGGCCGTGAAGGCCAGTGTCGATCTTGCGCCGGGCTACCCGACGGCCACCCCGCTGGACCTGTCGGTCGTGGTGAACGCCACCACAGGCAAGCCGGCCAAGATCTTCGTCGTCGACTTTTTCCGCGAGTCCGTGATGTCGATGCTGCTCGATGCAGCAACCCCGTACATGCTCGGCCCCGAGATTGCCTTGGCCTGGACGGGGCAGGTGCGTGTGCCGCTGTCGGGCGCGTTGTCGTCGGCGGAAGACGGTGCATGGTTCCTGCGCAGTGTGTCGTTGCTGGGGGGGACACCCGGCGCACCCAACCAGGTGACCTGCAACTCCTGCCACTTTGAGGGCGCGGCGAGCAACATCATCCTGAGCGAAAACCAGGTCCCGGCGCTGTGGGGCTCGGCGCAGACGGCACCTTATGGCTGGCTGGGCGATGTGCCAACCCTCCAGCGGCTCGTCAGAAACGCAGTGAAGGTTCACAACCACACCACCGTGCCGGCGCCGGAAGGTGCCGTTGACCTGGTGCTCGAGGCCCTGGCCCTGGCGGAGCCGCCGCGCAGCATCTACCTGGACGCCAGCGGCACGTTGACACCCGAGCAGGCGGCCGGCAAGGCGCTGTTCGAGGGGGTGGCGCAATGCACGTCCTGCCACCAGGCGCCGCTCTTCATCCCGCCGGCAGGCTCGCCACGCACTTTTGCGGACGGCATCGGCACGGGCCTGGCGCCGATCAACGTGCCGGGTCTGCGGGGCATCTGGGCGACAGGGCCTTATCTGCATGACGGGCGCGCCAAGACCCTGGACGAGGTGCTGACGATCAACCCGCTCGATGCCCACGGGCAGCGGGCCAGCCCGTTGACGCCGGCCCAGCGGTCGCAACTGGTCGCGTACCTGAAAACGCTCTAGTCAACGCTTGGGTACCCGGGCCGTGCTTCGGCCCGGGTACCGCCCCGGGCTCTGGTCAGGGCGTCGTGATGCTCTGTGTCGCCGAGCAGGCCGTGTTGGATCCGCGCTGGCAGATCTTGTAGCTCCAGGTGCCTGCTGCGCGGTTTTCGCTGTACGCGCCATCGTTGGGCGTGGCCGCCAGCAGTGCGCCGTTGCGGTACAGGTCCACCCGGTTGCCGGTGGCCCCCGTCCAGGCCAGGTTCACCGGCGTGCGGCGGGGTGTGCCGGGGCCCTTGGTGACCGTCAGCGTGATGGCCGGCGGCGGTGCGCTGCCCACGTTCAGGAAGCCGGCGCTCACCGGGCCGGTGGCGCCGGCCGCATCGGTGCCGACCACGTAGACCAGGTACTGGCCGTTGGCCAGGCCGGCCGTGGGCAGGCTGCCGGTGACGTTTTCGGTGCTGCTGTTGAAGCTGCCGTCCACGGCCGTCAGCGGGATCGCGACGGCACCCGGCGCCCAGGGCGGTGTGCCGATGTAGGCGCTGGCGCCGGTGATGGCCTGCACCCCTTCGCTGCCATTGCTCTGGTTGAAGCGGGTGTCAGTGACCTGCGCCGTCAGCGTGGCGGCGCTGCCCGGTGTGACGCTGCCCGGCAGCACCACGTTCACGGTGTCCGGGCCGGCGGGCGTGAGGTAGGGCGTGCGCACCACCTTGGCGGCGTAGATCAGGGCCGGCAGGTTGTCGGGCTGGATGGTGTTGCTGTAGGTGCTGCAGCTCTGGAAGAAGCTGGTGCCCAGCTCGAAGGTGTAGGCCGCCACGCCCAGCTCGCCGTAGCTGGGGCCCTCGCTGGTGCCGTCGGTCGGGTACAGACCGATCGACTGCATGGGCGTGTAGCCGTTGTACCAGGCAAAGCGCCGGCCCAGGGTCTGCAGTGCCGTGCCATTGGGCGCCTGACCGGGCGTGGAGCCCCAGGGCCACAGCACCAGTTCGCTGTAGCTGTGGATGTCCAGGTGGATGCCGCTGGTGTCGGCCGGCGCGGCGTCGGTCATGGCAGGGCCGCGGCGGTCGGGCCAGAGGCTGCGGATGTAGGCCTCCACGGCCTGAGTCTCGGGTTCGGACGCCGGGTTCGGGCCGCGGAAGGTCTCGCTGCACGGGTTGCCGCTGGAACCGGCACCGCCGGTGCTGTTCCATTGGAACGTGAAGTTGCGGTTCAGGTCGGCGCCGACGCTGTTGCCGGAGCAATAGTCGGTGTTGGTGTTCTTGCGCCAGGACAGGCCGGCCTCGGCCTTCTTGCGGCCATCGGGGTTGGTCTGCAGCAGCAGGTGCACCTCGTGGTGGTCCAGGATCCAGGTGGCGTCGGCGTTGCTGCCATACCCGTCGGTCAGCCAGCGCGCAAAGCTCAACACCAGCGGCGCGGTGGTGTACTCGCGGGCGTGGATGGCGGCGTTGATGAAGAGCTTGGGTTTGGTGCCACCGACGACGCTGTTGGTGAGCTTGAGCACCTTCATGTCGTAGCCACCCAGGCCGCGGGTCTTGGCCCAGGAATCACCCACGTCGGTCCAGGTGGCCAGCTGCGGTTTGGCCACGGTGATGCCCTCGGCCGCGGCAAAGGTTTCTTCCACCGTCTCGTAACAGGCGAAACCCGGGATGGCCTGCACGCCGTTGCCACCCGCGTCGACCTGGTCCAGGAAGCGGTTGCGGCGTTGCACCAGGTCGGCCGCCGGTGTGATGCGGAAGCCGAAGCCGTGCAGGGCAGCGATCTCGGGCCCGTCCAGCTCCAGCACCAGGAAACCCTGTTTCCAGTTCGATTCCACCAGGTTGTTGTGGAAGCTGATGGCTGCCTTGCGGCCGGTGGCCAGATCGGGGAAGTACGCGCGGTACAGGCCGGTCTGGGCACGCTCCATCTGGCGCAGCGCGCGGTGTTCCGCGTCGTTGGGGTGGGCGTGGGTGCTGAAGCTCAGCACGCAGAGTGCCGCAGCAGCGGCCAGGGGCAGGAGTTTCATCGGGCGCCTTCTTGGGCAGATCTGAAGCGCCCGATTCTGGGCCGTGCCGTGATGGCGGACCCACTACATTCGCGGGGTATGTTCCCCATTGACAAGCCTGACTCTGCGCCGCTTCGAGCGCCCATTGCGGCGGATATCTGCGCCCGCTGCGGCGGCCCTTTCCACTGCGGTGCACAGGACAGCACGCCCTGCGCCTGCAGCCAGCTGCAGCTGAGCAGCGACCTGCTGGCGCAGCTGCGCCAGCGTTACACAGGTTGTCTGTGCCTGGCCTGCCTGCGAAAACTCAGTGCAGCACCAGCAACGGGGTCTTGCTCAGCGCCATGACCCGTTTGGTCTGAGAGCCGAACAGCAACTCACCAAACGCGCCGCGGCCGTGGGTGGCCATCACCACCATGTCGCAGCCCTGGCGGTCGGCTTCGGCGGCGATCGCGGCGGCGATGTCGTCGTTGCGTTCGTAGCTGCCGGCATAGGCCACACCAGCCTCGGCCGCAGCCTTCTCGAAGTAGGCCAGCAGCTTCTGCGCATGGGCTTCGGTGTGGGCCTCGTGTTCTTTCACCTCGCGCTGGTAGTTGGCCAGGTGGGTGCCCATGGTGGGCAGGGCGGGCATGGCCTCGACCACAAAACCCTGGACGCTGGCGCCCAGCTGGCGGGCCAGGTCCAGGCCTTGTTGCAGCGCCTGGCGTGACAGCTCGCTGCCGTCCACGGGGACCAGGAGTTTCTTGAACATGGTGCGCTCCTCTTGAGGGTGTGCACACACTCTAGGCGCGCGGCGCCGCTGGCGTCTTGCGCCGCGTCAAGTTCAGCGCTGGCCACGTTCAGCGCTGGCCGAAACGCAGGCCGCTGAACAAGTCCTTCACCTCGCGCGGCGCGCAGCGCCAGTAGGGCGGTGGCGCCGGCACCTGGGCGCCCAGCGCGGCGGCGGCGTGCCAGGGCCAGCGCGGGTCATACAGGATGGCGCGCGCCATCGCCACAGCGTCGCAATCGCCGTCGGCAATGGCCGCTTCAGCCTGGGCCGGCTCGGTGATCAGGCCCACCCCGATCACCGGCATCGTGAGCGCGGCTTTCAGCGCCCGCGCCAGCGGCAGCTGGTAACCCGGGCCGAGCGGGATGCGCTGCTGTGGCGAGACGCCGCCCGAGCTGACGTGCAGCGCCGCGCAGCCCCGGGCCTGCAGCGCCTGCGCAAAGGCCAGCGTGGTGGCGGCGTCCCAGCCGCCGTCCACCCAGTCGCTGGCCGACACACGCACCCAGACCGGGATCTGCACCGCGGCCTTGACGGCGTCGAACACGGCCAGCGGGAAGCGCAGGCGGTTGTCGAGTGAACCGCCAAAGTCATCGCTCCGCCGGTTCGACAGCGGCGACAAAAACTGGTGCAGCAGGTAACCGTGCGCGGCATGCAGCTCGATGCCCTGCAGCCCGATGCGCTCGGCCCGCCGGGCAGCCACCACGAAGGCCGCTTGCACCCGCGCCAGGCCGTCAGCGTCCAGCGCGTCGGGGGCTTCTTCTCCGTCGCCGTGCGGCAGGGCCGACGGCGCCTCGGCCCGCCAGCCGCCGGGCGTGTGGGAGGCGATCTGCTGGCCGCCGTCCCACGGCGCCTGGCTGCTGGCCTTGCGGCCTGCGTGGCTGAGCTGCACCGCCAGCGGGATGGGTGACGCGGCGCGCAGCACCCGCACGATGCCGGCCAGCGCCGCTTCGTTGTCGTCGCTGTACAGGCCCAGGCACTGCGGCGTGATGCGGCCCGTGGCACTGACCGCCGTGGCCTCCAGCACCAGCAAGCCGGCGCCAGACAGCGCCAGGCTGCCCAGGTGCACGCGGTGCCAATCGCCCGCGCTGCCGTCCGTGGCCGAGTACTGGCACATGGGCGCGATCACGATGCGGTTGGGCAGCGTCAGCGGGCCCAGGTTCAACGGCCGGAAGAGGTGGGGTGGGGCGTGCGCCATCTCGGCACGATAACAAGCCAGACCGGGCACGGGCCTTGCACCCCAGTACCCATGGCCCTGGACACCGCCGACCAACATGCTCTGTTGCTGGACAGCATCGGTGAGGGCATCTTCGGCATCGACCTGGCCGGGTGCTGCACATTCGTGAACCCGGCAGCGCTGCGCTTGCTGGGCCACGGCACCGACATGGTGCTGGGCCGCAACATGCACGAGCTGGTGCACCACACCCATGCGGATGGGCGGCACTACCCGGAGTGCGACTGCCCCATCTTCAAGGCCTTCCGCATCGGCCAGCCCTGCCGCATCGACGACGAGGTCCTGTGGCGTGCCGACGGCACGTCCTTCCACGCCGAGTACGCCAGCCACCCGCTGCTGGACCATGGCCGCGTGGTGGGCGCCGTGGTCAGCTTCATCGACATCGGCGAGCGCAAACGGGCCGAGGCCCTGCTGCGGCGCACGAATGACGAGCTGGAGGCCCGTGTGAATGCCCGCACGCAGCAGCTCAGCGATGCCTTGGCGCAGCTGCGCGACCGCGCCAACCACGCCGAACGTGTGCGCGAGCAGGAGCGCACGCGCATCGCCCGCGAAATCCACGACGAGCTGGGTTCCTTGCTGGTGGCGCTGAAGATGGACACCGACTGGCTGGCCCGCCGGCTGCCCGGCGCGCCGTTGCTGCAGGCCAAGGCCCGGGGCATGGGGCAATTGATCGACGGTGCCGTGGTCAACGTGGGCCGCATCATCACCGACCTGCGGCCCAGCATCCTGGACCACCAGGGCCTGTGGGCCGCGCTGGAGTGGCAGGCGCAGGAGTTC
>JADMJD010000219.1 GCA_018780805.1 Rubrivivax sp. | reverse complement strand
TTCAGACAGGACATCCCCCCGCTTAGGGCAGGCTCAGGTTAGGCGGCGTAGACTGGGTATTTGGCGCAAATTGCCTTTACTTTGGCGGCGACAGAGGCTTCTACGGCGGTGTCGCCGGCGGGGTTGCCCTGCAAGCCTTCGATGACATCGGCGATCCAGCCGGCGAGCTCGGCGCACTCGGCTTCATTGAAGCCGCGCGTGGTGACAGCCGGGGTGCCGATGCGGATGCCGGAGGTCACGAACGGCGAGCGTGGGTCGTTGGGTACGGCATTCTTGTTCACGGTGATGCCGACACGGCCGAGCGCAGCGTCTGCGTCCTTGCCGGTGATGTCTTGCTTGATCAGCGAGAGCAGGAAGAGATGGTTCTCGGTGCCACCGGAAACGATGTCGAAACCGCGAGCCATGAGCACACGCGCCATGGCCTTGGCATTGGTCACGACCTGCTTCTGATAGGTCACGAATTCCGGCGACATGGCTTCCTTGAAGCACACAGCCTTGGCGGCGATGGCATGCATCAGCGGGCCGCCCTGATTGCCGGGGAATACGGCCGAGTTCAGCTTCTTCTCGATGACTTCGTTGGCGCGCGCCAGAATCAGCCCCGAACGCGGGCCGCGCAGCGTCTTGTGCGTGGGCGTGGTAACCACATCGGCAAACGGTACTGGGTTCGGGTAGATGCCGGCAGCAACGAGACCGGCGACATGCGCCATGTCCACGAACAGGTAAGCACCGACCAGATCAGCAATGGCGCGGAAGCGCGGGAAATCCAGCACCTGCGAGTAGGCGGAGAAGCCTGCGATGATCATCTTCGGCTTGTGCTCGACGGCCAGGCGCTCGACTTCGTCGTAATCGATGAGGCCGGTGGCGGTGTCGAGACCGTACTGCACAGCGTTGTAGTTCTTGCCGGAGAAGTTGACCTTGGCACCGTGGGTGAGGTGACCGCCGTGGGCCAGCGACATGCCGAGCACGGTGTCGCCGGCGCTGAGCAGCGCCAGGAAGACGGCGCTGTTGGCCTGCGAACCGGCATGCGGCTGCACATTGGCGTAATCGGCACCGAACAGCTGCTTGGCGCGATCAATCGCCAGCTGCTCGATGATGTCGACATATTCGCAGCCACCGTAGTAGCGCTTGCCCGGATAGCCTTCGGCGTACTTGTTGGTCAGCTTCGAGCCCTGCGCTTCCATCACGGCCGGCGAGCAATAGTTTTCCGAGGCAATCAGTTCGATGTGCGCTTCCTGGCGAACATCTTCCTGGCTGATGGCTTTGGCCAATTCCGGATCAAAGGTAGCAAGGGTCTGGTCTGGGCTGAACATGGACAACTCCGTCAGAAAGGGCGGGCCAGCAGGGGCGGATTGATCAAAGAGGCGGCAGATTCTACCGGAAAGTGCCACAAATAACAGGTGAACTCACTGCAGCTTCAACATGAATGGCGCTCAAGTCATGGACAAATCGCCGACCACCAACCGCTTGAATGTAACATCGTTCGATGTAATGATCGGAGCAACTGAACACCCTTAAGTTTGCGCGGAGACCTGCCATACCATGCCCACCAGTCAATTTGTTACTAGCTCGGATGGCTTCAAGCTTCATGTCGCCACGCTCGGCAGCCCCGAGAACACGCCCATAGTGCTGGTACAC
>JADMJD010000039.1 GCA_018780805.1 Rubrivivax sp. | reverse complement strand
TGTTCGACGAGCCCACCACCGGCCTGCACTTCGACGACATCGCCAAGCTGATGCGTGCGCTGCGCAAGCTGATGGAGGCCGGGCATTCGCTGCTGGTGATCGAACACAACCTGGACGTGATCCGCAGCGCCGACTGGATCGTCGACCTGGGCCCCGAGGGCGGCGAGGCCGGCGGCCACGTGGTCTGCACCGGCACGCCTGACGACGTGAAAGCACATGGCACGTCGCACACGGGTGCGGCGCTGCGGGCCTACGAGCTGTCGCTGGGCCTCGGCGGCCACGCGGTGGAAGAAGGCGCGCCGCTGCAGCGTGTGCTGCGCCGGCAGCGTGACGAGGCCGACGAAGCCATCCGCATCGTCAACGCGCACGAACACAACCTGCAGGGCCTGAGCGTGGACATCCCGCGCGGCAAGTTCAACGTCATCACCGGCGTCAGCGGTTCGGGCAAGAGCACGCTGGCCTTCGACATCCTGTTCAACGAGGGCCAGCGGCGCTACCTGGAATCGCTGAACGCTTATGCCCGCAGCATCGTGCAGCCGGCGGGCCGGCCGGAGGTGGACGCGGTCTGGGGCATCCCGCCCACGGTGGCCATCGAGCAGCGCCTCTCGCGCGGCGGCCGCAAGAGCACGGTGGCCACCACCACCGAGGTCTGGCATTTCCTGCGCCTGCTGTGGGTCAAGCTTGGCCTGCAGCACTGTGTGCACGACGGCGCGCCGGTGAAGGCGCAGAGCGCCGAGAGCATCGCCGCGCAGCTGCTGCGCGACCACAAGGGCCAGCACGTGGGCCTGCTCGCGCCGCTGGTGGTCAACCGCAAGGGCGTCTACACCGACCTGGCCAAATGGGCCAAGGCCCGTGGCCACACGCACCTGCGCGTGGACGGCGAGTTCCTGAGCCTGAACCCCTTCCCGCGCATCGACCGCTTCAAGGAACACACGCTGGAGCTGCCGGTGCGCGATCTCGTCGTGTCACCGGACAACGAGGCCGAGCTGCGCGAAGCACTCTCCAAGGCGCTGGAGCTGGGCAAGGGTGTGCTGCACCTGCTGCATGGCATCGAGGGCCTGGCGGCGGACATGGACGGTGGCGGCACCGGTGCCGGCATCGGCAGCGTCACGGTGTTCAGCACCAAACGCGCCTGCCCGGTGTGCGGCACCAGCTACCCCGAGCTGGACCCGCGCATGTTCAGCTACAACAGCAAACACGGCTGGTGCACCAGCTGCGTGGGCACCGGCCTGAGCCTGACCCGCGAACAACGCAAGGCGCTGGACGATTCGGTGCGCGACGACGACAACGGCGGCCGCGAGCAGAGTTTCCCGTCCGAGGAGCCCGAGGTCGAAGGCCTGGCCGACAGCCCCTGCCACGACTGCGGCGGCACACGCCTGAACGCTGCCGCACGGGCCGTGCAGTTCGACGGCCGGCCCATCGGCGACGTGGCGCGCCAGTCGGTGGCCGACGCGGCGCAGTGGTTGGCGGCCCTGGTGGCCTCCGGCCGTTTGACGGTGCGTGAACAAGGCATCGCCCGCGACGTGATGAGCGAGATCGCGAACCGGCTGCAGTTCCTGCAGGACGTGGGCCTGGGGTACCTGACGCTGGACCGCGCCGCGCCCACGCTCAGCGGCGGCGAGGCGCAGCGCATCCGGCTGGCCGCACAGCTGGGCAGCAACCTGCAGGGCGTGTGTTACGTGCTGGACGAGCCCACCATCGGCCTGCACCCGCGCGACAACGGCATCCTGCTGAACGCACTCGCCAAGCTGGGCGAAGCCGGCAACACGCTGGTGGTGGTGGAACACGACGAAGACACCATCCGCCGCGCCGACCACATCATCGACATCGGCCCCGGCGCCGGCCGCCGCGGCGGCACGCTGGTGGCGCAAGGCCGCGCGGCCGACATCTCGGCGGTGGCCGCATCGGTCACCGGGCGTTTTCTGGCGCAGCCGCTGAAACACCCGCTGCAGGCGCGCCGGGAGATGTTGGCCGACGCCCCTGCGCTGACGGTGCGCGGCGCCACGCTGCACAACCTGCAGCGGCTGGACCTGCGTGTGCCGCTGCACCGGCTGGTGGCCGTCACCGGCGTCAGCGGCTCGGGCAAGAGCACGCTGGCGCGGGACGTGCTGCTGGCCAGCGTGGCCGCGCTCGTCCATGGCCGTGGCATCGCCGCCCCCGTGGGCTGCGACGCGGTGGACGGCTGGCAGGCCGTGGAGCGTGTGCTGGAGGTGGACCAGACGCCCATCGGCAAGACCCCGCGCTCCTGCCCGGCCACCTACATCGGTTTCTGGGACCCGATCCGCAAGCTCTTTGCCGAGACGCTGGAGGCCAAGGCCCGCGGTTACGGCCCGGCGCGTTTCAGCTTCAACACCGGCGAAGGCCGCTGCCCGGCGTGTGAAGGCCAGGGCATGCGCACCATCGCGATGAGTTTCCTGCCCGACGTGAAGGTGCCCTGCGACACCTGCCACGGCCAGCGCTTCAACCCCGAGACACTCACCGTCACCTGGCGAGGCAAACACATCGGCGAGGTGCTGCTGATGCAGGTGGACGAAGCGGTGGAGTTCTTCGCGGCGATGCCGGCCATCGGCCACCCGCTGAAGCTGCTGCAGGACGTGGGCCTGGGTTACCTGACCCTGGGCCAGCCTTCACCCACGCTGAGCGGCGGCGAAGCGCAGCGCATCAAGCTCGTCACCGAACTGAGCAAGGTGCGTGATGAAGTGGGCCGGCGCGGCCAGAAGGCCTTGCACACGCTGTACGTGCTGGACGAACCCACCGTGGGCCTGCACATGGCGGACGTGGAGCGTTTGATCCGCGTGCTGCACCGGCTGGTGGACGGCGGCCACAGCGTGGTCGTGATCGAACACGACCTGGACGTCATCGCCGAGGCCGACTGGGTGATCGACCTGGGGCCCGAAGGTGGCGCCGCGGGCGGGCGCGTGGCGGCGTTGGGGGTGCCAGAGGCCGTGGTGGCCGCCGGCACACACACCGGGCGCGCGTTGGCGCCGGTGTTGGACCGCGTTTAGGCCTTCTTGCGGCGGCGGGCGGCTGCAGCACTCAGCAGGCCCAGGCCCACCAGCCCCAGCGACGCCGGCTCAGGCACCGCCGAGATGCGCAGGTTGTCGACCAGCAGGCTGTCGACGGGGTTGCCGGTGTCGAGGTTGGCGGAGCGGAAGCCGATCTCCATGAAGCTGGAGATGTTGGATGCACCGTTGAACACCGCGTTGGCATTGCTGAGGGACTCGATGTCCGGCTGCAGTGGATCAACCCACAACGAGTAGCGGTTGTAGACCAATGAGCCATCCACCTTCTGCAGCAGACCGAACACACGCACAGTCTCACCCATGGTCAGGTTCTTCGTGAAGGTGCCATCGGTGCCGTTGGTGCGGGCAAAGATGTCGGCAGTGCAACTGCCCGTTGGGCCGCAATTGGCCTTGAGGCCGATGTTCGGCCCGGTGGTACTGCCAAACCACAGGCCCAGGAAATCGTTGTTGCCGATCAGGCCGCCGTCGAACTGGAACACGAAGCTCACCAGCACGTCACCGGTCAGCGCGGTGTCCAGCGTGCGTGTCGCAGCGTTGTCGCTGTTTGGATTGGCAAACCGTGCCGCGTTGCCGCTCATCGGGCTGTCACCACCGACGGTGGTGATCACGCTCGTGCTGTTGGCCGCCGACCAGGCGCCGTCAAAGCCTGTGCCGCCATCCTGGCCCGCCAGGGCGCCGGTGCTGTAGCTGTCGAAATTGTCGCTGGCCACCAGGGTGACCGTGGCGGCGGAGGCGCTGGCTGTGGCGGCCAGCAAGGACAGGGTCAACAGGGTTTTGCGCATGGTCTCTCTCCAGTTTCAGCGACTGGAAGCAATCTACGTGCCGTGGCTAAAAATCTTTATTTGACAATCACTTGCGTGGATTTCAGTGGTCTCGTGCCCTGTATGTGTCAAATCGTTCGACAGCTTGGGTTCAGTGGCAGCGCAGCAGGGCTGCGTCACCGGCTGTCGGGCGCTGCAGCTCCGGGCTCACACCCACCGTCAGCTGCAGCGCGCGCACCTGCAGCAGCGTGGCATCGTCGCGGTCGCCAAACCGGTCCAGCACGTCGGACAGGCGCAGCAGCACCGTGACTTCCCAGCGTGCATCGGAGACCCGGCGGGCCAGCTGCTGCGCCTCGAACACATGGTCACGTGCCCGCTCGCGCAGTGGGCGTCCCTGGCCCGGCGCCTCGCGCTCGGCCGCGTCGGCCGCCAGGGCCAGGCATTCAACCAGCTCACACAGCAGGTCCACGCAGGCGTCCGGGCCACCGCCGAGCCGCGCCCAGCGCAGCCCGCGGGCCAGCATCAGTTCGGCCGACGGCCAGGCGCCGAACGCGGCATACGCAGCCGCCGCTTCACGGTGGGCTTCGGCGAGCGACCAGGTCCGACCGCAGGCCTGCGCCAGTTCCAGGCTGGCCAGCGCGCGGCGCAGGCGGTCCCGTGTTTCGCCGGGGGGGACGCTGGGCGTGGGGAGCAGGGGGGTGCAAGGCATGTGGGCATCGTAGGAGTTGGCCACCGCGCTGCCTTCCCCGTGTCCCGGGGGAAGCGCCGATGGCGCTGGCTTGCCCTTGCGTCAAAATTCACGTCAACAGCCCTGGCGCCTGGCGCCGCCCGAAAGGATCCACGATGTCGCATGCCTTGTTCCGTACCGTGGCGGTTTCCGCCTTTGCCGCGGGTGCCGCGCTGACCAGCGCCCAGGCCCAGACCACGCTGACGCTGTCGTCCTGGGTGCCACCGGCCCACACGCTGACCACCGGCCAGGCCGAGTGGTGCGAGATGCTGGCCGCCAAGGCCAAGGGTGCCATCAAGTGCAACGTGTTGCCGCGTGCCGTGTCGGCGCCCCCGGGCACGTTTGACGCCGTGCGCAACGGGCTGGCCGACATTTCCTTCACGGTGCACGGCTATACGCCCGGCCGTTTTGTCACCACGCAGCTGGCCGAGTTTCCGTTCCTGGGCGATTCGGCCGAGGCCTCTTCCGTCGCGTTCCAGCGTGTGTACGACAAGTACCCGGCCATCCGCGACGAACACAAGGGCGTCAAGGTGCTGGCGGTCTTCACCCACGGCCCGGGCATGGTGCTGAACACCAAGAAGCCCATCGCCAAGATCGATGACCTGGCCGGCCTGAAATTCCGCATCGGCGGTGGCATGGTGAACACCATCAGCAAGCAGCTGGGCATGAACGTCACGCTCAAGCCCGCACCCGAGAGCTACGAGCTGCTGTCCACCGGCGTGATGGACGGCACGCTGTTCCCGGCCGAATCGGTGGAAGGTTTCAAGATCGACAAGGTGATCAAACACGCCACCATCTTCCCGGGCGGCCTGTACAACACCAGCTTCGTCTTCATGATGAACCAGGCCAAGTACGACGCGCTGGCGCCCGAGGTCAAGAAGATCGTCGACGAGATGTCGGGTGAGTTCGCCGCCCGCATGCTGGGCCGCGGCTGGGACAAGGTGGACCGCCGTGGCATGGCCTTCATGCAGGCCGCTGGTGTGCAGTTCACCAAGGCCGACGCCGCCTTCGTGAAAGCCGTGAAGGACAAAACCGGCTCGCTGGAAGCCGACTGGGCCAAGGCCGCCGAGGCCAAGGGCCTGAAGGACCCGGCCAAGGTGCTGGCCGAGTTCCGCGCCGAGATCGCGAAGCAGAAGTGACCACGGCATCTTGAAACTCAAGGCGCTGTTGCAGGCGCTGTGCGGGCTGCTGGCCGGCACGGCGCTGTTTGCCATCATGGGGCTGACGCTGGTCGACGTGGCCGGGCGCAAGTTCGCCGACGCGTCGGTGCCGGGTTCGCTGGAAGTGACCGAGCTGCTGCTGGTGGTGGTGATCTTCGCCGGCCTGCCGCTGGTGTCGCTGAAGGGTGAACACGTGGTCTTCGATTCGCTGGACCCGCTGTGGCCGCCGGCCTGGCGCCGCGCCCAGCAGGCGGTGGTGGACCTGCTCTGCACGGCCTTGTTGCTGGGCGTGGCCTGGGTGATGTGGACCAAGGCCGACAACATGGCCGAGTACGGCGACACCACGGCCCAGCTGCTGCTGCCGCTGGGCCCGTTTGTGCACGGCATGGCGGTGCTGTGTGGCGTCACGGCGCTGGTGCACGCGCTGCTGGTGCTGCAGCCCACACGCCACCACCACATCGGTGTCGACGAAGGCCCGGCATGACCGAGGCGCTGCTGGGTTTTGGCGCCGTCTTCCTGCTCGCCCTGCTGCGCGTGCCGCTGGCGTTTGCGATGGGGCTGGTGGGTTTCATCGGCCTGGGTCTGCTGCGCGGCTGGCCGGCCACCATGGCCAACACGGCGCAGGTGGTCTACGACACCGGTTTTGCCTACACGCTGTCGGTGGTGCCGCTGTTCATCCTGATGGGCAACTTCGTCGCCCGTGCCGGGCTGGCCAACGAGCTCTTCCGCGCCGCGTACACCTTCATTGGCCATGTGCGCGGTGGGTTGGCGCATGCCACGGTGATCGCCTGCGCCGGCTTTGGCGCCATCTGCGGCTCGTCCATCGCCACCGCGGCGACGATGAGCAAGGTGGCCTACCGGCCCATGAAGGAGCTGGGGTACGCCGACCACCTGAGCACCGGTGTCATCGCCGCGGGCGGCACGCTGGGCATCATGATCCCGCCGTCGACCATCCTCGTGATCTACGGCATCGTCACCGAAACCAGCATCGGCAAGCTGTTTGCCGCCGGCATCCTGCCGGGCCTGTTGTGCGCCGGGCTGATGATGTTGGGCGTGGTCTGGATCACCTGGCGCGATCCATCGGCTGGCCCCGCCGGGCGGCGCAGCAGCTGGGCCGAGCGCTGGCAGGCGCTGCGTGGCATCTGGGGCGTGGTGCTGCTGGTGATCCTGGTGCTGGGCGGCATCTATGGCGGTGTGTTCACCGCCACCGAAGGCGCCGGCATCGGTGCCTCCGGCGCGTTTTTCTTTGCGCTCGCGCGGGGCACGTTGACGCTGAAGGTGCTGCAGGAGGTGCTGGTGGAAAGTGTGCGCACCACGGCCATGCTGTTCACGATCCTGATCGCGGCGATGCTGTTTTCGGCCTTCGTCAACTTCACCAGCATGCCGGGCGACCTGAAGGCCTGGATCCTGCACCAGGGCCTGTCGCCGCTGATGGTGGTGGGCGCCATGATGGGCATCTACATCCTGCTGGGCACCATCATGGAAGAGCTGTCGATGGTGCTGCTCACCATTCCTGTGTTCTTCCCCATCGTCACCGGCCTGGGTTTCGACCCGGTGTGGTTTGGCGTGTTGATCGTGCTGGTGGTGCAGATCGGCCTGATCTCGCCCCCTGTGGGCATGAACCTGTTCGTGCTGAACGCGCTGCTGCGCGAGGTTCAGCTGGCGCAGATCTTCCGCGGTGTCTGGGTCTTCGTGCTGATGCTGGCCCTGGCCATCGTGCTGGTGATGGAGTTCCAGGGCCTGGCGCTGTGGTTGCCGTCCTTCATGCGCTGACCTGGGTGCTGGCCCGCGCTCTGAATTTTTTCCAGACACGCCAGCCGAGCAGCCCGCCAAGCACGGCGGCGTAGACCGCCACTTCGGCAAAGTCGTTTTTGCCGCTGCGCATCCAGAAGAAGTGCAGGATGCCCAGCACCGCGACCGCGTACACCGACTTGTGCAGCGCTCGCCAGCGTGCGCCGCCCAGCGCCCGGATGGCGCGGTCGAAGGAGGTGGCCGCCAGCGGCAGCATCAGCAGCAGCGCCGCCGTGCCCACCAGCACAAAGGGCCGCTTGGGGATGTCGCGCACGATGTCGCCCACATCCAGCCCCATGTCCAGCCAAGCGTAACAGAGGAAGTGCAGCACGCCGTAGAAAAACGTGAACAGGCCCAGCATGCGGCGCAGCCGCACCAGGGCTGTCCAACCGGTCCATTGGCGCAGCGGCGTGATGGCCAGCGTGAGGCACAAAAAACGCAGCACCCAGTCGCCGGTGCTGCGGATCAACGCTTCGGCCGGGTTCGCGCCGAGGGTGTTGTTGACCGCGCCGGCCACCAACCAGGCCAAGGGCCCCAGCGCGAGCAGGAACAGCAGCGGCTTGCTCGCCGGGTGCAAGAGCCAACGGTTCACAGCCGTCAGTAGAACTTCTTCAGGTCCATGCCGGCATAGAGCTGGCCCACCTGGGCTTCGTAGCCGTTGAACATCAGCGTGGGCCGCTTCTTGGCAAACAGGCCGTCTTCGCCGATGCGGCGTTCCATGGCCTGGCTCCAGCGCGGGTGGTCGACCTTGGGGTTCACGTTGGAGAAGAACCCGTACTCCTGGGCGTTGGCGGCTTCCCAGCTGGTGGTGGGCTGTTTCTCGACGAAGCGGATCTTGACGATGGACTTGCCCGACTTGAAGCCGTACTTCCAGGGCACGACCAGGCGCACAGGCGCCCCGTTCTGGTTGGGCAGCACCTCGCCATACAGGCCGAAGGCCATCAGCGTCAGCGGGTGCATCGCTTCGTCCAGCCGCAGGCCTTCGGTGTAGGGCCAGTCCAGCACACCTGAGCGCAGGCCGGGCATCTGGCTGCGGTCGGCCAGGGTCACGAACTGCAGGTACTTGGCGTTGCCCGTGGGTTCCACGCGCTTGATCAACTCGGCCAGCGACCAGCCGACCCAGGGCACCACCATCGACCAGCCTTCCACACAGCGCAGCCGGTAGATGCGCTCTTCCATCGGTGCCAGCTTCAGCAGGGCGTCCAGGTCCCAGGTGCCGGGTTTTTTGACCTCGCCTTCGATGGCGACGGTCCAGGGCCGCGGTTTGAGCGTGCCGGCATTGCGTGCGGGGTCGGCCTTGTCGGTGCCGAACTCGTAGTAGTTGTTGTAGCTGGCCACGTCGCCATAGGCGGTGGGTTTGTCCATCACCAGCGCGCCGGCCACCGTGCTGCGCACCCCGGGCAGGGCCGCCAGCTTGTTGGGGCGGGCGGTCTGCGCGAAGGCCTCGCGCCCCGCCAGACCCGACAGACCCGCGAGGGCGGCCCCGCCAGCAGCCAGCGACTGCAGCCAGGCACGGCGGTTGAAGTAGGCCGCCTTCGGGGTGATCTCCGAAGCGGCGGGAGGGTTGAATCCGCGGTCAGGCAAGAGGTGCATGGGGTTTGGGTCGGTTCACACGCCGTGAGCTTACAGACCGCGCCCCACCCTGAAAGGCAAAGGGCCGGTCAGTGACCGGCCCTGGGCGTGCTGAATGCGCGGACCGTTCAGCGCAGCCCGGCCACGTAGTCGGACACGGCCTTGATCTCGGCGTCGTTCATCTTGGCGGCGACACCCGTCATCTGCACGTTGTTGGCGCGCAGGCCCGAGCGGAAGGCCAGCAGCTGGGCCTCGGTGTAGTCGGCATGTTGGCCCGACAGCTTGGGGTACTGGGCCGGGATGCCGGCGCCGTTGGGGCCGTGGCAGCCGGCGCAGGCGGCGATCTTGCGGTCGGCAATGCCCGCGCGCCAGATCTTCTCGCCCTGCAGCACGGTGGCCTTGTTCTTGGCCGCGCCGGCCTTGGGCTCCTTGCTGGCGTAGAAGGCGGCGACGTTGCGGATGTCGTCTTCCGACAGCGCTGCGGCCATGCCTTGCATGATGGCGTTCTTGCGCTTGCCCGCCTTGAACTCGTGCAGCTGCTTGGCCAGGTACTCGGCGTGCTGGCCTTGCAGGATGGGGTTGGCCGGCGCACCGCGCGAGCCGTCGGCCGTGTGGCAGGCCATGCAGGTGGCCGCCGTGGCCTGGCCCTTGACGAGGTCGGGTTTGGCAGCCGGTTTGCTCTCGGCGGCCATGGCGGGGGCGACGCTGACAGCGGAGATCAGCGTGGCAAGCAACAGTGCAACCAGCGAGGAGGTGGCGGATTTCATGCGCGGGGACAGCCTTGAGAGGGGTGTGGCGATGCCAGCAACGGGCAGTGCGAAGGATCAAACCCGCTGATTTTACAATGTCCCATGACGAACCCACTGCCGGACATCGATCCCACCGCCCGGGCGTTGGCCTGGACCCACGGCGCACGCTTCCTGACCACCGCCAGCCAGCTGGTGCAACTGCCCCTCAACGAGCTGCCCGAGATCGCCTTTGTCGGCCGCAGCAACGCCGGCAAATCCACCGCGATCAACACGATGGCACAGCAGCGGCGGCTGGCGTTTGCATCGCGCACACCGGGCCGCACGCAACACATCAACCTGTTCCAGCTGGGCCCCAAGGACCAGCCCGACGCCTGGTTTGCCGACCTGCCGGGTTACGGTTATGCCAAGGTGGAGCGCGCCGCCAAGTACCGCTGGCAGGCCGTGATGGCCGATTACCTGGTCTACCGGCGCAGCCTGTCAGGTGTGGTGCAGATGATCGACGCCCGCCTGGGCTTCACCGATCTGGACCAGCAGCTGCTGGCGATGATGGCGCCGCGTGTGGTCAGCGGCGAGGTCAAGCTGCTGGTGCTGCTGACCAAGGCCGACAAGCTGAACAAACGCGAGGCGCAGCAGTCGCTGGAAAAAGCCCAGGAATCGCTGGGCGAGGTCAGCAGCGAAGCGTCGGACATCGGTCTGGCGCTGTTTTCGGCACTGTCCAAGCAGGGGGTGGGTGATGCCGCCAGCCACCTGTACGACTGGGTGCACCCGCCGGCGCCGGGCCCTGCGCCCGTCGCAGAATCGCCCCCCGAGCCCTGACCCTTCAGCCCTGACCGTTGTTGCGCAGCACCTGCACCGCGGCCGAGCGCAGCATCGAGCGCACACGCAGCGCACTCGCCAGGCCCTCGCTGTGCAGACGGGCCAGTGCACGCCGGCGCAAGGCCACGGTGTCGTCGGTCTGGCCGACGCCGAACAGCAGCGCGTCGCCATGGCGGCCGATGCACAGCAGCTGGGCCCGTTGCCACTGCCCGCCGACAAACAGCCGCAGCCATTCCCCGGGCCGGCGCTGTCGCACCCACTCGCCGCTCTCGGGCCGCGGGCCACTGGGCTCGGGCAGGCTGTCCAGCAGGTCGGCCGGCACGGTGTCGAGCTGGCCTTCGTCCAGCGGGCCCATGCCGGTGGGCAGGTGCGAGATGGACTCGGCTTCCAGCCGGTCTTCGATGCGCTGCATGTCCTCGACGTCGGCGCTGGCACGCCGCACGCGGGCGTCGAACCGTGTTTTGTCGTCGGCCAGCAGGCGGTCCAGGCCGCGCCGGTAGAGCTGGGCATCGGGCACCGGCTCACGTGCCATCGCGTCGATCAGCTGTTCGGCCAGGCTCAGCACCGCGTCGCGGTCGGCACTGCCTTCGGGCTGCAGCGCGGCCATGTGGGCGGCCAGGTCCATGAAGCGCCAGACCGGGTGGGTGTAGTCGTCCAGCGCGGTTTCGTCGCGCAGCACCAGGCGCAGCGCCGACGGCTGCAACCGCGCCAGCACCGAGCGGATGTCGCGCGCCACGCGGGGGTCGGACAACATCGCCTCGAACAGCCGCGACAGCATCTCGATCAGCTGCTGGTCCACCGGCGTGCGGGCGTTCTGCACCAGCCGCACGCGCTGCGATTCCAGCAACTGCGCGCGCACCGTGGGCGGGGTGTCGGCGGGCAGCGCACGCAGGGCCTGGTCGGTGTCGGCGATCACACGTTCCAGCGGCACCGCGGGGGTCACCTGGTCGGCTCGCAAGGCGCCTTCCAGCGCCATCGGCATGGTGGCGCGAATCTGCTGCAGCGTGGGCGAGCCGCCCAGCCAGGATTCCGAGGGCCGCGCCGTGCGTGTGCCGGAGGGCAGGATCAGCGTGCGGTGGAAAGCCGGCTCCACACCCTGTGATTCCAGCCGCGCGCAGGCGCCGGCGTAGACCTTGCGCAGCACCTGCGCCAGCGGCGTGCTGGCGTGGCGCATCAGCCGCGCCTGGTAGCCCTTGGCCAGCGGCAGCAGCTGCACCGCGTCCCACATCGCACGTGCAAAGGTCTCGGCGCTGAACAGGTTGTGGTCGCGTGAGACATCGGGGTCGCCGGCCAGGGCCGAGGTGTAGGTCGCCAGCTCGCGCAGCTCGTGTTCGGCCACGCTCTTGATGGCCTGGATGGCGTGCGAGGTCTCGACGTCGGCGGCGATCTCTTCTTCGTCCAGCAGCGACAAGGTGTTGCGCGGCGGCGCCGCGGCCGCGGCGGGTGCAGCCGGGCCGCCGCGTTGGGCCAGGGCGGCCCGCACCTGCGTGCGCACCGAGCCCACGAAGCGCTCGACCATGCGGCTGCGGCTGGGCGGGCCCACCTGCAGCAACTCGGCCACCACGGCGCGGTCGTGCATGGCCAGGCCGGGCAGGCCGTCCTGCAGGCCGCGCCAGGTGGCGTCGAAGACCTGGTCGGCGACCATCGGCAGGCGCATCAACTCGTCGTCGACGAACTGCTGGCGTGCGTTGTCCGGATAACTTTTCATTCCGTTCTGATTATCGGCGGCGGATGCACGGAACTGGAGCACGAAAAAAGCCCGCACCCTTGCGGGTACGGGCTTCGAGGCTCAGGCCGTCAGCGGCCTGTTAGCGGGTCTTACCCCTCGGGCTTGCAGGCCCTCGGGTGCGCGCTGGCGGCAAACCCTGCGCAGGCAGGGTTCACCGTCCTGCTTACATGTCCATGCCCATGCCGCCCATGCCACCCATGCCGCCCATGCCACCACCAGGCATGCCGCCAGCGCCCGACTCATCCTTCGGGGCTTCGGCGACCATGCACTCGGTCGTCAGCATCAGGCCGGCCACCGACGCGGCGTTCTGCAGCGCGGTGCGGGTCACCTTGGTCGGGTCCAGGATGCCCATT
>JADMJD010000045.1 GCA_018780805.1 Rubrivivax sp. | reverse complement strand
AATTCACCGGTTGTGTGCCCTGGTGCAGCAGCTGATAAAACGCGTGCTGAGCATTGGAGCCCACTTCGCCCCAGAGAATCGGGCAGGTCTTGTAGCTCAGCGCGTTGCCGGCGCGATCCACCGACTTGCCATTACTCTCCATGACCAACTGCGTTAGGTAAGCCGGAAACAACTTCAAGCGAGCGTCATAGGGCAGGATGGCTTGGGCATTAATGCCGAGAAAGCTGGCATTCCAAACCGTGATCAGGCCCATGATGACCGGCAGGTTGTCGGCCAGCGGTGCCTCGCTGAAATGGCGATCCATAGCGTGTGCACCGGCCAAAAACTGCTCGAAGCCGGCCATGCCCAACTGCAGAGCAATCGGCAAGCCAATCGCAGACCACAACGAAAAGCGCCCGCCAACCCAATCCCATAAATGAATCTGATTACTGTCGGGAATGCCGAATGCAGTCATCTTCTCCGGTTTCGCCGACACGCCAATCACATGGTGATGCAGCACGCGGGCACGATCCGGAATACGCGTCAGCATCCAAGCCAGGGCGGTCTCTAAATTCGACAATGTATCGATGGTGGCAAACGACTTGGAGGCCACAATGAAGAGCGTGGTCTCCGGACGCATGGCATCAAGCAGGTCGGCAATCTGCGTGCCATCAATGGAGCTGACGAAATGCAGCCGCAGATCGTTAGCCGCCGGAGGAGAAAATTCGGCTAATGCTTGCGTGGCCAAATGCGGACCAAGGTCGGAGCCCCCCACGCCGATGCTCACCACATCGCGAATCGCCTCACCGGTAACACCGCGCCACTGCTTTGCGTGCACACGCTCTACTACCGAGCGCACACGAGCCAAGCTGGCATGCACAGCCGCATGCAGATCCTCACCCTCAACCCGCAGGCTCGCCGCTGCCGGCAAGCGCAACGCCGTATGCAGCGCAGCACGGTCTTCGCTGTTGTTAACACGATCACCGCGCAACAAAGCCTGAATGGCTGCTGGCAACTCAGCTTGCTCGGCCAGCGCCAGCAAGGTGGCGAATGTCGCCGCATCGAGGCGCTGCTTGCTGAAATCGAGAAAGAGGCCATCGAGCTGACGACTCAGCAACGCCACACGCGTCGGATCATGCGCCAGCTCGCGTAAGTGCGTGACCTGCCAACGCGGCACATGCTCATTGCGCAACGCTTCCCAGGCGGGGAGTTGGCTACGATTCATAACACACACTCAGCTTGCAGCCAGGCTTTCAACGCCGGGC
The DNA here is from genome assembly GCA_018780805.1 of Rubrivivax sp. GTDB lineage: Bacteria > Pseudomonadota > Gammaproteobacteria > Burkholderiales > Burkholderiaceae_C > Rubrivivax. The sequence continues at coordinate 402 of JADMJD010000045.1, read as the reverse complement.
CCATGTCTGGGTCGCGCAACGCCAACGCGAAGTTGGCTTTGGCATAGCCGAGCTTGCTGCCACAGTCGTAGCGCACACCGGCAAAGCGATGCGCGCGGATGTCGTGACTGGCGAGCAAGGCGGCAATGCCATCGGTGAGCTGAATTTCGCCACCAGCACCCGGCCTGACCTCGGCCAAGGCGGCAAACACCGCGCCCGGCAGCACATAGCGCCCCACCACCGCCAAGTTGCTCGGGGCATCTGCCGGCTTCGGTTTTTCCACCATGGCGGTGATGCGCTGTGAGCCTTCGGCCAAACTCACCACGCCGTATTTGTCGGTCTGATCGCGCGGCACTTTCTCTACCGCCAGCGACCAGGCACCCGTGTCCGCGTGCAGTGCCACCATATCGGCCAAACAGCCCT
>JADMJD010000038.1 GCA_018780805.1 Rubrivivax sp. | reverse complement strand
CCGGCCTGTAAGGCCGCCGCGCGCGCAGCGCGCGGTTTGCCGGTTCTCCGTCGCAGGCTAACTTCGGCCGCAGGCCGAAGTTAAGGGGCCCTGGCCCCGGCCGTAGACAAAGACAACCCGCGGCGAAGCCGCACTTCTGACGGGCGACGAAAGTCGCCCGTCGTCGTTTTCTGGGACACGCGATGCAGGATGTGCAGGACTACGCACCGCTGAACCCCGCCTCCCGCTGCGCCCGCAGCGCAGCCACGGCGACCACGTCATCAAGCGCGTCGTAGGTGTACAAGGCCACGCAGCCGCGCGCGCCGCGCCCGATCACGAGCTCCCTTTGCCCGTGCTCAAGCTTGCGGCCGATCAGCGGGTGCAAGGCGAGCACCTGCAAGGCATCAAGAACTTCTGCCAGGCGGGCCTCGACGTCGCTGCTGTCGTGTGCGCGCAAGTGGGCCTCGATGCGCGCCAGGTCGTCGCCCAGGCGGCGAGCCAGCACCAGCCTTGTCACGTCGTCAGCCTCTGCGACGCATCGAGTCTCTGAAGCGCGCCAGCTCCTGCAGCGGCATCTTGCGCGGCTTCGGCGCGTCCGGCTTTTCGCCCCGAGCCAGCGCCGTGGCGAAACTGCGCAAATCGTCCATCTCCAGATACTCACCTGTCTCCTGCATGTGCTGCAGGCGACGCTCGGCTTCGGCCGCGAAGTCTTGCCGCCGCTCCAGGCGTTCGGTGACTTCGGCGATGGCCTCCACCATGAACGCATGCACCGTCGAGCCGCTCGCCACCGCGACGGATTCGACGCGGGCGCGCAACTCGTCCGGCAGGCGGATGGTGGTGGTGCTCATGGCAGGGCTCCCTGTCGAAGATGGGCCGGCCAATGTAGCACGCTTGTGCTACATCGCCGCGCGCGCGCGGTTCAGTGCCAACAGGCGGCGCAGCAATTCGTCGTCAGGGGTGTCGGCCGTGATGTCGCCCCAGCCATAGGCGGCGGCCACCGCAGCATCCAGCGTGGCGTGGGCCTGGGCCAGCCAGGCCGGCCGCTGGTTGTAGAGGTTGGTCAACGTGCGCTTGGCCACTTCCTTCTCAAAGCCGGGCTTGGCGACGATGCGGTCCGGGTAGGGCGATGTGGCCATGCCCAGCGGCACCACCTCGGGCACCCGTTCGGTCCATTCCGGCGGGTTGAGCCAGCGGTCGCGCAGTGCCACCAGCTGCGCCGCCGCGCGGGCGATGGCCTCGGCCTGCGGGCGCACGGTGGCCGGCAGGTCGGCCGGGATCACCACGCCGTCAGGCAGGGTCTCGGTGCGCTGGTGCGCGGTGTCGGCCGGCGTGAGGCCGGCGGGGAAGGGGAAGGTTTCGAAGCAGGTGGTGGGGGTGTAGCGGGGGCGGTCTTCCAGTGAGGTGCCTACGCCAAGTGACCAGAGTTCGTGCAACCGGCTGTGCAACAGACCCATGGTCGTGTCGTCGGACCTGCAAACCACCACCGTCGCGGTGTCAGGCAGCGTGACGACTGGGACCCATGCAAACACGCGGTGTTTCGACACTCTTGGCGTGGCGATGAATCTTGGGCACTTCTCCAGCGCTCTGCGCATACCGACTCTGGCCTCTGCGTGACGCCACCACAACTTCGCATAGGCCTCGCGGTTGTTGCCTTGCCGAAGCGCGCGCACATGTTGAAGCAGGTGGGCGAACGGGCCCTCAAAACCGCAAGCATCCGCTTCAGCCATTTGCACACCGAAGTCAATGATCCAGGTGCCGCTGGGCCTGCGAACAAGGTCCTGCCCGTTGACCCATGGCCGCACGACCTCGGCATTGCTGCGCCCATTCACGTTGGGTGCGTGGAGAAACAAGCGTGCGAGCGCACCGTCGATCTCGAAGGGGCCCACCTTGCTCGTACCCTGAAAGCAAGCTGCGACATTGCTTTGCAGTTGCGATGCCGCCGTCAGGTTGCTGTTGTCGTCAACACCGGCGTTGCTTAGATCGCTGGTGATCGCAGCCACCGGCTGACCGTCCAGAACTGTGGATGGCGCTTCACCAAACCCCAGCAGCGAAACGCGCACCGCGGCACCGTTGTTCACCCAAGCCAAATCGCTCCACGCCTCGAAGATCCGCGTCGTCGCCACCACGCGGTCCAGCACCTCGCGGTTCTTGCCGCCCCGAATCGAGTTCGTCGCCACCAGCCCGGCGCGTTGCAGCGCACCAGCTTCGATCTGCACCCGCGCCCGCTCGAACCAGTAACACACCAGATCGGCGCCGCCCGGCACACGGCCGGCATACGCGGCGCGCAGCGCCTCGGTGTAGACATCGCCCAGCTCGCTGCGCATCTTCTTGTCGCCCACAAACGGCGGATTGCCCACCACCGCATCCGCCGCCGGCCAGGCCGCCTCGGCGCCATCCGCGCCCAGCACCGCATCGCGGCACTCGATGTGGTCCAGCGCGTCCAGCACCGGCGTCAGCTTGAAGCCGTAACCGCGCTGCACACGCCACTGCAGCTCGCCGATCCACACCGTCACACGCGCCAGCTCGGCGGCGTATTCGTTGAGCTCGATGCCCAGCACGTTGTGCGGGCCGGTCACGCTGATCTGGCGCTGCAGGCCCAGCTGCTCGGCCTCCAGGTTGACCTGGTGTTCGATGTCCTTCAGGCACTTCAGCGCCAGGTACAGGAAGTTGCCGCTGCCGCAGGCCGGGTCCAGCACGCGGTAATCACGCAGCCGCTCCAGGTAGCCCACAAAGAGGGCCAGCGCCGCCTGCCAGGCCTTGTCGTTGTGTTTTTTGCTCTTGGCCAGCGCCTGTTGGATCTGCGGCTGCAGCGCCGCCCACTCGGCCAGCAGCGGGCGCTGCACCACGGGCTCCACCAGGCGGTGGATGGTGGCCGGGTCGGTGTAGTGCGCCGAGCTGGCTGCGCTTGGACGGGTCCAGCCCACGCTCGAACAGCGTGCCCAGGATGCTGGGGTCGATGGCGCTCCAGTCCAGCGCGCTGGCGGCCTTCAGCGCGGCCAGGTCGGCGGCGGCCAGCAGCGGCACGGCCACCTGCTGGAACAGGCCGCCGTTGAACCAGGGCACATCGTCCACGCCGAACAGGCCACCGTCGCGCATGGTGGCCAGCAGCGCCTGCAGCTGGCTGCGCAGCCGCTCGGGCGCGGTGGGCACGTTCACCATGCGTTCGAACAGGCGGCCGGGCAGCAGGCCCACGTCCTCGGCAAATAAGCAGAACACACATTGCGTGAGGAAGTGGCTGGCCACGGCCGGCGCGGTGCCGCCCGCGCGCAGGCGCTCGGCCATGCCGGCAAAGGTGCGCGCGGCTTCTTCGGTGATGTCGCGGTTGCTCTTGCGGGGTTTGTACTGCTCGGGGTCGGTCCACAGCCAACGCAGGCGTTGTTGCACCTCGGGCCGGGTGATGTCTTCCAGCGCAAAGCTGTGGGCTTCGCTGGGCGTGCCGGTGAAGTGCGTGTGCACCTCGATGCGCAGGCGGTCGCTCACCACCAGCAGCGGCGGGTTTTCCAGCGGCAGTGCGTACATCATCAGCTGCCGGAGCGCGCCTTCCAGGCTCTTGCCGGGCGCCTTGTACTCCCAGCCGAAACAACCGCGGCGCCACACGTCGGCAAAACCATCGCTGCGCTGGCTGGCGCTGCCGGTCTGCACCAGGCCACGTTCGAAGCAGTAGTTCTGCGCATCGCCCGGCTCGGGCACCCCCAGCACGCGGCACAGGTCGATGAAGTGGGCCTGCGCGCCGGCGCGTTCGTTCAGGCCGTGGGCCGGGCCGCCGGGGCCCCACTTGCGGATGAAGTCCTGGGCGTTCATGCGGCGCATTTCAACATGCAGCCGGCGGCGGGGCAGGGTCCGGCCGTCAACGCCCGCTCATCAGGCACGCGGCACCGCTGACGCGCGGGGCCTGGAAGCCGTCCAGCCCGCTCAGCCCTGCGGCCCGTCATCCCCCACCCGCCAACGCGGCAAGGTATACCCTGTCCACAACGCGAGCGCCCGCAGTGCGGTCGTCAGCCCGGCAGCCAGCAACACCGCGCCCCACGACGGCCAGTCCAGCGCCACCAGCCCCAGCAGCACCCAGGCCCCGGCAAAGGAACACACCGCATACGGCCGGTGGTCGCTGAAGGCGCTGGGGATCTGGTTGCAGACGATGTCGCGCAGCACACCGCCGAAGACCGCGGTGACCATGCCCATCAGCACCGCCACGATGGCCGGCAGGCCCTGGGCCAGCGCGATCTGCGTGCCGCCGGCGGTGAACAGGCCCAGGCCCAGCGCATCAGGCCACTGCATGGCACGTTCGGTGAGCGCGAAGTGGCGGCGGCGCAGGAACAGCATCGCGGCGATGCAGCCGGCCAGCAGGGCCCACAACCAGCCGGCGTGTTCGACCCAGAAAAAAGGGCGCCGGTCCAGCAACACGTCGCGCAGCGTGCCCCCGCCAAAAGCGGCCAGGCCGGCGACCACACACACACCCACGGCGTCCAGCCGCTGGCGCGCCGCGGCCAGCAGGCCGGACAGAGCAAAGGCCACGGTGGCCGCCGCTTCGATGGCCGTCAGCACGCCGCGCAGCAGCGCGCCGGGGTCAGGCATCGAACACCGTGCCGGCCTCGCGGCGCAGGGCACCGCCGGCCACCAGCTCGTCCACCGTGGCTGCTATCCAGTCGGCGGCGCTGGCCACGCCCGTGGGCGCAAACCGGTTCCACAGGCCGGACAACAACGGCGTGCCCAGGGCCCAGGCGGTGACGGCCGGCGCGGCCATCGCACCTTCTTCCATCAGGTGGTACTTGATCAGCACCTTCAGCGCATGGCGCGCGTGGCGGGCCGGGTCGGCCTGCAGGCCCTTCAGCCGCGCCTGCGCACGCTGCAGCGCGGCAGCGACATCCGTGAAGGGCGCGCCGTGGCCCGGGATCACCAGGCGCACCGACAGGCCGGCGATCAGGTCGAGCACGGCGCCCACGTCGTCGAAGCCAGGCTCGCCTTCGATCTCGGGGAACACCACGCCGAAGCCGTGCTCCCACAGCGCGTCGGCACTGACCAGCACGCCGTGCGCAGCGTCGAAGAACATCACCGAATGCGGGTCGTGCCCGGGGGCGGCCAGCACCTGCCATTCGCGCCCGCCGGCGACAAAGCTGCTGCCGGGCTCGACCAGGCCTTGCACGTCGTAGCGTTCGATGCGCTGGCCGGTGGCCACGTAGCTGAGCGCGCCGTCGTCCCAGGCCTTCACCGCAGCCGCCTGGCCAGGCGGGATGTGCACCGGTACTCCAAACGCCCGCTGCAGCGTGGCGTTGCCGCCGCAGTGGTCGCTGTGCAGGTGGGTGTTCAGCACCCGCACCAGCGGCCGGCCGGCCAGGGCCTGGCGCAGCAGCGCTTCGGTCTGTGGTGCATGGTTGACGTGGCCGGTGTCGACCAGCAGCGCGCCCGCCTCGCCGGGCGCGGCGTGGATCAGCAGGTTGTTGGACGACAACCAGCCGCGCTGGAAGACCTGCAGGCCGTGCAACGGGTCGCTTCGATCACTTGGCATCCGGGCATTGTCACGGCAGGCCACAATGCCTGCATGGCCCTGGACGAAACCGACCACCAGCTGATTGCGCTGCTGCGGCAGGACGCCCGCCTGCCGACGGCCACGCTGGCGCTCAAGCTGGGTGTGTCACGCGGCACCGTGGCCAACCGGCTGCGCAAGCTGGAAGACGAACAGGTCATCACGGGCTACACCGTGCGCCTGCGGCCGGATGCCGAGCCGCAGGGCATACGCGCCTGGATGGGCGTGCAGGTGGAGGGCAACCAGACCCGCGAGGTGGTGGCCCACCTGATGGGCGAACCCGGCCTGGTGGCGCTGCACGACACCAACGGCCGCTGGGACCTGCTGGCCGAGCTGCGTGCCGGCTCCACCGCCGAGCTGTCGCAGGTGCTGGAGCGGGTGCGGCTGATCAAGGGCATCCGCCACACCGAAACCAGCATCCTGCTGGCCACCTACCGCTGAAACAACCGGCTCAGACCACTCTCGGTTTGACCTTCGCCGCAGCACGTTTGGCCTTGGCCCGGGCCAGATCGGTGTCCACATCCCGCGCCAGCGCCACACCCATGCGGCGCTTGACGAAACTCTCGGGCTTGCCGAACAGCCGCAGCTCGGTGCCGGGTTCGGCCAGCGCGTCGGCGACACCGTCGAAGACGATGCCGCTGGCGTCCACGCCGCCGTAGATGACGGCGCTGGCGCCCGGGCTCATCAGGCTGGTGTCCACCGGCAGGCCCAGGATGGCGCGTGCGTGCAGCTCGAACTCGTTCTGCCACTGCGTGACCATGGTCACCATGCCGGTGTCGTGCGGGCGCGGGCTGACCTCGCTGAACCAGACCTCTTCACCCTTGACGAAGAGCTCCACACCAAACAGGCCGTGGCCGCCCAGGTCGTCGGTGATGGTCTGCGCGATCTGCTGTGCACGTGCCAGTGCGGCCGGGTGCATGGGGTGCGGCTGCCAGCTTTCCACATAGTCGCCACTCACCTGCACGTGGCCGATGGGCGCGCAGAACACCGTGCCCTGCGCGGCGCGCACGGTGAGCAGCGTGATCTCGTAGTCGAAGTCGATGAAACCTTCGACGATCACGCGGCCATGGCTCACCCGCCCGCCGGCCATGGCGTAATCCCAGGCCTTTTGCACATCGGCCGGGCCGTCGATCTTGCTCTGGCCCTTGCCGGAGCTGCTCATCACCGGCTTGACGATGCAGGGATAGCCGATGCCCGGGCCGTCCACGCCGTCGATGGCCGCCTGCAACTCGGCCAGCGAATCGCAGAACTGGTAGGGACTGGTTGGCAGGCCCAGGGTCTCGGCGGCCAGGCGGCGGATGCCTTCACGGTCCATCGTCAGCCGCGCAGCACGCGCGGTGGGGATCACACGCACCAGGCCCTCGGCTTCCATGGCCTGCAGCGCGGGCGTGGCGATGGCCTCGATCTCGGGCACCACCAGCATCGGTTTTTCGGCTTCGATGAGCGCACGCAGCGCGGCCGGATCGCTCATCGTGATGGTGTGTGCGTGGTGCGCCACCTGCTGGCCGGGGGCGCCGTCGTAGCGGTCCACGGCGATGGTCTCCACGCCCAGGCGCTGCAGCGCGATCAGCACTTCCTTGCCCAGTTCGCCGCTGCCCAGCAGCATGACGCGGGTGGCGTGGGGCGAGTTCGGGGTTCCCAGGGTGGTCGGCATCGTCGGGTTTGGTTCGAGGCGAAGATGCAAATTGTCGCCGCACAATGGACGCCGATGCTGCGCTCCTTTCGCTCACGGATCTTGCTGGCCAGCCTGGTCACGTTCGGCAGCATGCTGGCCTTGCTGCAATGGAACGCGCAGAGCCAGATGGCGCAGGCGCTGGAAGAAAGCCTGGCCGACCAGGCGATGGTGATCCGCCCGCTCACCGGCGCGGCCATCGCACCGCTGCTGGCGGCCCGCGACTACGCCACGCTGCAGGAACTGGTGCAGCGCAGCGTGGGCCCGCAGGGCCTGGCGGCCCTGACGGTGCTGGACCGCCAGGGCCAGCCGGTGGCGATGGCGGGCACCCCCGGGCCCGGGCCGACACTGAGCCTGCCGCTGGATCTGTCGGGCATGCGCTACGGCGAGGCGCAGGTGCAGCTGCACACCGACGTGCTGGACAACGCCCGCCGCCGCCTGACGCGCAACAACCTGCTGATCGGCGGGTTGGTGCTGGCCGGTGGTGTGACGCTGCTGGCCGCCGTGCTGTCGGTGCTGGGCACCGGTGCCGACCGCCTGGTGCAGGCCAGCCGACGCATCGCGGCGGGCGACCTGACGGTGCAGCTGCCGCTGGCGGGCACGGCCGAGGTGCGCCAGGTGGCCGAGGCCTTCAACCGCATGTCACAGGCGGTGCAAGCGCAGGTGCAGGCGCTGCAGGACAGCGAACAACGGCTGCGCACCGTGGTGGACGTGCTCAGCGAAGGCCTGCTGGTGCAGGACGAGCAGGCGCGCATCGTGGTCTGCAACGAAGCCGCGGCACGCACCCTGGGCCTGCCGCGCGACAAGTTGCTGGCGCAGTCCACGGGCCTGCCGCGGGTGCCGATGTTCCGCGCCGACGGCCAGCCGCTGCCGCTGCCGGACCGCCCGGCCTGGCGCGCCCTGGCCACCGGCCTGCCGCAGCACGAACCACTGGTGCAGGTGTTGCGTGGCGACGGCACACAGCGCTGGCTGCAGATCAGCAGTGCGCCCATCCTGGGGCCCGACGGCGTCAAGCCGGCCTTTGTGGTCAGCACCTTGACCGACCTGACCGATCGGGTCGAAGCCGAGACTGCCTTGCGCGCCGCCAACGAATCGCTGGAGCACCGTGTGGCCGAGCGCACCCAGGCCCTGCGCCAGGCGCTGGACGCGGCCGAACAGGCCAGCCGTGCCAAGAGCGAGTTCCTGTCGCGCATGAGCCATGAGTTGCGCACCCCGCTGAACGCCATCCTGGGTTTTGCGCAGCTGCTGGCGCTGCCGCGGCCCGACCTGGACGACACGCAGCGGCAGCGCATCGCGCAGATCGAGACCGCGGGCTGGCACCTGCTGGCACTGATCGACGAGGTGCTGGACCTGGCCCGCATCGAAGCCGGCGCGATGACGGTCTCACTGGAGCCGGTGGCGCTGGACGACGTGGTGCAACAAGCGCTGCAGATGGCCGCGCCGTTGGCCGAGCGCCAAGCCGTTGTGCTGGTCACGCCCCCGGCGGCATCGGCCGCCACCTGGGTGCAGGCCGATCGGCGCCGCCTGCTGCAGGTGCTGGGCAACCTGCTGTCCAACGCGGTCAAGTACAACCGGCCGGGCGGCCATGTGCAGCTGGGCTGGCAGGCCGAGGGGGGCCGCGTCACGCTGGAGGTGGCCGACACCGGCCGCGGCTTGTCGGCCGAGCAGCTGGCGCAGCTCTACGTGCCCTTCACCCGCTTCGACAACGGCGCGGCCGAAGGCACCGGCATCGGGCTCGTGATCACGCGCCGCTTCGTCGAGCTGATGGGCGGCGCGCTGGCCGTGCAGTCCCAGCCGGGCCAGGGCACCTGCTTCAGCGTCACGCTGCCAGCGGCGTCGGCCAACGACCGGCACGGCGACGTGGCACCAGCCCCCGCCACCGCCGGGCCAAGGGCCACCGTGTCGCGGCGCGTGGTTTACGTCGAGGACAACCCGTCCAACCGCCGCCTGATGGCCGAGGTGCTGGCGCTGCGTCCGATGTTGCAGCTGGACATGGCCGATGACGGTCTGGCCGGTCTGGCGCTGCTGCAATCGGCCCCGCCGGACCTGGCCATCATCGACATCGATCTGCCCGGCCTGGACGGCCTGGCGCTGTGCCGGCGCCTGAAGGCCGATCCGGCGCTGGCCGCGGTGCCGTTGCTGGCGCTCACGGCCCAGGCCATGAAGGCCGACATCGACCACATGCGCGCCGCCGGCTTTGACGCCATCATGACCAAGCCGCTGGACGTCGGGCTGTTGCTGGCCGAACTGGACCGCCTGTTGCACCTGCCATGAACAACACCCCGAACCGCCGCCAGGTGCTGCTGGCCACGGCCGCTGGGCCGGCGCTCCTGCCCGGCCGGCTGCAGGCCAGCGAGACCCTGCGCCTGGGGCTGGCACCCTACCTGTCACCACCGGCCTTGATGGCGACCTTCCGGCCGGTGCGCGAGCAGCTGTCGCAGCGCCTGGGGCTGGTGGTGGAGACCTACACCGCGCGGGATTTCCGGGCCTTGGCCGACGCCGTGCGGCGGGTCGAGTTCGACGCCGCGCTGCTGCCCGCCCACCTGGCGCGCGTGGCCGTGGCCGACTGGGCCTGGGCACCGCTGGCGCGCACCATTGCCGCCACACCGGTGCTGGTGCTGGTGCGCGGCGCTGGCCCGGTGCGCACGCCGGCCGACCTGCGCGGCGCGCGCGTGGGCATGCTGGACCTGCTGTCGCTCACCGCCGCGGTGGGGGCACGTTGGTTGGACGACCAAGGGCTGAGCGGCCCCGACGGCGCCACGGTGCAGACCCTGACGTCGATCAACAGTGCGCTGTATGCGCTGGAGCGTGATGAAGTGGCCGCCGTCGTGGCCGCCGCCTCCCAACTCCAGGGCCTGCCCGCGCAGACGCCCGCTGGCCAACGCAGCCTGGCCCGGGTCGAGTCCATCCCGGGGCCGATGTACGTCGCCCGGCCGGGCCTGCCTGCTGCCACGCTGGCGCGCTGGCAGCAGGCCTGGCTGGCGTTGCGGGCCGATCTGGACCGCCCCGCCACGGCGGCCAACGCAGTGCCGCAGGCGCTGACCGCCGCCGACCTGGCCGCCATCGAGCCCTATGCCGCCTTCCTGCGCCGCCAGTTGGCCGCCACGCGCTGACCCATGCCCGCACCCGACCTCGACGCCTTGCGCCGCCATGCCGTGGCACGCAGCCTGTTCAAACCCACTTCCTTGCCCGGCGCCCTGAAACGCCTGGGATTTGTGCAGGCCGACCCGATCCGCGCGCCCGCCCGCGCTCAAGACCTGACGCTGCGCCACCGCGTGGCCGACTACCGCGCTGGCGATCTGGAGCGGCGCTACCCGCGGCTGGCCATCGAAGAAGACTTCTTCGTCAACTACGGTTTCCTGCCGCGTGCCACGCACACGCTGATGCACCCCCGCACCCCGCGCACGGCATGGCCCCAGGCCCGTTGGGCCCAGGCCCATGCGGTGCTGGACTTCATCCGCGAACGTGGCAGCGTGCACCCGCGGGAGGTGGACGCCGCCTTCCAGCATGGCAGGAGCAAAAACTGGTTCGGCGGCAACAGCAAGGCCAGCACGCAGCTGCTGGACGGCATGCACTACCGCGGCCTGCTGCGCATTGCCCGGCGCGACGGCGGGGTGCGGGTCTACGCGGCACGCGATGTGCACCCGCCAGCGCAAGACCCGTGCGCCGCGCTCGACGCGCTGGTCGACGTCGTGCTCAACAAGTACGCACCCTTGCCCTGGCCCAGCTTCACGGCGCTGGTGAGCCACCTGCGGGGCGGCGCCCCCCAGTGGGAACACGACCGCCGTGACGCCGCCCGACGCGCGCGCACGCGCCACCCGGTGGTGGCCGTGGACGGCGTGGACTGGATCTGGCCCGCGGGCGAAAACCCGGCCTCGCGCCGGCATGCGGTGGACGACAGCGTGCGCCTGCTTGCGCCTTTCGACCCCATCGTCTGGGACCGGCGGCGTTTTGAGCTGCTGTGGGGCTGGGCCTACCGCTTCGAGGCCTACACGCCGGCACCGCAGCGTGTGCGCGGTTACTACGCGCTGCCGATGTTGTGGCGCGACCAGGTCATCGGCTGGGCCAACCTGGCCTGGCAAGGCGGGGTGCTGACGCCCGACATCGGCTACGTGGCGGGCCGTGCGCCGCGCGACGCCGGCCACCGCGCTGCACTCGCCGCCGAGCTGGACCGCATGTGCACCTTCCTCACGCCGCGCTGACCCGGGCCCCGCGTGCCGCCAGCAGGCGCTGCACCAGCTCGGCAAACCCTGCGCCACGTTCGCCCTCGGTGATGCAGGCCGGCCAGGTGTGCAGCTGCGCGGCAAAGTGCCGCAGGTTGGCCACGCCCACGCTGAGCGCAAAGTGGCCGAACATCACCTGGTCGTTGGTGGAATCGCCCACGTAGAGCCAGCGGTCGGTCTCGGCCGCCAGGTCGCGGCCCAGCAACCGTTGCACGATCCAGCAGGCGCCGCTCCACTTGTCGTGTGCCCCGAACCAGCCGTTGATGTGGATGGAGCTGACCGTGGCGTGCATGCCTTCGGCCTGCATCAGCGCCACCACCTGCGCGACGGCGGCGGGTGGCAGCTGCACAAACTCGCTGTGGTCGATGGCGATGTCGGTCACGCGGCCGGCGCTGTCGCGCGCCAGCGTGGCGCCCGGCACCTCGGCCAGCACACGCGTGGCCACGGCGCGCAGCCTCTGGGCGTTGTGCGCGCGGGTGGTGGCGTCCTGCACAAACTCGGTGATCAGCGCAGGCCCGTCGCGCCAGACGCCGACGGCGCCGTTTTCCGCCACGATGGCCTGCAGCGGCCAGGTGCGGGCGAAGGGTTCGCTCCAGCCCAGCGGGCGGCCGGTGATGGCCAAGACCGGCAGCCCGGCATCGGCCAGGGCCTGCAAGGCTGCCAGGGCCACGGGTTCGATGGCGCCGTCGCATGTGAGCGTGTCGTCGATGTCGGTCAGCACACCAGCCACACCGGCCAGTGCAGCGGGCGGCAAATCGGCCAATGGTCGGCAAGTGGCAGGGATCATGCAGGAAGTCTCGCACGCGCCCAGCGAGCCGCTGCTAAACTCCGGATTGTTCCGAGGAGCGTTGCAAGGTGCTGCCGTCATGGCGAGGCGCCCCAGGCTCGGGACCCTTCACAGGCAACGGCGCTCACCCGCATCCAGCGCGCGTGAGTGAGTGAATCTTTCTCCTTTTGTGCTGCTTGCGGGCCCCCCTTTTTCTGGAGCCCTGCATGAACGCCGTCCTGAAGCCGCACGCCATCCCCGAACACGCCATTGCCGACCTGGGCCAAGCCGCCTTCGGCCGCAAGGAAATCCTGATCGCCGAGACCGAGATGCCCGGTCTGATGGCCATCCGCGAAGAATTCACCCCCAAGCAGCCGCTCAAGGGCGCCCGCATCACGGGCAGCCTGCACATGACCATCCAGACCGCCGTGCTGGTGGAAACGCTGCAGGCCCTGGGCGCCGACGTGCGCTGGGCCTCGTGCAACATCTTCAGCACGCAGGACCACGCCGCCGCCGCGCTGGTGGCCGCCGGCACGCCGGTGTTCGCCTACAAGGGCGAGACGCTGAAGGACTACTGGGACTACACGCACCGCATCTT
>JADMJD010000080.1 GCA_018780805.1 Rubrivivax sp. | reverse complement strand
TTGGTCTCTTGCATCATCGTCACGCTGTCGTAGCCGTAGGTGGTGGCGGTGTTGACCGCCTCGCCGCGCACCACGGGCATCGCGCCCTGCGGGTAATACGGCGCCAGGTCTACGCCACCCCATCGGCCCGAGAAGTGGAAGGGCAGGAACACCGTCTCGGCGTCCACGCGCTCGGTCACCAGGGCCTTGACGCGGATGCCCTTGAACTCGGGCACGGCCAGCATCGGCGGGGTCTTGACCCACACGTATTCGCCGTTGCGGATGCCGCGGTCGTTGGCCACCTTGGGGTTGATCTCGACAAACATGTCCTGCTGCAACTCGGCCAGCCAGGGGTTGGAGCGCGTCTCTTCGCCACCACCTTCGTATTCGACCAGGCGGCCGCTGGTCATCACCAGCGGGAAGGTCTTGCCGATGTCCTTGTTTTTCTCCTGCACGCTCTTGTAGAGCGTGGGCAGGCGCCAGAAAGCCTTCTTGTCGTCGTGTGTCGGGTACTTGGCGACCAGGTCCGCGCGGTTGCTGTACAGCGGCTCGCGGTGCTGCGGGATCGGATCGGGGAAGTTCCAGACCACGGCACGCGCCTTGGCGTTGCCGAACGGGTGGCAGCCGTGCACCTGCATGGCCACACGGATGATGCCGCCCGAGGGGTCGGTCTTCCAGTTCTTGCCTTCGGCGGCCTTCTGTTCGGCCTCCGTCAGGTCGCCCCACCAACCGAGTTTCTTCAGCAGCAGGTGGTCGAACTCCGGGTAGCCCATCGTGAGATCGGCGCCCAAGGAGTGCGAGCCCTCGCCGGCCAGCAGCGATTCACCGTCACGCTCGACACCGAAGTTCGCGCGGAAGTTGCCGCCACCTTCCATCACATGTTTGGAGGTGTCGTACAGGTTCGGGCTGCCCGGGTGCTTGAGCTCGGGCGTGCCGTAACACGGCCAGGGCAGGCCGAAGTAGTCGCCGTCGAGCTTGTAGCCGGTCTCCTTGTCGATGCCGCCCTTGGCGCGCAGCGTCTTCACGTCGAAGACGTTCATGTTGCGCATGTGGGCCTTCAGGCGCTCCGGGCTCTGGCCGGTGTAGCCGATGGTCCAGACGCTCTTGTTGATCTCACGCAGGATGGACTCGGTCTCGGGCTCTTCCATGCCGCCCTTGCCCTTCACCATCTTGTAGTTCTTGACCAGTTCCTTGTCGAAGCCCAGCTTCTGCGCCAGCTGGAACATGATCATGTGGTCGGTGCGGCTTTCCCACAGCGGGTCCATGACCTTCTCGCGCCACTGGATGGAGCGGTTGGACGCGGTGCAGGAGCCCGTGGTCTCGAACTGCGTGCAGGCCGGCAGCAGGTAGACGGCGCGATTGGGGTTCAGGTCTTCAGGCTTGCCGGGCATGGCCGCCATCGCCGCGGTGGCGCTGGGGAAGGGATCGACCACGACCAGCAGGTCGAGTTTGTCCATCGCCTTCTTCATCTCCAGACCGCGGGTCTGCGAGTTGGGCGCGTGGCCCCAGAAAAACACGCCGCGCAGGTTGCTTTCCTGGTCGATGAGTTCGTTCTTCTCGGTCACGCCGTCGATCCAGCGCGACACGGTCATGCCGGGCTTGGTCATCATGCCCGGTGCGTAGCGCTTCTTGATCCACTCGAAGTCCACGCCCCAGGCGTTGGCGAAGTGCTTGAACGACCCTTCGGCCAGGCCGTAATAGCCCGGCAGGCTGTCGGGGTTGGGGCCGACGTCGGTGGCACCCTGCACGTTGTCGTGGCCGCGGAAGATGTTGGTGCCGCCACCGCTGACACCCACGTTGCCCAGCGCCAGCTGCAGGATGCAGGACGCGCGCACCATCGCGTTGCCGATGGTGTGCTGGGTCTGGCCCATGCACCAGACGATGGTGCTGGGGCGGTTCTTGGCCATGGTCTCGGCCACCTTGTAGGTGGTGGCCTCGTCCACACCGCAGACCTCCAGCACCTTGTCGGGTGTCCACTTGGCCAACACGTCTTCATGCACCTTGGCCATGCCGTAGACACGGTCGTCCAGGTACTTCTTGTCTTCCCAGCCGTTCTTGAAGATGTGGTGCAGCACACCGAACAGGAAGGGGATGTCGGTGCCCGAGCGCAGGCGCACAAACTGGTCGGCCTTGGCCGCCGTGCGCGTGAAACGAGGGTCGACCACGATCATCTTGCAGCCGGCTTCCTTGGCATGCAGCATGTGCAGCATCGACACCGGATGCGCTTCAGCGGCGTTGCTGCCGATGTACAGCGCAGCCTTGCTGTTCTGCATGTCGTTGTAGGAGTTGGTCATCGCACCGTACCCCCACGTGTTGGCCACGCCGGCCACGGTGGTGGAGTGGCAGATGCGGGCCTGGTGGTCGCAGTTGTTGCTGCCCCAGAAGCTCATCCACTTGCGCAGCAGGTAGGCCTGCTCGTTGTTGTGCTTGGAGGAGCCGACGACGTAGACCGAGTCCGGCCCGCTCTGCTCGCGCAGCGCCAGCATCTTCTTGCTGATCTCATCGAGCGCCTGGTCCCAGCTGATGCGCTGGTACTTGCCGTCAATCAGCTTCATCGGCGTGCGCAGCCGGTATTCCCCGTGGCCGTTTTCACGCACCGCGGCACCCTTGGCGCAATGGGCGCCCAGGTTGATCGGGCTGTCGAACACCGGCTCCTGGCGCACCCAGACGCCGTTTTCGACCACGGCGTCGATGGCGCAACCCACCGAGCAGTGGCCGCAGACGGTGCGCTTGACCTCGATCTTCTTGCCGCCGTCCTTCGGGGCGTCGGCGGCCTGCGCCTTCTTCACCAGGGTCAGCTGCGAGGTGGCGATGCCGGCACCGACGCCGAGGCCGGAGCGGCGCAGGAAGGCGCGGCGGTCCATCGTCGGCACGGCGCGCGACAGGCCTTGCGCCAGGTGGGCCACCAGGCCGGAAGCGGGGGCGCCAGAGGAGCCGGCCGAGCCGGAAGAGCCTGATTTTCGGGTCAACATCATGGGGTTGTCTCCTGCGGCCTCAGACGCGCGCGGTCTGGTAGTAGTGCAGCACGTGGGGTGTGGCCTGGTAGCGGCCATCGGCCTCGCCGGCCTGCGTGCCGGCGTCAGCGGTGGTCGTGGCCTCGGGCTTGTCGGCCAGCGGCAAAACGGCAGCCGCGGCGGCGAGTGCGCCAGCGGTGCCCGCGCCCGCAAACACACGACGGCGGGACAGCAGCTTCGAGGGGTCTTGGTCCATGGTCACTTCTCCGGCAGCGCAGGCCCATGCAGGGGCATGCATATCTGAGCGATATTACTGCCCATGCATAGGGCCACTTCATCAGGGTCAGTCCGGACGCTGGTGCGACAAGTTGTCGCACCGAGCGACAGAGCGTCCGCACGGGCCTTTTCTCAGCACGTCCGGGTCATGCGATCCGGACCCGCCGCCTAGAATCGCGCCCCTCATGGACCAACGCCCCCGTTTGACCGTGGCCGTGCGCATGGAGCGCCGCCGCCAACCCAACCAATGGGAGGACTGGGGTTTCCGCGTCGCCGAGGTGGTGCTGGACGAAGGCGGTTTTGGCACCGAACCGCGCCTGCTGCGCGACGATGGCGACACCGCGCAGTGGCTGTACCCGGGCCTGCAGGTCGCGCTCTACCGCGACGAAGCCGAGGGCTACTACCTCAACCTCAGCTCCGGCCAGGCCGTGTGGTTCGTCACCTGGCGATTGGACGAGAGACCGGATGCCACCGACCCGCCGGTGCCGCGGCCGGAGATCGTGACCGTGTCCTACCACGAGGCCGGCCGCTGGCTGGACGCGCAGGAGCGCGTTGACAACCTGCCGATGCCCGACGAGGTGCGCGCTGGCCTGCAGGCCTACGTGGACGAACACTACCGGCCCGAGCCCAAGCGCCGCGCGCGCCCGGCCTCGTTCCGCAACCCCGAGCAGCGCTGAGCACCGTGGCAGCGCGTGAAGACGACGGTTTCCTGTCGCGCTGGTCGCGGCGCAAGGCGCAGGTGCGCCAGGGGGCGACGGTGGCCGAGTTGCCGGCAGTGCCGCCCCCGGCCGCGGCACCACCGGTGATGGTGGCTGCGGCGCCGGTCGCGGCCGAGCCTGAGGTCCCCGCCGCCGAGCCGGCGCCACCCGCCCCGACGCTGGAAGAAGCCCGCGCGCTGACGCCAGCTTCCGACTTCCGCCGCTTCGTCACACCCAACGTCACGCCCGAGGTACGCAACGCCGCGCTGAAGCAGCTGTTCACCGACCCACACTTCAACGTGATGGACGGGCTGGACATCTACATCGACGACTACGGCAAACCCGACCCGATCCCGGAAGCCATGCTGCGCCTGATGACGCAGTCCAAGGCCCTGGACTTGTTCCCCGAGCCGCCGCCCACCGCGGCGCCGGTCCCGCCTGAAGCCCCTGCCCTCACCGAAGCCGCCGCCACCGATGAAGACCCTGATCTGCGACTGCAACCGCACGATGCCGCTGGACCGGACGGCGCTGAGCCAGGCCCTGTCCAGGACCCCGGGCGCGCACCCTGACGGCATCGAGACACCGCTGAGCGTGTTGTGCCGGCGCGAGGCGCCGGCTTTCCAGCGTGCCGCCAAGGCCACCGCCAGCAGCGCCTAGACGCTGCTGGTCGCCTGCACGCAGGAACAGCGCTTGTTCGTCGAACTGAACGAACAGACCGAGGGCGCGGCCAGCATCACCGAACGGCCCATCCACTTCGTCAACATCCGCGAAACCGGCGGCTGGTCCAAGGACGCACGCGGTGCCACGCCCAAGCTCGCAGCGCTGATCGCCGCGGCGCAGCTGCCGGCGCCGGAGCCGGTGACGACGGTGGGCTACCGCTCCGAAGGCCGCTGCCTGGTCATCGGCCCCGCCGATGCGGCCCAGCAGGCCGCGGCGCTGCTGAGCGACAAGCTGGACCTGACGCTGCTGGTGACTGGCGGCGCGCTGGCCCAGCAACGTGAACACGTCGTGCACCGGGGCGCGCTGGCCAAGCTCAGCGGCTGGCTCGGCGCCTTCGACGCCGAATGGGGCAGCGACAACCCGATCGCGCTGGACCTCTGCACCCGCTGCAACGCCTGCATCGAGGCCTGCCCGGAAGGTGCGATCGACTTCAGCTATGCGGTGGACATGGCGAAGTGCAGCAGCCACCGCGACTGTGTGCGGGTGTGCGAGGCGCCGGGTGCGATCGACTTCAGCCGCGGGGCGCAGACCAGCCGCGAACGTTTCGACCTCGTGCTGGACCTGCAGCCGACGCCCGCCTTCACGATGCACCAGCCGCCTCAGGGTTACTGGCACGCCACCGACCCGGTGGCGCTGACACACGCCGTGGTCGAGCTGCGCGAGGCCGTCGGCGAGTTCGAAAAACCCAAGTTCTTCCGCTACCAGCAGAACATCTGCGCGCACAGCCGCAACGAACAGATCGGCTGCCGGGCCTGCATCGACGTCTGTTCCGCCCAGGCCATCCGCAGCGATGCGTCGATGAAGGGCAAGCAGGTCGGCAAGGCGCCGCGTGTGTCCGGCGCGCCGGCCCTGCCGCGGCCGGTGGGCGGCGGCATCGTCGTCGAGCCGCACCTGTGCGTGGGCTGCGGGGCCTGCAGCACCGTGTGCCCCAGCGGGGCCTTGAGCTACGGCTACCCCGGCCCGGCCGACCAGGGCAAGCGCATGCGCACCATGCTGACCGCCTACGCCGCCGCCGGTGGCCGCGACGCCGCGCTGCTGCTGCACAGCGAAAAGGCCGGCGCCCGCGCCATCGAGGCGCTGGGCCGCGCCGCACGCGTCAGCAAGACACTGAACGGCGTGCCGGCCCGTGTGCTGCCGGTGGCGCTGTGGCACACCGCCAGCGTGGGCCTGGACCTGTGGCTGTCCGCCGTCGCACAAGGCGCGTCGCAGGTCTGGGTGCTGCTGACCAACGAAGAAGCGCCCGACTACCGGCGTGCACTGGCCGAGCAGATGGCGGTGGCGCAGGCCATCGTCAGCGGGCTGGGTTACAGCGGCACGCACTTCCGCCTGATCGAGGCCAGCGACCCGGCGGCACTGGACGCCGCCCTGGCAGCCCTCGCAGCACAGCCCCCGGCCAAACCCGCCGCGTTTGCGGTGCAGGCCGACAAACGCGCGACGCTGGACCTGGCACTGGACCACCTGCTGGCCCAGGCACCGGCCGCGGCGGTGCCCGAGGCCATCGCGCTGCCGGCCGCCGGCGCACCCTTCGGCTCGCTGTTGGTGGACACCGACCGCTGCACACTGTGCCTGTCCTGTGTCGGCGCCTGCCCCGAGAAGGCGCTGGCCGACAACCCCGATCAGCCGCAGCTGCGTTTCATCGAAAAGAACTGCGTGCAATGCGGCCTGTGCGCCAGCACCTGCCCTGAAGACGCGATCACGCTGCAGCCGCGCCTGTGGCTGGCCGATGAAGGCAAGGCCCGCAAGAACCTGCGGGTGCTGGCGCAGATGCAGCCCTATGCCTGCGTGCGCTGCGGCAAGGGCTTCGGCACCCAGCGCGCGATCGAGAACATGCTGCAGAAACTGGCCGGCCACAGTGCCTTCCAGGGCGCGGGCGCCGAACGCCTGAAAATGTGCGGCGACTGCCGAGTGATCGACCTGCACAGCAACCCGAACGAAGTGCGCATCACGGATCTATGAGCCAACTCACCGCCCTCTCCTTCGCCAGCGCCGACCACAGCGAAGAGCTGGCACGCGCCGAGCTCTACGGCCTGCTGGCGCAGCTGTGGATCGCGCCGCCGGACGACGCGCTGCTGGCGCAGTTCCGTGTCGCCGTGACGCAAGCTCCCGAAGGTGGTGGCCTGCTGGAAGCCACCTGGCAGGACCTGGTGGCCGCATTGCGCGCCACCACACCGGCCGCGGCTGCGACCGAGTACGACGCACTCTTCGGCGGTGTCGGCAAACCCGAGGTGTTCCTGTACGGCAGCTACTACCTCAGCGGCTTCCTGAACGACAAACCGCTGGCCGTGCTGCGCGCCGACCTGGCCACGCTGGGCCTGGGCCGCGACGAACAGCGTTTCGAGACCGAGGATCACGTGGCTTTCGTGTTTGAGGTCATGCGCTGGTTGATCGCCGGAGACGACGTGGCCGTGTGCAACCTGGAGCAGCAGCGCCGCTTCTTCCGCGCCCATGTGCAACCCTGGGCCGAGGCGCTGTGCGACGCGGTGCAGGCCCAGCCAGCGGCCCGCGTTTACGCCGCGCTGGCGGCCGTGACGCGTGTGTTCATCCAGATCGAGGTGCAGGGCTTCGACCTGCTGGAAACATGATCCCCATCGATCAGATCACCGGCCTGATCCTGGCCGGCGGGCGCGGCAGCCGCATGGGCGGGGTCGACAAGGGCCTGCAGAACCACCACGGCATCCCGCTGGCGCTGCACGCGCTGCTGCGCCTGCAGCCTCAGGTGGGCGAGCTGATGATCAACGCCAACCGCAACCTGGGCGCCTACGAGGCCCTGGGCGCGCCGGTCTGGCCCGATGTGCTGCCCGACTACCCCGGCCCGCTGGCGGGCTTGCTGGCGGGGCTGGAGCGCTGCGAGACGCCCTACCTCGTCACCGTGCCCTGCGACACGCCGAACTTCCCGGCCGACCTGGTGGCCCGCCTGGCGCAGGCGCTGCAGGCCGAAGGCGCTGACATCGCGATGGCGGCCACAAATGAAGACGGTGTGCTGCGCACCCAGCCGGTGTTCTGCCTGCTGCGCACCGAACTGATGGAAGACCTGGTGGCCTACCTGCAGGCCGGCGAACGCAAGATCGACCGCTGGACGGCCCGCCACCGCGTAGCCGTGGTGCCCTTCGACGACGCCGCCGCGTTTTTCAACGCCAACACTGTGGCCGAACTGCAGCAGCTGCAGGCCCCGCATGCCCGTTGACGACAGCGACCACTGGCCACGCGCCGTGGTGCTCGTCGTCGATGACGAGCCCGGCATGCGGCACTTCCTCGAAAAGGCGCTGGCCCCGCGCGTGGCGCGGGTGCTCACCGCCGGCTCGGCCGAAGAAGCGGAAGGCCTGCTGCGCCAGCACCATGTCGATCTGGTGGTGCTGGACATCGCACTGCCCGGCCAGAACGGCATTGCGCTGCTGAAGGAGCTGCGGGCGCGCGGAGAAACCGCCGAGGTGGTGCTGATCACCGCATTTGCCGACCTGGAGACCGCCATCGAAGCCCTGCGCGCCGGCGCCGGTGACATGCTGCTCAAGCCCTTCCGCGTCACGCAGGTGCTGGGCGCGGTGCGCCATGGCCTGGAGCGCGCGCGGCTGCGGCGCGAGAACTGGGTGCTGCGGCGCGAGCTGCTGCAGCGCACGCCGCCGGCCGATGGCCTGGTGGGTGGCAGCATCGTCATCAAGGGCCTGCAGGCGGCGCTGCACCGCGTGGCCGCGGTGGATTCCACCGTGCTGCTGAGCGGCGAATCCGGCACCGGCAAGGAGCTGGCCGCGATGGCACTGCACCGGCTGAGCCCGCACGCCGCGGCGCCCTTCGTGCCGGTGAACTGCGCCACCACCGCACCGGCGCAGCTGGAGGCCGAACTCTTTGGCCACCATGGCGGCGAAGGCCTGTTCGTCGTGGCCCAGGGCGGCACGCTGTTCCTGGACGAGGTGGGCGAGCTGCCCGCGCCGCTGCAGGCCACGCTGCTGCGTGTGCTGGAAGACCGGCGCGTGCGCCCGCTGGGCAGCGAACGCGAGATCCCGGTGGACGTGCGCATCGTCGCGGCCACCAACCGGCCCTTGTCCGACGACGTGGCCAGCGGCCGCTTCCGCGCCGACCTGTACTACCGGCTGCAGGTGGTGGAGCTCAAGCTGCCGCCGCTGCGCGCGCACAAGGAGGACATCCCTGCACTGGTGGCGCACTTCATCGACAGCCTGTCGCCGCGCCTGGGCGTGGCACCGATCGAGGTGACGGAGGCCGAGATGGGCTACCTGCAGCAGTACGACTGGCCGGGCAACGTGCGCGAGTTGCGCAACCTGATCGAACGTTCGCTGATCGTCGGTGCGCTCAACGTCTCGGCGCTGTACCAGAGCCTGCCGCGCCCGCGCGTGGCGACCGTCGCGCCGCCGTCGGCCGGCGGGCCGACCGACCTGCACCTGATGGAAAAGCAGCACATCCTGGCGGTGCTTGATTCGGTGCAGGGTGACAAGACGCGCGCCGCCGAGCTGCTGGGCATCTCGCGCCGCACGCTGGAGCGGCGAGTGGCCGAATGGTCGCAGACACCTTGAGATGAGCTGACCCCATGGGCCGCTTCCAGGCGCTGTCGATCCGCAACAAGCTGCTGGCGATGGTGCTGCTGCCGTTGCTGGTGGTGCTGCCACTGCTGGGTGCGCTGCTGCTGTGGTGGAGCAACGAAGCCTTCGACCGCCTGCTGATCACCAAGATCCGGGCCGACCTGGCGGTGGCCCAGGGTTATTTCGAGCGGGTGCTGGCCGAGGTCGGCGCCAGCACCGGCGCCATCGCCGAATCCCACGCGCTGCACCGCGCGCTGGCCGGTGACGGCGACCCGGTCTTGCTGCTGCAAGCCGCCGGCCGGCGCGCCGGGCTGGACTTCATCCACCTGCTGCCGGCCAACCCGGCGGGGGACAACACCAGTGTCGAGGTGCTGGACCCCGGACCGGCGCAGCAGGCGCTGCTGACGCCCGAACTGCTGGCCCGCGTGCCGGTGCCGTTGGTGAACACCCGCAACGCCGCGCCCACAGCGCTCACGCGGGAAGAGCGCGCGATGGTGCTGTTGTCCACGCGCGCCGTGCGCGCGCCCGACGGCCGGCTGCTGGGCCATGTGCAAGGTGGCGTGCTGCTGAACCGCAACCTGGGATTCATCGATCACATCAATCAGATCGTCTACCCGCCGGGCTCGCTGCCGTTTGTCGAATGGGGCAGCCGTGGCACGGCCACGCTGTTCCTGGACGACGTGCGCATCAGCACCAACGTGCGCCTGTTCGGCCCGGCGCAGGACGAACGTGCGATCGGCACACGCGTGTCGCAGGCCGTGCGCGACGCGGTGCTGGGCCGCGACCAGACCTGGCTCGACCGCGCCTTCGTGGTGGACGACTGGTACGTGTCGGCCTACCAGCCGCTGAAAAACGGCGCTGGCGAACGGGTCGGCATGTTGTACGTGGGCTACCTGGAGCGGCCGTTCACACTGCTGAAGTACGGTGCACTGGCCGGCATCGGTCTGGTGTTCTTCGCGGTGATGATCGTGTCCTCGGTGGTGTCGCTGCGCTGGGCGCGCAGCATCTTCCGCCCGGTGGAGCGCATGGAAGCCACCATGCAATGTGTCGAAGGTGGTGACCTGGACGCGCGGGTCGGTGCGGTCGAGAGCCCGGACGAGATCGGCCGCCTGGCCCAGCACCTGGACCGGCTGCTGGACGTCATCGACGACAAGACGCGGGCGCTGCAGCGCTGGAACGCCGAGCTTGATGCCAAGGTGGCCGATCGCACACGCGAGCTGGCCGCCGCGCAGGGCCAGCTGCTGCGCAGCGAAAAGCTCGCCGCTGTGGGCCAGCTGACGGCCAGCATCGCGCACGAGGTGAACAACCCCATTGCCGTGATCCAGGGCAACCTGGACTTGGTGCGCACACAGCTGTCGCCGGCCGCTGCGGCCGAGGTGCAGGACGAGCTGCGCCTGATCGACGAGCAGGTGGAACGCATGCGGCTCATCGTCACGCAGCTGCTGCAGTTTGCGCGGCCGGCTGACTACGCGGGTTACATCGCGCCGGTGGACACGGCCCGTGTGGCCGAAGACTGCCTGGTGCTGGTGGGCCATTTGCTGGCCCGCACGCAGATCACGCTGCGGCGCGACTTCCAGGCCCGCTGCCAGCCGGCGCTGAACCGCAACGAGCTGCAGCAGGTGCTGGTGAACCTGCTGGTCAACGCCATCCACGCGATGCCCAGCGGCGGCACGCTGTGGCTGCAGACCCGCGACGTGGACCCGGACAGCGTGCTGATCAGCGTGGCCGATTCCGGCCCCGGCCTGGACGCCGAACTGATGGACCAGCTGTTCCAGCCCTTCGTCACCCGCAAGAAAGACGGCACCGGCCTGGGCCTGTGGATCAGCCGCACGCTGGTACAGCGTTACGGCGGCGACCTGACCGCCGCCAACCGCGCGGGCGGTGGTGCTGTCTTCACGGTGCAGCTGCACCGTGAAGCGCTCACCTGATGCGTTTGCTCAGGTCGTCTTGCTGATGGCGATCGACGGGAACTTGGCCGAGTAGTCCTTGGCCTTGGCCGCGATCTTCACGGCCACCTGGCGTGCCACCGACTTGTACAGGCCGGCGATCTCACCATCGGGGTCGGCCACCACGCTGGGCCGGCCGGCGTCGGCCTGCTCGCGGATGGACAGGTTCAGGGGCAGCGCACCGAGGTAATCGACGCCGTACTCGCCGGCCATCTTCTTGCCGCCGTCGGCGCCGAAGATGTGTTCGACGTGGCCGCAGTTGGAGCACACATGCACGGCCATGTTCTCGACGATGCCGAGGATGGGCACGCCCACTTTCTCGAACATCTTCAGGCCTTTCTTGGCGTCCAGCAGCGCGATGTCCTGCGGCGTGGTGACGATCACCGCGCCGGTGAGCGGCACCTTCTGGCTGAGCGTGAGCTGGATGTCGCCGGTGCCGGGCGGCATGTCGACCAGCAGGTAGTCCAGCTCGCGCCAGTTGGTCTGGCGCAGCAGCTGCTCCAGCGCCTGCGTGGCCATCGGGCCGCGCCAGATCATCGGGTTGTCGGCGTCGATCAGGAAGCCGATGGAGATGACCTGCACGCCGTAGTTTTCCATCGGCTCCATGGTCTTGCCGTCGGCACTTTCGGGCCGGCCGGAGATGCCCATCATCATCGGCTGGCTGGGGCCGTAGATGTCGGCGTCCAGGATGCCGACGCTGGCGCCTTCGGCGGCCAGCGCCAGCGCCAGGTTCACGGTGGTGGTGCTCTTGCCTACCCCACCCTTGCCCGAGGCCACAGCGACGATGTTCTTCACCTTGGGCAGCAGCTGCACACCACGCTGCGCGGCATGGGCCACCACCTTGCTGCTGAGCTGCACGCTGACGTTGCCCACGCCGGGCACCGTGCGGGCTGCGGCGATCAGGGCCGAGCGCAAGGCCGGCATCTGGCTCTTGGCGGGGTAACCCAGCTCGACGTCGAAGGCCACGTCGCCACCGTCGATCTGCAGGTTGCGCAGCTGCTTGCCGCTGACGAGGTCGAGCCCGGTGTTGGGGTCGATGACGGTGCTGAGCGCCGCGCGCAGCGCGGCTTCGGTGGGGGCGGTCATGGGGTCTGGGGTCTCCGATGCAGGCGCGAGAGTCTAGCCGCCCGGCCTTGCCCCTGCCTGTGCCCTTGCCGCCAGCAGGTCCAGGTAGGCGCCTTCTTCCAGCGCTTCGGGGGCCACGCCCAGTGCCACCATCAGTCGTTGGGCTTCGGCGATGCCGGTGTCCACAGCTTCGCCTTCGGCGAGCACCACCTCGAGCTCCATGAAATCACCCAGGCCGGCCACGCGGTCCAGGTGGATGCGGGTGCGCCCCACCAGGTACAGCGTGCGCTCTTTCTGCACCCGGCCGAGCAGGCCGCAGGCCGCCACCAGCGCGGCGCGCAGGCCGGCCGCATCGGCCACCGGCGTGCGCACGTAGGTAGAGGTCTTGGGCCCGGCCTGGTCGGGGCGCTGGTAGGCAATCAGCTCGGCCGAACCATCAGCAAACTCGCGCAGCTTCAGCCGGCCCTGCGCGCAATGGAAAAAGCTGTCGTCCTGCACCAGCGGCGTGGGCCCGGCCGTGGCCAGCGCAGCGGCGCGTGTTGCCACCTCGGTCAGGGTCGTGAGGCGGGCCTTGATCTCGATGTTGCGTGGCATGGCGCAGCCCAAAAAAAACGCCCACGCGGATGAAGCGTGGGCGTCTTGAAATGTTTGGCGGAGCGGACGGGACTCGAACCCGCGACCCCCGGCGTGACAGGCCGGTAT